>NZ_JAKFGB010000014.1:300000-600000 GCF_022267515.1 Rubinisphaera margarita | reverse complement strand
CGGCGAGAAGAGCTTCTCGCTGGAGGGAGCGGAGAGCCTCATTCCGCTGCTCGACATGGCAATTGAGAAAGCCGGCAACGACGGCACCAAGGAAGTCGTCATCGGAATGGCCCACCGAGGGCGTCTGAATGTGCTTGCGAATATTCTGCACAAGAGCTACCGGCAGATCTTCCGTGAGTTCGTCGATGCCGATCCGGAGCTTCATATCGGCCGCGGCGACGTCAAATATCATCTCGGATACAGCAGCGACTGGCTGACCGAACAGGGCAAGAACGTCCATCTTTCGCTCTGCTTCAACCCCAGCCATCTCGAATACATCAACCCGGTGGCTCTCGGCCGCATGCGGGCCAAGATGGACCGGTTCCGCGATTTCAAGCACAAGAACGGGCTGGTTGTTCTCATTCATGGAGACGCCGCGTTCATTGGCGAAGGGGTCGTCCAGGAGACGCTGAATCTGAGCGAACTGCCGGGGTATTCGGTGGGTGGAACGCTGCATGTTGTGGTCAACAATCAGATCGGTTTCACGACGACGCGCGAACAGGCCCGGTCGAGCACGTATGCGACCGACATCGCCAAGATGCTGCAGATTCCGATCTTCCATGTGAACGGAGAAGACCCGGAAGCCGTGGCCCAGGTGGTGAATCTTGCCCTCGAATTCCGAAAGACATTCCATCGCGATGTCGTCATCGACATGTACTGCTTTCGGAAGCATGGACACAACGAGAGCGATGAGCCGGAATTCACGCAGCCGGTGATGTACCGTGACATCAAGCAGCATCGAACGGTCTTCGAGAGTTACTTTGAACAGCTGATCCGCATGCGGGGAATTACCCGCGAGGAAGGCGAGCATATCGTCGAACAGCGCCGGCAGGTCCTGGAGAAAGAACTCGAAGCGGCGAAACGGGATCAGTACATCCGCTGTCTGGAAGATTACGGCGGGTACTGGTACGGCTTCCGTGGTGGTTCAGTTTCCGAGGCCGACGAAGTCGATTCGCATCTTTCGCCGGATGAACTCAGCCGCATCATGAATGTGCTGACTGATTACCCCGAAGGATTCCAGCCGCACCGCAAGTTGATCCGTCTTCTTGAACAGCGTCGCGAGATGGGCAACGGACAACGTCCGTTCGACTGGGCCGCTGCAGAACTGCTTGCCTTCGGCTCGGTCATTTCAGAGGGCTATCCGCTCCGCATGACCGGACAGGACATTGAACGCGGCACGTTCAGTCAACGACACGCCGTTCTTCACGATGTCCAGGACGGCAATCTGCACAGTCCGCTTAAACAACTGGCCGCAGCTGATGGTCTGGTCGAGCTCCACAACAGCCCTCTGTCGGAAGTCGGCGTGCTCGGCTTCGAATACGGCTACAGTCTCGACTGCCCGGAAGGTCTGATCATCTGGGAAGCTCAGTTCGGCGACTTCTGTAATTCGGCTCAGGTGGTGATCGACCAGTTCATCGCGAGTACTGAAGACAAGTGGGAACGTCTGAGTGGTCTGGTGATGATGCTGCCGCACGGCTTCGAAGGCCAGGGTCCAGAGCACTCCAGCGCACGGCTGGAACGCTTCCTTATGCTGGCCGCCGAAGACAATATCCAGATCGTAAATCTGACGACTCCTGCTCAGCACTTCCACTGCCTGCGTCGCCAGGCGATTCGCAAGTGGAAGAAGCCGCTGGTGATGATGACGCCCAAGAGTCTGTTGCGGCATCCGGAGTGTGTCTCGCCGATCGAAGAGTTCACAAAGGGCACATTCCAGCCGGTGCTCGACGACGATTCGATCGAAGACAAGAAGTCGGTCACGCGAATTCTGCTCTGCTCGGGTAAGATTTACTACGATCTTGTCGCGGCTCGGGAAGTTCAAAAGCGTCCGGATGTGGCGATCGTTCGACTCGAAGAACTGTATCCACTGCCGTATGTGAAACTGCAGCAGGTGTTCGCCCGCTATCCGGCCGGGACGGAAGTCCGCTGGGTTCAGGAAGAGCCGGAAAACATGGGAGCCAGCCGGTTCCTCAAGGCTCACTTCGGCCAGTCGTTCTTCGACGAATACCCGTTCCGCTCGATCGAACGCCACGCCTCGGCCAGCCCGGCGACGGGAAGTAAGAAGAGCCATCAACTCGAACAGGCCTCTTTGATGGAAGCGGCCTTCGCGAAGTATTAATCAACGTGTGGCACCCTCTTGGAGAGGATGACCTTTGGGGCGAACAGATGCGGCAAGACGCACCCAGCCAGTCTTTGGCGAATCGCAAACTTCAGGGAGTGAAGTGGCATGTGGCAAGGAGATTCGATTTCGTTCTGGATCGGCGGCATTTTGTTCGGGCTGGGTTCCGGGCTGGTGATTGCCCGTTCGTTGCCGATGCCTCCAGAAGTTGCGGCTCACGCGGAGGAGCAGTCGCCAAGCCTGGCGGAGTCAGCCCATCTGGCCAGTCCGATTTCCGCGCCGCTGCTCACTGAGCATCGTTTCCGTCGCAAGAGTCCGCCCCCCGTAGGAGGATCCATTGAACCCGGGCGATTTGTCCCGCCGTCGAATGCGATGCCGGTTTCGGAAGCAAAGCCGGTCAAACCCGCTCCTGCCGCGACTCCGGAGAAGCCGGAGTTCAGCAGTTCAACGACGTTCAAGTTTCGTGAAGAGCTCGAGTCGATCTCCGACGGCATTTCGGAAGAGGCTCTGAATGAGCTGACTCGCATCCGCGATTCGATTGAAGCCGAGACGGAATCTGAAGAAAAGAAAACGGAGTGAGTCTGTAAGCCGGGTTTTGTCGAGGACGGTCATTTCTCTGGGATGACTGTTGCCAGTCACCTCGACGCGATCGACCCGAGAGTCGAACGGTCCGAAGAAAACCGTGCCGGCGGACCGGCTCCTCTCTGCTTGATCTTGCTCCCGGTGGGGTTTACCAAGCCGGAATGGTCACCCACCCCGCTGGTGCGCTCTTACCGCACCGTTTCACCCTTACCTGTGCCCTCCGGGGAGGGTCATCGGCGGTTTGCTTTCTGTTGCACTTTCCCTGTTCTCGCGAACGGTGGGCGTTACCCACCACCGCCTTCTGTGGAGCCCGGACTTTCCTCCAGCAATCGAAACTGCCAGCGACCGCCCGACTCACTCCGCCCAACTATTGTATCGGATCATCTTCCGGGTGGAAGAAGCAGAATCGCGGCGGAGATCGGAATCGCTCCCGCCGGCTGGAGAGTGCATTGTTTCCGAATCTGGACCCGGTATGATCTGAGTCAGCAGGCAGTCTGCCGTTGACGTATTACCACCAAGGAGACGAGAGAGATGCAACTGGAATTCTGGACCAAACTGTTGTTTAGCGGCCTGATCGCCGTGAGCTGTAGTGCCTGCAGCAAGCCGGGCGAATATCGTGAAGTGACCGACGCTGACATGTCGCCGGTTGAAGATCACGAGCATATGCACACCGCCCCTCACGATGGCATCCTGCTCGAACTGGGCGCTCACGAATACAGTGCTGAGATCGTGATCAGCGACAGCGATCCCAAGCTGGCCCTCTACATCTACGATGCTCACGCCGAGAATCCGGTCGCCGCCAAAGCCGATGGCACCTCGCTGACCGTGACCCAGGGTGAAGTCGTTCTCAAGCCCGTGCCGCAGGAAGGCGAAGCCGAGGGAACCGCATCTCAGTTCCACATCGAAGGTCCGCTGCCAAAAGATGTCTCTTACGAGACGATTCACGGCGATCTGAAAGTCGTGATCAAAGACACGCCGTTCGCGAGCCATGTCGAACCGCGTGGCGACAACGCCGACCATGATCACGATCACGACGGGATTGAACACGCAAACGAGGACGAGCCGCACACGGATGTCCCACCGCCGGTCACCACGACCACTCCCGCTCCAACGCTGACAACCACGCCGATGCCAGCCGCTGGCACGTCGACGCCATAGTCGAAGGTCGCTTTGAGTCATTAGAGCAGTTTACTTTTTGATGTAACCGTTCGGTCCGCGAAAGATGCAGCGTTTCAGGCGATTCAACGCTCATTCGCGGACATACGGTAGATCGATCTGCTCTAAAAGAAGCCGGGACGTCCGAATGGGCCCCCGGCTTCTTTTTTGGATCCACTTCCGTGGGGTTGACTCACCGGAGTGGAGGCTCTGCATGGTGTTCGTTCTGCAATGAACGCAGAAAAGGCCGGAATCCTGAGGACCCCGGCCTTTCTGTCTGGATCAGCGGAAATCAGTGGGTGTTCTTATACGGAACTTCCATCATCTGCGGCTTGGGATCGAAGGTGCAGAGCCACTGGCCGTTCTGACTCGGAAGCGGCAGCGACTGAGCGAGAATCTGATTCTGACCGGTGGCCGGATCGTACTTCCAGGTGGCGGAGAAGTTCTTGAAGATTGTCTGCACGCCGGGATCGTCGGGATTGTTGAAGGCCCCCACGGTCACGATCGATTTGCGACGGTCATGAAACACGTAGGCTTCCATGCCGCGTTCCCGCAGGGCTCGCATCACCTGCCAGGCCTGGTCGCCGGCAAGATCGAGACCACCACCGCCAAGTTTGTTCTCATCCGGAGCTTCGTCGCCGACCTGCGTCGTGGAGTTGCCGTAGAACGAAGCCACGACCACGGTGTATTTCCCGGGGTTGTCGAGCAGGGAAAACTCGCAGTGGGAGTTGTAACGAATGATCTGCGGATCGCGCTGACGGCGTTTGACTTCCGCCGGATCGAGCATCGGATTGACGGTCAGGAACGCCCCGCTGAGCGGGCCGGGCTGACCGGGCGTTGGCTTGTAGATTCCGCCCTGCTCCAGGCACTTCGGTTTGTAGTGCTTCAGCCAGTCGAGCGTCCGCTTGCCGAGGGAGTCTTCTCCTTCGACGCTGCTGTAGTTTCCAGCCAGCACGCAGATCTCGCTGTCGAGTTTGTACTGACGGGTTTCATTCTGGTTCAGACGGTTGGTCGTTTCGATCGACTCGAACTTCTGATCGCGGCGATACGTGTAAGCCGGGATGCCTTTCTGGCGAAGTTCGTAGACGAGTTCCGAAGCGGCTTCTTCAGGACCGATTCCATCGCCTTTCAGCTCGGCGGGAGGCTCGCTGAAGACGGCGACCATAACCATCCATGGACCATGCTTCGTGGTCAGGGTGTATTCTTTCCCTTTGACTGCTTCGATCGCAGCCGAGGTGAGCGACGGACTGGTCAGACCGAAACTCAACGAGAATGTGAGCAGGAAGATCGCGGCACGCATGACAGACTCCGTTCTGGCGATGGCGTGAAGTGGGCGAGAAAACCGAGGGCATCCTGGCACAGCTGCTGTCTTGGGAGTCGCCTGGCTCGTCGGGGCACACAAAACGTGTCTGACGGGTCCAGGGCCCTGGCAACGCCAGTGGCACGCTTCCGAAGTTTCAGTCGTGACAAGGTGATTTCAGACCGAACGGTCCGGGATGGGAACAAACGCCAGAGATCCCGGCGTCGTCGGCCGCGGGTTGTATCAGCTTGACTGATTCTCGTCCAGAGGCCAGTTTTTCCCCAGATTTTCCCGCTGATGCCGTGTCAAATCTACAATGCCTTTTCCGGCGATTTCGAGTTGCTTGAGCAACTGATTGTGGGAGAAGGTCCGCTGCTCGGCTGTTCCCTGAATCTCGACATATTCGCCGGATCCGGTCATCACCACATTCAAATCGACCTCGGCTGCACTGTCTTCAACGTAGTTGAGATCGAGCAGCACATCGCCCTTGTAAATGCCGACACTCACGGCGGCGACGCTGTCGACGAGAATCTTGTTCGCCTGACAGGTGGGCTCCTGCTCACAGAGCCAGTTCACGGCATCAACAAGCGCGATGAATCCCCCGGTGATGCCGAGTGTGCGGGTGCCGCCATCGGCTTCGAGGACATCGCAGTCGATCGTGATTGTCCGCGGCCCCAGAGCCTGGAAATCGACAACGGAGCGAAGACTGCGGCCGATGAGCCGCTGAATCTCGGTCGATCGTCCGTCGACCTTGTTTCGTTCGCGGTTCTTGCGGGGACTCGTGCTTCCGGGAAGCATGTTGTACTCGGCGGTGACCCAGCCGGTCGGATTCTCTTCCCGCTTCTTCCAGGGGGGCACATCCAGATCGACGCTGGCGGTACAGAGCAGCGTGGTGCGGCCGGCCTTGATGTAAACCGAGCCGGGGCTGGAACCGGTGAAGCCGCGGCGAATTTCGAGCGGACGGAGCTGATCGGGCGTGCGGCCATCGTGACGCATGAGGACATCCTGAGAGGATTAGAGCTGCAATTCAGTCGTTTGACGTATTGACTTCCCCTTTTACAGATCGCGGACGGGGAATGAAAGCCCGTCAGCGGGCTTCTGGCCGAAGCCGTTTGCTCTCAGGGCCTTGCGTTGAAAATGCTCTGCCGCACAAGTAGCATGCTTCGATAAACATGTTCCGATCTCAAAAAGTCGGAGCAGATTCTGCAGTTCGCCCGTTCGGTGCAGAGGACACGAGGCCCATTCGCCACGTTTCACTTCGCTTTGACACCTTCAGTTTTTTCCGTGATCGCCTCGTAGAGGCGTCGAGTATTTGGAGAGATTGCGTATGAACACCAACGAAACCCAGGTGATCGCGCCCAACGCGTATCGCCTGCTGTGGGCCGGTTTCACGGCTATTCTGGCAGCCGGGGTCGGCTTCGCGATTCGCGGAGGGATTCTGAACAACTGGCGAGACGAGTTCGGCTTCAGCTTCACAGAACTCGGAGCGATCGGAGGAGCAGGACTCACAGGCTTCTGCTTCGGGATCTTCATTGGCGGAGTCGTTGTCGACAAGATTGGTTACGGTAAGCTGGTCATCGCGGCTTTCGTGTTCCATATCGCGTCTGCACTCGTAGCATTGATGCCTGGTACTGGCATGGATAAGGCCACGGTGTTTGCCTACCTCTACTGGGGCACCTTCCTGTTCGCAGTCGCGAATGGAACCCTTGAAGCGGTTGCAAACCCGCTGGTCGCGACGCTATTCCCGACCAAACGGACTCACTTTCTTAATATTCTCCATGCGAGTTGGCCGGCAGGTCTTGTGCTCGGAAGTGCCCTCGGCTGGGTACTGGATGATATGTACAACATCTCCTGGAAGTATCAGCTCGCCCTCTTCCTGATTCCGACCGTCGTATACGGCCTGATGTTCCTGGGGCAGTCTTTTCCCCGATCGGAAGCATCCGAGAAAGGCCTCAGCTTCGGTGAAATGTTCCGCGATGTCGGCATCCTGGGTGGCGCAGTTGCCTGCTTCCTGCTGTCGCTGTTCTTCGCAGGTGTATTCGGATCGTTCAACCTCAGCGACGATGTTGCCCGGAATCTCGGCTACGGAATCGGTGGAATCCTGCTCATCGCTGTCGCGGTTATTACGCGGTTTTCGATCGGTTCCTGGCTGCTGTTCGTCTTATTCGTGACACATGCATTGGTCGGTGCCGTGGAACTGGGAACTGACGGTTGGATTCAGAATATCATCGGAAATATTCTGACATCGGGAGAAGGAAAGATCCTCTTCGTCTACACCTCGATGATTATGTTCCTGCTGCGGTTCTGTGCCGACTTCATTGAACGGAAGATTGGGCTTTCTCCAATTGGAATTCTGCTGGTCTGCTCGATTCTCGGATGTGTCGGTTTGAATCTGGCCAGTGGAATTCAATCGTTCGAGGGTGCTTTGCTCGCGTTGGGCGTTTACGCCGTGGGTAAGACCTTCTTCTGGCCGACGATGCTGGCTGTCGTCAGCGACCGGTTCCCCCGGACTGGAGCGATCGCGATCAGCGTCATGGGTGGAATTGGTATGATGTCAGCCGGACTCATTGGATCGGCTGGGCTTGGCTATTCGAAAGATCATTACGCAGCTGAAGCGCTTCAGGAAAGCCATCCTGAGATCTACGAGAAGCTCAAGGCTGAAGAGCCCAGCAAGTTCCTCACGCTTCAGACATACGGCATCGACGGTGACAAGGTAAAAGACTACGCCAAGATCCCGCCCGAGGAACGGAGCGAGAGCGACAAAGAATTGCTGGAAGCGGTCGCGGAGGCAGGCATCACCGGGGACCGGAAGACGCTCGTTGCCGACTCGTTTATCCCTGCCACGATGGCGGTGATTTACCTCTGTCTGTTCTTCTACTTCAAGGCGATCGGCGGCTACAAGACGGTCCACCTGGCCGGTACGCAAGCCGAGGAGATCGACGAGAACGACGAAGTGATTCCTGCTCACGAGAAGTAGCATCACATTTCTGAATCTGCGAAGATTACGTCAGGAGTTTCCGGCTGGAGACTCCTGACGTTTTTGTTTCAACCGGAAGGATCGACACCATGCGACAACTGATATTCTGCTGCATTCTCCTCTGTTCCACGGCCGCGTTCGCGCAGAAGGAACAGCCGACTGAATTTCAGGTCCAGCAGCCAAACGTCGCTGCACTGCGGCAAACGCTCGATGACCTTCGCGAAGCCCGCAAGCAGGGGTTCTCCACTCCGGTTGACGTCGTATTGCCCTCCGGTCGCTACGAATTTACGGACCCCCTGCAGCTCGATTCCGAACTCGTCGCCGACGGTTTGACACTCAAGGCGAAAGAGGCCCGAGAGGCGGTCTTCTCCGGGGGAATCTCGTTGAAATCCTCAGGCAAAGACGATCAGGGTCGCTGGCGTTATGCCTTGCCGGAAAACTGGCAGAGCGAGGTGCAGCCGCGGGTGATCGTCATCGACCAGGCACTTCGCAGCCCTGCCCGTTATCCCAACGAAGGGTACCTTCGGGTCGAGAAAGCCCTCGAAGATCGTCGGAGCGGATTCACGGTCAACACGAGTGATGTTTCGTCCGACGGTTTGCCCGGATCGGGTTACGACCTCATTCTGATGCACGACTGGTCGAGCAGCCGTCTGCCGGTGGCGAGCTTTGAGGGTTCCTCGCGAGTGCTGAAAACCGTCGGCCCGATTGGCTGCTCCGCTCCGCATTACGCGATCGATCATTTCGAGAAGCAGCCGCGTTACTATCTTGAAGGACATGCCGAGTTCGCGGACATCGCCGGCGAATGGTACGTCGACAGCGACGCCCGAGAGATCGTGCTGTTGAGTGGGGATGAAGAGAACGCTCCGGCTGTCGTGCTTCCTCGATTGACGACAATTCTTGCGGCCTCCGGCAATGGCGACACGCCCGTTCGCGGCCTGGTTGTTTCCGGAATCACGTTCACTGAAACCGCGTTTCCGATGCCCGTCGGGGGACTGGCGGGCGCTCAGGCGTCGATGCACGAACCGCGCGACGCCAGCGGCAAACGCACCACCAGTCACCGCCCAATGTTGCCGGCCGGGGTAACGCTGGAGAATGCGAAGCGCTGTCGTTTCCTGGGCTGCCGGTTCGAGAACATGGGGACGACTGCACTCTGGTTGAGTAACCGGGTCAGCGATTGTGTCGTGCAGCGTTGCGTTGTCACCGGCGTGGGCGGCAACGGGATTAATATGGGAGAAGATAATTCTCGCCGGGTCGACGGCCGCGCGTGGTATCAGTCGGCTCCCGATCAGGTGCCGAGTCGGAATACGATCGATCAATGCGAGATCAGTCTTTGTGGCCAGGTGCTGCCGGGAGCGGTCGGCATCTGGGCTCCGTTGAACAACGAACTCAAGATCACGAACAACAATATTCACGACTGCCCTTACACCGGAATCTCGCTGGGTTGGATCTGGAATCCCTCGCCGAGTCCGGCCGGGAAGAATCTGATTTCCGGCAATCGCATTCAGTACGTGATGCAGACCCTCAGCGATGGCGGTGGCATTTACACGCTCGGCTTTCAGCCAGACAGCGTGATCGAGAAGAACATTATCACCGATATTCCGTTGAACGCGGGTCGAGCCGAGTCGAACGGGATGTTCCTCGACCAGGGCTCGAGCGGATTCACGATTCGTCAGAACACGATCCGCCGTATCGATCGCTCGCCGTTGCGGTTCCATCAGGCGGGTGAGAACCTGGCCGAGAACAACAGCTGGGAACTGGCCACCCCGGAAACTCCGCCCGTGCGTTACAACAACACGCCGGAGAAGAATATCACCGTGCGGAACAACACTGTTCTCGAGGCGCAGCAGCGGATCTACCTGATCGGGAACTCGTTGACGTGGGATACGGTTCCCTCGCGACTCGATGAGGGCGTTGAATGGCATGTCGACTGTGGGAAGAATCTGCAGTACATTCGGAACAATCCCTCCGAGCCGTGTGTCTCTACCTCCCGCATCTGGCCGCGTGCGTTGCGGTCGGCTCAGTACGGTCTGATCTCGTTCCAGATCCACTATGGTTCAACGCTGGAAGAAGACCTGGCCGTGATCTCGATGTGGCTCGAAATGCAGCCGAAGTCGGTTGTGATCCTGCACACCGGCTGGCCGCGTCATGCCGAGATCGTAGCGGGGATTGACGCGAAGAATCCCGAGTTCACGCATACCGACGCCTACTTCAACGCATTGCTCGAGCGGCTGCGGAACGAGTTTCCCGAGCGGGAGTTTCGCTGCACCTGGGCGATGAACCTGGTCCGAAAGGTTCAGGCCGATATCGCAGCGGGGAAGGCTCCGTTTGCGTCGATCGACGAGCTGTACCGCGATGCGATCCACATGACGACAGACGCCGGACGTTATCTGATGCATAATCGGATGCGGCAGACGATGGGGCAGACGCTGAGCAATGCGGGCTACGAGGATCTCGATCCGGAACTAAAAACTTATCTCGACGGACTCTTGCGCGAGTTTGGAACGCAGGGGCAGGCCGACGCGAATTGAGAGATTGAGTCATGTTGAACAGGCCGATCAACCGCCAGAACTGTCAGGTTTGCTCGTGAAATTCGTGATTCCTTGCGGCGAATCGGGAGTGAACAGAGGCGACCGAACTTGACGGCCGATGCTAAACATAAGATACGTGAGTCTTCGCAGGCCGATCCTGCGCGCTCACTGAGCCGCGAGTCGTCGTGCACTGACAGAGCCAATGGCACCAGGGTTGAGTTGGAGCTACCGCTCACCGACGTACCAGAGTCGTTTTGTTCGACCAGCCCCGCGGGACTTATCGCCAGTACAACCAGCTTCAATCGAGTAAAAGCGACTGATGAACGAACCAACTGCCAGTGAACGGATCGCCGCGTGTGTGCAGAACGTCGAGAAACTGGCTCGACAGGATTTGCCCCGGGAAGAGTTCTTCCGGCAGTTTCTGCAAAGCGTCTCGCAGGGTTGTCGGGCGCCTGCCGCCGCGATCTGGGGTGTTCAACAGAACGGACTGAACGTCATCGCCGAGGAGAATCTCGCGGCGACCGGGGCAATGAACGACCAGCAGATCGCTCAGAAGAACATGAAGCTGCTGGCCGAGGTCGTGAACAACTCGCAGTCGGTTGCCATCGGAGCGAGCGGGACGAAATCGGATCTGCGACCGACGCCGCACCTGTTTGTCTGCTCGCCGATTTTCGAGAACAAGAAATGCGTCGCTGTGATGCAGCTGTTCTTCCCGGAAAAGGTCAGCGAAGATGCCCAGAAAGGTCTGCTGCAGTTCTCGGAGCATCTGGCGGGACTCGCTTCGCTGCACGTCTCGGGCAAGATGACCTCCCCGGTCACCGTGAACACCAAAGACTTCTGGGAGTCGATGGACCGGTTCCTGCTCGATCTGCATAACGGGCTCGATACGCATCAGGTCGCCTCCACCGCTGCGAATGATTCCCGTCAGTTGCTCGCCGCCGACCGTGTCGCGATCGCCATGAAATGGGGTCACAAGACCCGCATGATGGCCGTAAGCGGTCAGGACAAAGTCAACCGCCGTTCGAACCTGATGCAGAAGCTGAACCGGCTGACGCGGACCGTGTACGCGACCGGCAAGCCGTTTATCCACACCGGCGAGCTGAAAGAGCTCGCCCCGCAGGTCGAGAAGCAGCTGGCCGATTATCTCGAAGAATCCAACGCCCGCATGCTCGCGATCTATCCGCTGGTCCACAAAGACCGGGAGCACAAGGCCGAAGACCGGCCGCAGGACAAGAAGAAGCCCGACCTGCTCATCGGAGCCATGGTGGTCGAACTGCTCACTTCGAACCAGTGGGATCCCGATCGACAGGCGGCCGCCGAGCTGATGTCCGATCATATCGCGACCGCGATTCACAACGCTGACGAACACGAGAAGATCTTTCTGCTCCCGGTCTGGCGTACAATCGGGCGAGGCTTCCGGGCGCTGCGCGGAAAGACACTCGCCAAAACGCTCGTCATCAGCGGGCTCGTGCTGGCCGTGGTGCTCGCTCTCATGTTGATCAAATATCCCTACCGCGCCACCGGCGACGGGCGGCTCATGCCGGTCGTTCAACGGGATGTATTTGCTCAGCTCGACGCCGAGGTTCAGGAAGTTCTCGTCCGTGGCGGTGAACCGGTCAAGAAAGGCGAACTGCTCGTTCAATTAACGAATCCGCAGTTGCAGTCGGAGTTTCTCCGCGTGCAGGGCGAGATCAGCGAGAAGTCATTCCTGGTTCGAGCCCAGCAGGCGGAACTGGAAGAAGTGGCCCGGGCGGGTCGCGAAGATGAAGCGGTCCGACTGCAGGGGCAGATTGCCGAGACGCAGATCGAAGTCAACAGCCTGAAGAAAGAGCTGGAGATTCTTCAGGATCGGATTTCCAAGCTGAAGGTGTTCTCGCCCATCGATGGCGTCATCGCCACGTTCCAGGTCGATCAACTCCTGCGGAATCGTCCGGTTCGTCGCGGCGATGTGCTGATGGAAGTCATGGATCCCAAGGGAGCCTGGCACCTGGAACTGGAAGTGAAGGACAAGCGAATGGGCCACATGCTCCGTGCCCAGCAGGAGCGTGATCCGAAACTCGACGTCGAGTACGTGCTCGCGACCGATCCGGAAACAACCTACGAAGGTCATCTCCAGAAGATCTCAACCCGAACAGCCGTGAATCAGGAAGCGGGCAATGTGGTCCAGGTCGTCGCCTCGATCAATGAAGAAGAACTGCCCGAGCTGCGAATCGGCGCGGAAGTGAAAGCCAAAATCGACTGCGGTCGCATGACGCTCGGCTACGTCCTGTTCGGCGACGCTCTGGACTTCATCCGCATCCAGCTCTGGCTCTAACCCGAACTGTGGGGTGACGGGTGCCATGCCCACGCTCGCGTGGGCATGCTTTGTTCAACGGGGACGTTCCATGAATCCATTCTGGTCCGACCTGCTTCAAGAAATCTCGTCCGATACCTTGAACATCTCGGGTGATGAGATTCGCGAGGCACGTGCGAATACCTGGGGGATTTCGCTTCCTGGCGATTTCGACACATCCTCGGCTGACGTATTTGAGTTTCTCGAAGCCGTGCGGGACTGCAAACGGCGAGACGATTCTCCCCTCCTGTTCTACGCATGGTTCGACGAACTCGCCGGACAGTTGAGACTGAGTTGGTCATCGAAGACAGATATCATGTCACTGTCGTTCCGATGCCCGATCGACACTAGCGTTACTCTTTCAGAGATCGCGCAGACGTTCGTTGAAAATCGTCGTGGACGGATCGAACTCTCGGAGTTGGAAGAGTTCACCGCCGGTGAAGACATTAAGACGACCGACTCTCGCGCTCCATTGCGAGTTTACGTTGAACGGGTGTGATCAGAGTCGGCGGGGCCATCGAACGCCATTTTGGCTGCAGCATGAATGGCGCGGCCTCTTGTCGCTGCGCGACCCGCCCGTCAGACGGACGGGCCACCCTCGGGATTGTTCGCGCCAAGTCATGTCGGCTGGGATACGCCTCCCGGGCACTGTAGGCGTCAAGCCGAAGCGACCGACATTTTCAGGATGCCGTCGCAGATTTCCTGCTGGCGTTCGATAGCGGAGCGGCAGCGGCGGGCGAGCGGGAAGTCGTTCTTGATCGGCAGCCCCGACTTGCGGTGCAGTTCGTCGACACGATTGACGATTGCATCGAGATCGAACGCCGGCCATTTCTGCTGCAAGAGCACGAGCTGTTCCAGGCCGGTGAAGTTCTGCCGCAGCTGATCGGGAAGCAGTGAGGCAATCGCCACGGCGGTGACCGATGTTCTCCGGAGACGCTGATCGACGAGCATGTGCAGACCGCGATGATGCATCAGGACGCCGCAGACGAGCTCTTCCGGCAGATGCCAGCGGTTGGCAAGACAAGCTCCAGCGAGAGCATGATCCCAGCCGAACTGACGGCGTTCGTAGTCCGTTAATAACTGCGGTTGTGTGTTTCGCGTTTCGACGTAGCGCACGTAATCGTCGAAATGGTCGTTGGTGATAACCGGGAGCAGGAAGTCCTGCAACAGGCCTCCGGCGAATGCCATGTCTTCATCGGCTCCGAGCAGCCTGGCGACTTCCTTGGAGAACAGCGCCTTCTGCATGCAGGCGTTCCAGAAGCAGCCCTGATGAATCAGCTTGGATTGGCGGGCGCGAACTGCGGCCTGCATTCCGGTGGTGACCATAAAGATGGTGCTCTGCCGTTGCCCGAGTAATGCGAGAGCCTGTTGAACGGAACTGGCCCGATGGCGGAGCCCGAGAGCCGACGAGTTGACATGGCGCAGCAGTTCGAGCGTCAGTCCCGAATCGGACTCGACGATGGCGGCCAGTTCTTTCAGTGACGTGTCCGGCTGTTTCGATTTCTGCATGAATTCGGTAACAGCGACCGGAAGCGCCGGCAGCTTCATGGTGGCGGGAAGCTCCGCAAATGCCAGGTCGGCCAGCTCTTCCTGAACGATTGCAGTCCAAGAAATTTCAGTCGTCGCCATGTGTTCGTTCCGCAGGTACTTGTTCAATTTTTGAGAGCGGGGCTTAACAGACCGCTTTGGCCCGTGTGTGCCGTTTGGTCAATCGCTTATGCAGCGTGATGTGATAATTCTGGTTCCCTCCCATCTCATAGAAGCCAGCCGCGATCCGCTCGGCGATCAGCTGAAGATCAAATTGCGGCCAGTGCTCCTGAAGGGTCAACAGCGAGTCGAGACCATCTGGCGTCTGATTCAAAGCGTCGGGAAGCAGCGACGAAAGCGCCACGGCTGCCACGGTCGTCTGACCGAACTCGGGATCGAGCAGAATGGCGGCCCCCTGGTGATGGTGATAAATCCCGCAAACGATCTCGCCGGGAAAATTCCATAGCCAGGCAACGTGAGCGGCTGCCTTGGCGTGATGCCAGCCGAACCGCTGCTGTTCGAAGTCGATGAGCATTCGCGGATGACTGGATCGCTCGTCCACGAAGACGCCGTAGCCATTCAACAGAGCCGACGTGAGCGCGGGCAGCAGGAAGTCCTGCAACATCGCTCCAGCGAATGCAATCTCGGGATCAACTCGCAACAAACCGGCGATCTCCCGGGCAAACAGGGCGCGCTCGAGGTTTGTTGACCAGAAATGCGAGAGGTTGATGAGCCTCGAATCGCAACGGGACATTGCCCGCTTGGCTCCGACGGTCAGGACGAATGACTGGACCTTCTTGAAGCCAAGCAGACTGATGGCCTGCTTGACCGACGAGACCGTGCATCGCAGTCCGTTTGTGCTGGAATTAACGAGCTGCAGGATATCCGCGGTCAGTCCGGAGTCCGATTCGAGGATCCTGGCCAGGTCGCCGGCGGAGACTTCTGGATCGTTGGAGCGTTTGGCGAATTCAGTGATCGCGGTCGGAAGCACCGGGAGTTTGAACTTCGGCGGAAGGGTCTGCCCATCGGCTTCCCTGAGAATTTCCTTACATGAATGCAGCCAGTCCATGGGCGTGCTCTCAACTTTCATCGAGTGGTGAAGCCGTTATCGCACACAACTAATAGGTCACAAATCTGCTACTGGAGGGGCGAACAGAGAGGGAAAACCCTCAACATGCGAGAATCCTTCCTCAAATCCGATCGGTTGAGGCCAACCCCCTCACCAGCACGTGGCCGCTTGTCCATGGTCACCCGCACTAACTCCAGGAACTTTGATCATGTGGACCGGCGTTCCCGAATGCGGTCGGGGCCCGAATCTCACTTGTCGCGTTTCCGCTGCTCCCCTAAGCTGATGCGGCGCTGGCAATTGGATGCGGCCGTCCGGAATTTTCGCTCGCGAAGGCGAAAGTGGCGGCCTGAGGCACGTGCAACGATCTACTTACCGAGGATGGAGTACATGTACGATTACGATGTCGTGGTCATCGGAACAGGACCCGGTGGCGAAGGGGCCGCCATGCAGGCGTCCAAAGAAGGTAAGAGCGTTGGCGTGATCGAGAAATACAGCCTCATCGGCGGAGGCTGCACTCACTGGGGAACAATTCCCAGTAAAGCATTGAGACATTCCATCTTCCGGATGACCGAGCTGAACTCCTCGGCGTTCACCAAAGACCTCGGAATGTCGCTCAAACTCGGCTTCCCGGAGATGCGTCGCAGTGCCGAAGCGGTGATCGCCAAGCAGGTCGACATGCGACAGGGCTTCTACAGCAGAAATCGCGTGACTCTAACGCACGGTCATGCCAGTTTTCTCGACGAACACACCATCGAAGTCTGTGAGCACAACGGCGGCTGTCAGCGAGTGACTGCCGGCGGCTTTATCATTGCGACCGGATCGCGGCCGTTCCGTCCGGAGTCGGTCGACTTCGATCATCCCCGCGTGTACGACAGCGACACCGTGTTGACGATGAATTACACGCCGACTTCGATCACGATATATGGAGCAGGCGTGATCGGCTGCGAGTACGCTTCAATGTTCCGCAACCTCGGCTGTAAGGTGAACCTCGTCAACGGACGTGACAAACTGCTCGAGTTTCTCGACGACGAGATCATCGATGCCCTCAGCTATCACCTGCGGGACCGCGGCGTGCTGATTCGCCATCGGGAGAACTTCGAGCGGGTCGAACCTCGAGACGATGGCGTCATCCTCCATTTGCAGTCGGGCAAGATGCTCAAAACCGATTGTCTGCTCTGGGCTGCGGGGCGGCAGGGCAACAGCAACGACATGGGACTCGACTCGATCGACATCGTTCCCAACAAACGGGGACAGATCGAAATCAACGACGACTTCCAGACCAAGCATGATCACATTTATGCGGTCGGGGATGTCATCGGACCTCCTTCACTGGCGTCGGCGGCTTATGTGCAGGGTCGCTACGCGGCCAGTCATTTCATCAACGGCCATGCCGATCGGGCGATGATTCAGGATATCCCTTCGGGAATTTATACCAGCCCGGAAATCAGTTCGATCGGACAGACGGAACGGGACCTTACGGAAGCTCGGATTCCGTACGAAGTCGGACACTCGATGTTCAAGAGCATCGCCCGCGCCCAGATTACGGGCCAGACCGTCGGCATGCTCAAGCTGCTGTTCCATCGGGAGACGCTGGAGATCCTGGGAATCCACTGCTTCGGAGCCAACGCCAGCGAGATTATTCACATTGGCCAGGCGATCATGTCGCAACAGGGATCGGCGAACAATCTGAAGTACTTCATGAATACCACGTTCAACTATCCCACGATGGCGGAAGCTTACCGTGTGGCCGCCCTGAACGGGTATAACCGCCTCTTCTGAGAATCGGGACTTGCCCGTTGTCGAAGTCCGCGATAATACGAGAGGGGACGCTGTTCTCCCGACTCTCTGATTCTGCGTCTATTCTGGAAGTCTCATGCCGATTTTCTCGAGCGACCTCGTCGTCCCCGCGCCCGTGAGCGACGTGTTTGAGTTCTTCATTCGTCCCGCGAACCTGCTGAAGATCAGCCCGCCGCAGATGGGACTGAAGTTCATCGACGTGCCCCCTGAGTTTGAGCACGGGGTGCAGTTCGAGTTCGCCGTGCAGACCTTCGGCATCGTCCAGAAGGTCACGCATCGCATCACGATGTTCAATCGGCCCGACATGTTCGTCGAAGAACTTGTCAAAGGTCCGGTGCCGAAGTGGATTCATACGCACCAGTTCGTCTCGGTGTCCGACACAGAAACGAAGCTCGTGGATCGAATCGAATTCGAGCCGCCCGGCGGCATCGTCGGCATGATGCTGACCGAAGACCGCATCCATGACCATCTCGACGAAGCCTTCTTCCATCGGTCTCGTCAGATCAGCCGCGAGTTCGCAAAGTAGCGGGGGATCTTAGAGATACGCTGCCGTCTAGAAGTGGATGGCGCGTTTGTCGACAGCGAGGGCGGCTTCTTTAACCGCTTCGGCGAGAGTCGGGTGAGCGTGGCAGCAGCGGGCGAGGTCTTCGCTGCTGGCATGGAACTCGATGGCGACGGCGATTTCGGCAATCAGATCGCCTGCATGCGGGCCGATGATGTGAGCCCCGAGAATGCGATCGGTGTTCTTGTCGGCAAGGATCTTGACCATCCCCTCGGCATGGCCGATGGCGCGGGCTCGCCCGTTGGCCGCAAACGGGAAGGAGCCGGAACGGTACTCGATCTTCTTCTCGGTCAGCTCCTCTTCGGTCAGACCAACGGAAGCGACTTCGGGAGTCGTGTAGACAATCGCCGGGATGGCATTGTAATTCACATGGCCGTAACCGGTCGCGATTCGCTCCACGCAGGCGATGCCCTCTTCTTCGGCTTTATGAGCGAGCATGGCTCCGCCGATGACATCGCCGATGGCGAACACGCCGGGGGTCGAGGTTTCGTAGTGCTCGTTGACCTGGATGAATCCGCGTTTGTCGGTCTGGATTCCGACCTCTTCGAGACCAAGGTTCTCGGTGTTCGGTTTGCGGCCCACGGAAACGAGCACGCGATCGCAACGAAGATCGTCTGCCCCTTCGACATGGACGTCGCAGTTCTTGCGATTCACGGTCACGCCGGTGACCTTGGCTCCGAGCTGGAACTTGAGCCCCTGGGCCTTGTAGATCTTGAGAGCCTGCTTGGCGAGTTCCCCGTCCATGCCGGGCAGAATGCGGTCGAGGTATTCGAGCACGGTGACATCGGAGCCGAGCCGTCGCCAGACGGTCCCCATTTCGAGGCCGATGGCCCCCCCGCCAATGACGACGAGTTTGTCCGGAACCTTCTCGAATTCAAGAGCTTCGGTACTCGTGACAACGCGATCCCCATCCAGCACGACGCCGGGCAGAGTCGCGGGCATGCTGCCGGTGGCAATCAGATATTTCTTCGCGGCAAGTTCCTCGGTGCCGCTGCTTGAGCGGACGACGAGCTTGTCAGGGCTCTGGAAAGTCGCATGCCCCTGAAAACGGGTCACTTTGTTCTTCTTGAACAGCCCGTCGATACCCCGAGTCAGTGTGTTGACCGTCTCGTTCTTCTGCCCGAGCATCTTCTGCAGATCGAGGTCGAGCTTGCCGACGTTGATCCCCCGGCTGCTGAAATGGCCTTTAGCTTCTTCGTAAAGTTCGCTCGATTCGAGCAGGGCCTTACTCGGAATGCAGCCGACGCGGAGACACGTGCCGCCGAGGGCTTTCTCTTTCTCGATGCAGGCGACGTTCAACCCCAGTTGAGCTGCACGAATGGCCGCAACATATCCGCCGGGGCCGGCCCCGATGACGATCAGATCGAAGGTGGTACTCATAATCAACAGACGTCGCAGCGGAGGTGAGAGTTACGGCGGGCGGAGGTCAAATCTCCATGAGCATTCGGGCGGGAGCTTCGACCACATCCTTGATGCGTTTCAGGAAGGTCACAGCTTCGCGACCATCAACCACGCGGTGATCGTAAGTGAGGGCAACATACATCATCGGACGAATGACGACTTCGCCATTCAGAGCGATTGGACGATCGAAAATCCCATGCATTCCGAGCACGCCGCTCTGTGGAGGATTGACGATCGGCGTCGAAAGCAGCGAACCATAAATGCCGCCATTGGTGATCGTAAAGGTGCCGCCTTCGAGTTCTTCCAGCGTGACCTTGTTGTCTTTGGCACGGCGGGCGAAGTCGGCGATGGCCAGTTCGATTTCGGCGAAGCTCATCCGTTCGACATTGCGGAGCACGGGAACAACCAGTCCCTTCCCGCCGCCGACGGCAATGCCGATGTCGTAGTAGTTGCGGTAGACGAGCTTATTGTCTTTGAGCTGGGCTCCGACCTGGGGCACCTGATTGAGAGCGTCGACGACAGCCTTCACGAAGAAGGACATGAAGCCGAGTTTGATATCGTACTTCTTCAGGAATTCGTCTTTGTACTGATTCCGCAGGTCCATCACGCCCGACATGTCGATTTCGTTGAATGTCGTGAGCAGGGCCGCTTCCTGCTGGGCGGAGACGAGCCGTTCAGCAATGCGGCGACGGATCGGACTGAGCGGGATGACGTCTTCCGAACGCATCGGTTGAGAAAAGCCAGGACCGGACGCAGTCCCATGCTCGGTTGCGCGGATGACGTCTTCCTTGAGTATACGTCCGCCGGGGCCTGTCGGAGCCACCTGACCAGCATCCATGCCTCGCTGAGCGAGTTCGCGGGATGCGGCCGGCATCACTTTGGAATCGCCTGAGGAAGAAGGGGCTTTCCCGCTCGACTCCAGGGGGCGTTTCGCCGCGTCCTCTTTCTGGCCACCCGACGAATTCCCGTCGGAAGACTTCTTCGAGGACCCGGAGTCCTGACCGGCGGGCGCAGCGGCTTCTTCGAAGTAGCCGATGACATCGCCGACGGCTGCCCGTTCACCGGCCTTCTTGAGAATCCGGGTGATCTTGCCACCAGCGGGGGCAGGAACGTCGAAGGTGGCCTTATCCGTTTCGAGTCCCACGATGTCGGTGTCGGTTGCGACCCATTTGCCCTCGGGAATGTACCATTCGCCGATCTGGACTTCTGAAATCGATTCACCTACAGCCGGGACTACGATCTCCATTGCCATGGAATGCTCCGAGTCGCTTTCAGGGGATGTCGCGACGTTGATAGTGGACTGCACCCGCTGCAATTCCGTTCTTATCCCAGCGTAGTGCTCAAGCTTGTGCCTGATCCTGTGAGAATAAAGGCCCCAATAGTTCCGTCAACTAAGGCGTAAGTCAAAAATGGAAAAGGGTTTGAAATTCCAACCATGAAGCGTGTACCTCTCTCCAGACTCGCCAACCGCTTTGTGGCGATTGCTGAGAAATGGGGCGAGGTGCCGCAAAACTGAACGTTAACGAACTGCTGCCAGATCGAGTGTTAAATCATCCTTCATCTGCCGACGCCGATCCTGATCCGGCATTCGTAGAATCGCCGCGGGATGCCAGGTGGCAATCGTGCGGTCGCACCACTCAGACTTCATCATCTCGCCCCGCTGACGGGTGATCCGAAAATCCCGGCCGAGCAGCGCCTGAGCGGCTGTCGCCCCCAGTAGCACGATTGAGGAGGGTTTGAGGATCTCCAGTTCTGCTTCGAGCCACGGTCGGCAGGCACTGATTTCGCGGGCATTCGGCTTCTGATGCAAACGCCGCTTTCCTTTGTGTGTGAACTTGAAGTGCTTAACGACATTCGTGATGTAGACACTGGCCCGGTCGATCTTCGCGCCTGCGAGTGCTTCATCAAGAAGTTGCCCGGCCGGGCCGACAAAGGGCTCGCCTTCGAGATCTTCACGATCGCCGGGTTGCTCGCCGATAATCACGATTTCGGGCTTCTTCGCGCCCGCTCCGAACACGGTCTGTGTGGCGTGTTCGTGGAGGTGACAGGCTTTGCAGTGTTGAGCCGCCTCTGCCACGTTCTTCCAGGTCATCCTCTCGGGGAAGTACGAGGTGGCTGTCGTCTCAAAACCTTCGCGTGTGTTGATCATGGCCGTCACCCTTTGTCCCGCCTGTTCGAGCATTTCGGGAATGAGTGCTGTTTCCGGGAGAGTCGGCCAGTGACGGACCGGCATCTCCTTCTTCATTGTTTTCATTTTAATCCGGGCCGGATTGAACGTGGAGACGTAATATGTCTTCCAGAGATCTTCCAGCACATCGCCTTCCGGAGCCTCCGAAGCGGGAACGCCGGGGCCGTATCTCAGTTCCTGCTGATCCCAGCTGACCGATTCGGCCGGCGTGAGAATCGTCCATTCCATTGCGGGAAACCGGCGAGCAAAAAAGGGAGCGGCGAGCCGGACGATCCGATGATCGGGACGATGCCAGGCGATGAACCGCTCCTCAGAGCCGACCTCGACTTTCCGAAATCGCACGAAGGCTTTCATCTTGTGAACATCACGCGTGACGGCTTTGTGCATTCGCTGAAATCGCGAGACGTCGTCATCAGCGGAGTCCTTCAGCAGGTGACGCTCGCCGTGCGTGAGTCGCCAGAGCATGCGATAGAGTAATTCCCAGCGACTCACATCCAGATGACAGGCCACCGTTCGAGCCCGCTCGATGAACTCCGGCGGAACAGAGAAATTCTGCGTTCCCGCTGATTGCCCGGCATGAGCGGATTCCGGAGTGAACAGTGTTTGTGACGGGCCGGCCCAGGTGACTTCTTCTGGCGAAATTCCTGCCGCGAGTAATTCCCGCGCGGATTCCCGCCATTCTTCGAACGTTTCCACAGCACGGAGCGGCACGGCTACACCTCACCCGTTGTGGCGGATGTCGCCGCGTCGAACAGCAACAGTTGCTTGCGGGCTGGCTGGAGCTGCTGTCTCAGATTCAGACTCTCCAGATTGAGCAAACCGGGATTTCGATCGGCGGTCTGCACGAAGATTCGCGTTCGCTTCCATGCGACACGAAGCTTTTTGAGATCTTCGCTGCGAAGCTGTCGGTGGCGGCGGATCTGCAGAACGCGATCGACCGAACGAACGCCCATTCCGGGAACGCGGAGCAACTCTTCCCGAGAGGCCCGGTTCACATCGACCGGGAAAAAGTGACGATTGGCGAGCGCCCAGGCAAGTTTCGGATCGATATCGAGTGCGAGATTGCGATCGGCCTCCGTGACGATTTCTTCCGACGAAAAACCGTAGAACCGCATGAGCCAGTCGGCCTGATAGAGACGATGCTCGCGGACCAGCGGCGGCGATTGCGCAGGCAGCCGGGCGTCGGCGTGGGGAATCGGACTGTAAGCGGAGTAGTAAACGCGACGGAGATTCTGACCGGTATAGAGTTCGGTGGCGGTTTGCAGGATCTCCTGATCGGACGTGGGCGTGGCTCCCACAATCATCTGAGTGCTTTGACCGGCGGGTGCGAATCGCGGAGCATTGAAGCCCTCTTTCCGGTCGGCTTTGAACTCGTCAATCTTCTCACGGATGCCCGACATCGACTGCACGATCTCGACCTTTTTCTTTTCGGGCGCGAGCTGATGCAGATCGTTTTCGGTCGGCAACTCGATGTTGACGCTGAGACGATCGGCCCAGAGCCCCGCCTCCTGAATCAGTTCGGGATCGGCATTGGGAATCGTCTTGAGATGAATGTATCCCCCATACTGATGCTCCTGCCGCAGTGTCTTCGCGACAAGCGTAAGCTGCTCCATGGTGTAGTTCGAGTTCTGGATGATGCCCGAACTCAAAAAGAGCCCTTCGATGTAGTTCCTGCGGTAGAACTCAAGAGTCAGTGAGACGACTTCTTCCACCGTGAAGCGGGCGCGGGGCGTGTCGCTGGAGATGCGATTCACGCAGTACTGGCAGTCGTAGATGCAGTAGTTTGTGAGCAGGATTTTGAGCAGCGAGACACAGCGGCCATCGGGAGTGTAACTGTGACAGATTCCCATCCCTTCAGTACTGCCGAGTTTGCTGCCCGGACGTGTGGCCTTCGAGCCGCTACTTGCACAGGAAGCATCGTACTTGGCGGCATCGGCCAGAATCGCCAGCTTCTCGCGCACGTCCATGCAAATCCCCGCCCCTGCTCTCGTTTGTTTCGTAACGAGCTATTATAGGCGCAGCCGCTCCGATCCAAGAGGGGCCGATGAGGAAAGTGCGGGCAGAAAGACGCATTCGGTGATTGTCGGACCTGTCAAAGACGGGGCCCTCACTGGCTGCGATTCCCCGGGCAAAGTCACCTGCCCCGATGACTACGCCACCGCGAAACAACGTTTCCTTATTCCGTGGACTCGGCAACAGAGTGCAGATTCACGTTTCTCAGATCGAGTTCGTAAAGGATCTGGTTGTAGTTGTACCGGGGTGTCTTGTGGAGATTGCCAGAGAAATCGTTCGTGTAAGTTCCTTCGAAGTAGACGGTGGCTCCTCCATCGCGATCGAGGAACGGGTGATGGCAGACGTTGTAGAAGGTTTGACGATCATGAGTGACGATCTTCTTCGCGTAACGAAACGGTCCGGTCGGTTCGTCGGCTTCGGAATACCAGACTTCACCGAGATGCGATGCGGTTCCGTTGATCTGACCAGCGATGAGCATCCACTTCTGACGGAAGTCGTTCCAGTGCACCGTGCCCCGATGCAATTGAACAAGTTCGGAGGGATCGTCGAGGTTGCGAGGAAGAAAACGTGCGGAGTCCGGCGGCAGCTTTCCGGCTTCCACCCACTCCTGTTCCTGAGCGGAGTCGACAGGTGAAAGCTCCGTCTGCCAGCGCCAGGCATCGGGGTGGATGGCGGGGGATTGTCCGTCGTGCGCGGGAGAGACACAGGTCCGTGCTTCATAGCGGGCCGGATTGAGGACGTCTTCGTAGCGGGCGGGAACCCGTACGTTGGGGCAGGGGCTGCCGAACAGGATCCACTCGGTGCCTTCATCTTCGATGAGGATCGGATGTCCTGACGGCTTTCGCCAGGTCTCCGTCAACGGGAGTTGAGCGACTGGCTCGAAGATCTGCAGTTCGTCGTTGAACACGGCGATCCCCTGCTCCAGTTCGGTGCTGAGATTCTTTCGACGTGAATAGTGTCCGACCAAGCGTTCGCGGCCGAAGGCATCAGGGACGACAAAGACACTTTCCACCCAGACAACTCCCTCCGGCCGTTCGGGAAGCGGCATCATCGCGCGGGCAAAGCCGGTTTTCTCGTCGGTGAAGTAGTCGTAGGGCAATCCCTGCTCGACGGAAATAACCTGCCCCTGTTCGGGAAGCGGTGTTGTCGCTCCGGCCATGCGGAACAGGCCGAGCGGATAGCTCATTCGCTGCGTGTCGCCCCAGAAGTGGTAGATACGATCCTGGTAGACAACCGGCTGGATGGAATCCTGACCGGCGACCTTTCCGGGATGACTGCTTTCCGGAAGCGGACGTTCATAACCGAGCAGCAGCGTATCGCGGAACTTTCCTTCTCCAGTGAGACGACAGACGCGGCGGGCGAGCTGGGTTCTTCGCAGACGGATCTCGACTGGTTCACCGGGCCGGGGGACCACCCGGACACCTTCCATGCCGAAGCCATCTTTGGGGGATTGATACCCATGACTGTGAATGAAGAAGAAGAGCTCTTCACCGAGCAGGCCTGGTTCCTGGAACGCAATTCGCCCGCAGTTGTCGGTGACGAACAGCAGTCCGTTGACGGTGCGAAGTTCGACGAGTGGAATGCCCTGATGGGACTCGGCATCAAGGACGCGAATTTCTGCCCAGTCCGATTTGGGCAGAGATTCCACACCGGCTACCTGAGCGCGGACCGGAACGATGAAAGAGTTCAGCGGGAGAATGAGGGCGAGAAAGAAGACTCGCCACGGGAGAGCGCGTCGCATGAATCAATCCTCAACAGAGAGGCGACGGGTGTCAGATCCGTTCATCATGCACATGCCCCGGCAAAGGGGCAAGAGCTGCCGGGCAGCCGGGGGCGATTCGAGAAAAAGCTTTCCGGGCCAGTGGAGTGTCATCTCCTGCATCCGTGCATTGGGCCCGTCCTTGGGTATTGGGGGAGCAACTCTGTTTCGCTGAGTGAGCTACGCCTTTGCCAGTTCTGACCCGGAAAGCATCTCGAAAGTGTTTGCTTAGGAACTCAACTCCTTGAAGAGTCCATTGAATTCAGGCATCTCGTCTTTGAGCGTGTCGAGCCAGGCTTCCTGACTCCAGACCTCAACACAGACGACAGCTCCCACGACAACCACGTCCTGGTTGGGAGCCACGTTCAGAAAATTCCGAAAGCCTTCAGGAATTAAGAGTCGGGAACGATTCGCCAGTTTGACGGAAACCTGACGGGTGGAAAGCAGTCGACCAAGCCGTTGCACTTCGTCCCATCGCTGTTCGAGGCGACCAGCTGCAATCTTCTGACGAATGATTTCGACACCCTGGTCGAGCCGGTTTTGCCACTTCGCCGCAGACCAGAGACTCAGACATCCATATCGCTCCTTCACGACAATCGTTTCGCCGTGTTCGTCAGTAATTGCAGAGGCAAACTCAGGGGGCAACGAAAGGCGATGCCGTTCGTCAATCGTCCGCTTGAATTCACCAGTGATAATGGGCTCGCTCATTCCGCAGGGGTTTCACTCATGAGTCTGGGCGATTTCCGGGATAGCTTGCTCATTACGCGGTCCAATCTAATGGGCGGAAATCCCATTTTCAAGCGCGATCATTGGAGCTTCTGGGTAGAAATCCCATTTTCGCGCGAAGCCCCGCGAAACGGGGATTTTAGCAGCGAGTGGCACGAGAAATCGGCGCAGCCCCGGTCCGATGTCCGATAACGGGGGACGGGCGGTTCAATGCGGAGCAGAAGGCTCCTCGAGAAGAATGGTTCGATACGGAGAAGGACTCCGGAACCGGTCGGGGATTACGTCCTCAGGACTTCAATCCCCGTCCTCAGCTACTGCGTTCGTCGGTCTACCCATCTCTGGCGCCGCCGACCAGCAGTGACCGCAATGGGAACGCATCGATGAGGACAGTCGTTGAACCGTAGCCCGATCGCCGAAATGCCCCACCGAGTTTCCTCGCGGCCATTTCGGCTCGAACCGGCTTCGTGTGCTGTTTTCCGAAGTGCGTTCCTGCACGGCAGCGATCGGATCTAGAACTCGAAGATCGCTCCGACGCTCAAGCCCTGGATGAGGGCACTGGTTTCAATTGGGTCGACGTAGAAGTCGGGCGTGATATCGCCGTCGTCGTCGTAGATGATCGTCTCACCCGGTCGCACGATGGCGTCCATGAACAACACGTCCCAGGACGCGTACAGGTAGAAATTCTCCTGAAGGCGAATCTTCGTGTACATCGCCAGGCTGAGAACAGGCGAAAGTTTGTCCTGCGTGACTTTGTCGTACGTCGGATCGGTTGATTCATCGTCCGGGGTGAGCGGATCGTCGCCGGTAAACAGGGCGTTGGTATTCATTCGGGCGTCAATGTGATTGAAGGCCAGCGTGAAGGCCGGCTGCGCACCGAGAATGAAATAGTCATCAACCAGTTCAATCCGAGCTCCGATCTGTGGACCATACATCTGATTGATCGTATCGGCTTCGATGGTCGCCGTGCGGAAATAGGTGATCTCGTTGTTATTGACGTCGGTGGTCACCTCGCTATCGACGCCGGTCTGCCTCATGTTCTCGTCGAGCTTCATGTACCGGAAGCCGAGCATGTGCTTGAAATGGAAGCCGTTCTTGGGCCGTTTGTCGTCCCAGAAGTAATTGAACTCGGTCCCGAACAGACTCGACTCGTAGTTGACTGCGTAGGAGGTATCGAAAATGAGTGCGCTGTTCGCGATGGTGGAATCTCGCAGGAGCGGAATCGCTGTCACGCCGTCGAAATCGACCGTGGGCGTCGCCGCTGTTCCTCCGAGGAGGTTGTTGCGGAGGATATAGGGACCTGCGGCGCCGCTCCGGTTGGTCTGGAAGATCCACCAGGCGCTGGCTTCGAAAGTTCCCTCGAGAGTTTCAAGACCGTATTTCAGTCGCATCCCGTTCATGCTGTTCAGATCGATGAGGCCCATTCGCTGAGCGTAGCCGAGCCGTGTGCCTCCAATGTCGTTGACAGGCGGAGCTCCGGAGGAACGATCGAACGCCAGATAACCCAGGTCGGGGTTCTCTTCGTTGAGCACGGATTCGCCGATGATCTCATCGTTGGACTGATCGAGATTCCAGAGCATGTAGTCGATCTGGAGCCAGGACTGATCGGCGACCTGATACAGAAAGCGGTCGATGGGCGAGGTCTCTTCGTAGACACCGCCTCGATCGGCCGGCAGCTGTTCGTAGTACTGACGCCGTGAATCCCAGGGGAGACTGCTGCCAAAACTGTCGCCGAATCCGGGAGCCGGAGGCTGGGCCTGAACGCTCACTGGTTTCAGCAGCGACAGGCACAGGGCACCAAGAGCAGCCGAGCCAAACAGGAGGCCGCGACGCCAGCCGGTGCGACGGCGTCCGAGGGCGGTCGTCGAGTCTGGCAGATCCGCCGTGAAGTGGCGAGAACTGCCGCGAGTCCAGAATGAGATCATAGCTCTATTCCCGAAGTATGTTTTCGGCAAAGCCCGGAGAGAAGAAATCCATCTGTTCATGCTGAGTTCCTGGTGGCTTCTTCCTGCTGGGCGACTGAGGGAATCGTCAGGAGATTAAACAAGAGGAGTTGGAAGGGACGGTTCGTGTCCGCCCCCGCCGTCTTACGGAACAAAGATGCCGTTGAACTGCAGCTGTCCGGTGAAGTCGCCGCCGATTGGTCCGTCGAACAGCAGATCCGGGTTAGTCAGCAGGGCTCCGGTCGGATTAATTCGCACGGTATTGTCCGAAGAGCTGTTGAGTGTGATTTCGCCGCTGGCGGCGTCGAACTCGGTCACAATGATGTCGTTGACCAGGAACAGGAAGCCGGTGAACGGATCGATAAACGAACCGGAGTCATCGATGAAGATCGTGTTTCCACCGATATCAATGTCGGCGACACCCGAGACGTTGTCGAAGAAGAAGACTCGCTGATCCTCGATCACAGTCGCCGTATTGGTTCCAGTGATGTTGTCAGAATCTTCAAGGACCTGGATTTCCAGATTCTGGATCGAGACATCTGCATCGGTTTCCAGGTCGAAGAAGAAGACCGGACCGTTCGCAACCGTAATATCGGCGATCGTCGGGTCATTGAAGGAGTTCCCCAGTTCGGTCAAGCCGTCGTTGTCGGTATCGTCCACGAGGATGAAGGCATCACCATCTCCCTCGTCGATGAACATGAAACCGATGGAGTCCTGCTCTTCGAGATTCAGGAAGTTGTCGATGGCCGTGAAGACGATATCGTCGTCATCATTGGTGTCCGTCGAATTATGAATGAAGCTGATTGCTCCCTGGACAGTCGCGTTGGGGTTCCCAACGAAGTTGTCGTCGTCGCTCTCCATGGAGTTCATGGCAACGTTCATGTTGACCCGCGAGTTTCCGCCGCCGGAGTCGCGGTACTGGACGAAACCCTGGAAGAAGACGTCGGAATCATTTTCGAAGGCATTGTTGTTGACAATGAATCCGAACTCCGAGCCAGCCGTGCCGGTGTCGAGCAATCCGACCGTGTTATCGATCGAACTGTTGACCATGAGGATGGAGAACTGTGAGTCTTGCTCGTCGAATGTATTCTGATCGTCATCGGCGGTCGGATCGACGAAGTCGGGCGTACGGGATCCGACAACAAGATCATAGAAGGTTGGCGTTCCCTCGATGCTGGTGTTCTCCGAGTTGAGAGCCAGCGTCATCCGCGATCGGATGGTTGCTGCCTCCAGAACACCGAATGTCGCTGGATCGGGAATTGCCTGATTGTTCGTGAACTCTGACCCGGTAATCTCGGCGGCTACGACGTTCAGCAGGTCGATCGCCTCTTCAAAGTTCTGAGTGAAGTCGGAGTCATCGACTTCGAGATCATCGATGGCGACCGCCAGAATCCCTTTCGTGTTCTGAGTGAATTCAGCGTTGAGCACTTCCAGAGAGAAGCTGCGGCGATCGCTGAAGATCCTTCGATCGTCGATATCCGGAGACAGAGCGATTTCCCGGAGTCGAACCGCACTGTTGTCGACGTAGATACCGGCTTCTTCTTCGGTTGGCCCGAGCAGGAATCCTGTTCCCGCCTGAATGAGATCTCCGGAGAGGAAGGTGGCCTGACCTTTGACATTCGCCAGGTGAACCCCGTGATCGGGAGCCTGGACCGATTCGACGTCATCGAGTTCGATTCCGAGCTGTGTCAGATTGAAACCGAGCGGGTTATCGTCGACTGCACTGTCAGCCATGAAGATTTCGACGGCCGTTGCGAATGTCGAGGACACCGTGCCGCCGTTGATCGCGATCTCCTGATTGTTGTAACCGAAGATCCCAGTCGCGAGCACGTCGATATCGACTTCGTTGACGGTCACAGTCCCGGTGTTACGTCGCATATCCAGAGCGGCGACCTGGGCAGCCAATTCGGCTGCGGTCGGCTCATTGTCATCGAGGAAGTCGATATCGGTCGCGATGAAGTTATCAATATTGAGAGCAGTGAAGAAGACGTCCCCGATCTGATCCAGGATCAATACCTGAGAGGGGTTGGCCGCGGTGCTGGCATTCACGCTCGCTCCGCTTGTGAACGTGACATCGCCGGTGTTCTGGCTGATGAAGATCGACGTCCCGGCGGAGTTGTTGACCGTCACCGGAACAGCGAAGGTCACGTCCGATTCGTATCCCGTACCGGCGACCGAGTTGTTCGGGGGACCAGCGGGAGGATCGCTACCAACGATGAGGGCGGCTCCACCGGCTCCCTGGTTACCGCCTGCACGGTTGATGGTGAGTGAGCCGACGCCCGAACCGCCGAGCCAGCGGAACGTTCCTGGTGCAGCATCCGGGAAGACATCCACATCATTGGTAATCCGCAGGGCCGCTCCGCCGGAATCGTTGATTGTCATTCCGTTGTTCAGCGTCAGATTACCGCTTTGATTCTGGAAGAACTCAAATCCGGCAGCTGTTCCGGCCGTAGTGGGATCGTACTGAATTGTGGTCGTCGCCGAGGTCTGGAAGACGGTATTCCCCGTGGTATTGGCGATGAAGATCCCCGAGATGTCCCGATCGAGGTCATTGAGCAACAGGGGCTGCACGAAGCTGACATTCGCCGGCGTCGGCTGAATCGGATTGGTGATCAGACCGATCTGAATGGCATTCTCGGCGGGATTGAGGATCGTGAACGGAATCCCGGAAGGGTTCCCGTCCGTGCGAGTGCCCGAGATGATGATGTCGCCACCAACGCCGGGGAAGATTCCGACGCCGTTACCGCGGCTGTTGACGATCGTGGTGCTGACCGGGATCATCACATCGCTCTGTGAAGCTCCGGTGATCATGATCCCGTCACCACCGAGGTCGTTGGTGATCACATCGATCCAGTCGACCGAACCGCCTGTCGTCGCCTGAATCAGCAGGTCGTGGTTGTCGCCCGGCGTTCCGAGTGTCGTATCTGGGATAATTGCCGAGCCATTGTCCCGGTTGACGATGACGGAATCGACACGAGACCCCGTTTCACCGCGAGTCGAGGACTCCATCGTGATAATGGGGTCTCCGCCCTGCACGAAGAATTCGTGGTTGCCGGACTGGTTGATGATCATGCTTTCCAGCTGATAGGTGCCGGTGAGCCCATTGAACGCGACCCCGTTGACCTCGGCTCCGTGAATATCGACGAAGCGGGTTTGAGTGGTGGTCGTCAGCGTTGCGAACTCAATTCCGGTGCCCAGTGGGCCATTCCCCGGCGTCACGGTCGTGTTCGGATTGAACCCGTCAGAATCGCCAGATGTTGGATCGGTCCCATCAGGATTGCCGAGTACGAAACCGGAGAACTCGGTGAACTCGTTGGAGATGACTGAACCGCCGAGGTTGGTCACCAGATCGAACGTCACACCCGGGCCTGCCGGCGCACCGAGATTGGTGAAGAGCGGACGAGCATCGAAGACGCCGTCGTTGTAGTCGCCGCGTGCACGGGGGAAGAGCTGTTCCCCAAACTCGTTGTAATCGATGAGGTGTTCGACACGGTCACCACCGCCGAGAAATCGCTTTCCGTCGGGGACGACGATGGTCGGCTCGGAATCAAACTGCGAGCCGCTCCAGGTGTAGACGATATCGTAGTCATCGATGGGAACTGCATTCCCACCGTTGACGGCGTTTTCGATGGTGTTGAACGGATTCTCGAACGTACCGGCTCCGGGAGCGTTGGCCCCGGTGATGGAGTCGACGTGGACGACGAAGTAAGGCAGTCCGGTTGTCGGATTGATTGCCACCTGATCGGGCTCGAGGACAGCGACCTCGGCTTTGGGAATCGTCCAGAGTCGAGTTGGAGGCAGGACCATCCGGTCCCAAGTCCGAGAGCGTTCGCCAATTTCGCCATGTGGATCGAACGTCCAGGAGGCGTTAACGGCGACGCGAGTGTCGAACGTATTATCGTGGGTCACTGTCAGATCGACATCGAGATAACGGAGGAAGTTGGCTTCGAGTTTGCCGGACCAGCCCCAGATATCGTCGAGGTCTTCGTGATTGAAGTTATAGAAACCGGTCGAAGCCCGCATGTCGAATCGCTGGGCGAACTCGGTTCCGATGGGGGTTCCCCACATCGTATCGAAGCCCTGCAGAGCAAAGCCAGACGTGCGGATCTGATCGAAGAGAACATTGTTGCCTTCGAATCGCTGTGAACCGTTCACGAAATCGAGACCGACATCCTGTTTCTTCAGGTCGATCGGAATGTAGATGTTGGCATCCCAGTCGAGAATCCGCCCGTGAGATTCGAGCGTGACAGCGACTTCGCGGAAATCTTCCGGGTAGGTCGCGTCGATGTCGTACCAGGCGATCATCCCGAGTGTGCGATCCATCTGCGGGAAGTAATGACGGAAACCGGCACCGACCGATCCGCCCAGTCGACCGGAATGGATGGCCCACAGGCGCAGGTCGGCCAGGAACATGGTCTCTTCCCAGAATGTGTAGGGAAGAGCTTCAATGTAGGAGAGCGATTCTTCGGTACCGACGGTGCGACCGCCCTGGGTTCCGACGCGGAAGTAGTACCCCATGCCCCGTTCCTGGAACATCTGCTGGGGCTGCCCCGCGTTCATGGAGAAGTAATCCTGCTCCGGCGCGCCGATGCTGTATGTCGGCTGATTTCCTTCGATGGCAACCGTTCCGGGCAACGCCGGAGGTCTCATCTCATCGGCGGCCTGCATCTGCATGCTGCCGAACATCAGGGAGACGATCGTGCAGGCCGTCGCCGTGGCTGCTTTTCGGCCGAATCGCGAAGACAGGCGGAGCGGATTGATAGTCTTCATAAGGGAGGCCAGCGGCTTGAGCGATCCTGAGATCCCAGTGCCGGTCCACACGGATTCCGCCCCCCTCCACGCGAGTTGAGGGACGTAACGCCGGTTGTCGCTGCGTTGCTTGCGCAACAGCGTGGCAATACGGTGGACGGTCTTGGTGAAGATATTCATGCGGGCGGGCCCTGTCGTGCGTAATGTCACTGGAGGTCGCAACACGGACGTCACCTGGAATCAGGGGATCTGTGATGGGAATTGAACGACGCCGGTCCGGAACGGAAACAGCATTCGTTTGACGATGGGAAGGAATACCAATCGGAGCGGCCGCTCAGAGGAGACGGACGGACAGATCGGATGAGTGGTTGTTGGAAAGGGTCTGTTGTTGACCGGACGGTCGAGATGGCTGGTGAAATGAACCGTCAGAAGATGACGGAAATTGAGTGGAGTTTGACCGAGGGTCTGAGAATTGGAGCTGGAAAGTATCGGAAGTGTGTCGGTGAGGAAAGATCGTTTCCGGAAAAATGATCATCCTTCCTCTAATTCGACAACCGACCTGGTAAACCTTGCGTGATAATCGGCCGGTCTTCTGATTTTTTTCAAATTGCCCGGGAGTTTCACTCAAGTCCCCTCGAGACAATTCCGCGCCCCGAAACCACTGAAAAACGTGACGATTACGGGTTCTTCGCCAGCCGGATAGAGTCATTTTGAGCGACCAGAGAACAAACAGACGTTATCCGTCAGAGAACAGCTCGGTCGTTTTCCGTAAGACGGGAGCACTCAGAACGAGTCGGCGAATTCGTCTGCAAAATTTGCAACGAGATCGACGTCTGTCCCGCAGCAGCCGCCGAGAAGACGGACGCCATGAGTTGTCCAGATTCGCGCGAACGCGACATGCTGATCGAGCAGCGCACCGGCCGACTCTTCCCATTCCCCCAGGCTGTTCATGCGACCGGAATTTGCATAGACGACTTTCGGAATCCCAAAATCCTGCATCTGATGGAGAACATCTTCGACGATTTCAACAGGGACGCAGTTGCAGCCGATTGCGTCCAGAAGTCCGGAGCGAGCGAGCTCTCTGAGACAGGCCAGCGGAGTTCCATCGAGCATGGTTTGGCCATCGAAGGACACTACACTGAGAACGACGGGCCGACCACAACCCCGAGTCAGATGGACGATCATCTCGGCTTCGCGGAATGTGGTCTGCGTTTCAACGAGCAACCCGTCGACCCCGGCTTCGAGAAGTTCGTTGAGCATCGCTGTGTGTTGTTCCTGAAGCCAGGACGGCTCGACGGCCTCGCCGGGGAGATAACTGTCTCCCAGAGGAGAGACGGAACCAAAGACACGGCAGCGATGGCCGGCTGCCTCTCGTGCGAGCTCGACCGCAAGTCGCGTCAGCCTGCCTGCTTCCGCAGGATCGTGCCATCCCTCCAGATTCACGGCGTGGGTCCGGAAGGTGTTGGTCGTGAGAATCATCGCACCGGCTTCGACGTAGTCGCGATGGATGGCGGAGATCAATTCGGGAGCTTCCAGCAGAGCCCGCGCGGACCAGCCGGGACGGCCAACGTCGAAACCACGCTTCGTCAATTCGGTCCCCATCGGACCATCCAGAATGAGAACCTGGTCAGGAGAGGAAAAGAGCGAAGGCACAGTCGATTTCGAAGTTTCCACCATGACGTGTGCCTGGCCTGAATCTCAAGACGGCGTGGCTGTGTCGACACAGGCTCCCTGTGTTCCCTTACCCATTCTAATCCGCAGCAGCCATGCGGGAACCGATGCTGTTTGTTCGCCCAGCCGACGCCCGAAACTGGGGCCGAATGGACTGCTACTGGTTTCTCCAGAACGAGGGGAAGAAGAGGACGAGGATCGCGAACAATTCGAGGCGTCCGAGCAGCATGAGAATCGTGAGCAGGAGCTTGCCCTGCTGGGAGAAGCCGGAATAGTTCGAAGCCGGGCCGAGAACTCCCAGTCCCGGGCCGATGTTGTTCAGGCTTGAAGCGACGGCACTGGCGCAGTCGATAAGCTTCTCCGCTTTCAGCGATTCGTTGCCGTTGAGCCAGAGCGTGTCCGGCTCGATGGTATTCAGGAGCATCCAGCTGACGACAAACAGGGACAGAACGAGACTGAAGTAGACAACCACTTCCTGACGCAGCCGGTCGGGGAGGTTTTCCCGGCCGAGCCTCAGAGAACGAATGACGTTGGGACGGAAGGCTTTTTCCGTTTCGACGCGAATAATCTTCGCGAAGAGCAGAAAACGAACAATCTTGATCCCGCCCGCCGTCGAGCCGGCACAGCCGCCGGCGAACATCAGCAGCAGGAGCAGCGCCCTCGAAAAATCGCTCCACTGACCGAAATCTTCCGTGCCGAACCCGGTTGTGGTGATGATGGAGACGGTTGTAAACAGTCCGTGTCGCAAAGCCTCGCCGAAGTGTCGATAGGTGCCGCTGATGAGCAGGTTCACCGTCAGCGCGACGGAGACGAGGAGAATGGTGAAGATAAACGCCCGCCATTCCGGCTCGTTGTAAACCACTTCCGCGCGGCGATACCAGGGGATCTTCTTCGACTTCGCCGGTGGGTTTAACAGCAGGTAAAACAGGGAGAAGTTCGTCCCCGCAGCAATCATGAAGACGATCATGGTCATTTCGATGACGACCGACTCGAAATGGCCAGCGCTGCGGTTGTAGGTGCTGAAGCCCCCCGTGGCCATCGTGCCGAAGGTGTGGCAGAGAGCGTCGTAGGCGGACATTCCCTCAAGGAAGAACACGACGGAGAGTATCAGCGACAGCCCGACGTAGATCTTCCACATCGCCAGGGCCGTTTCGCGCACGCGGGGCTTGACCGTTTCGGTGAGCGGACCGGGGACTTCCCGCTGCATCAACGCTTTCCCGCCGCCGCCCAGGTGTCCGAGAAGGGCAACGAACAGGACGATGATGCCCATTCCACCGAGCCAGTGCGTGAAACAGCGCCAGAACATGACGCATTTCGGGATCTGCTTGGGATTCTCGAGCTCCGTGAGAACGGAGGCTCCGGTCGTGGTGAACCCCGAGACCGACTCGAAAAAGGCATCGATAACGGTCATCGGGATTTCGGGAGTCCGCATCGTCCGTGAGAGCAGAAAGGGGAGCGCCCCCAGAATTCCGGCCAGAATCCAGCCGAGACCGACAACTGCGAGAGCCTCTTTATGCAGGATCGTCCCCTGCGCTTCGCGGCCGATGTACCAGAGGCATGCCGCCACGGCCAGGCAGATCAATATGGCCAGAACAATGCCGAGAAATCCCTGCTGTTCGAATTGATCTGCGACACCAAAGACCGGGAAGGCCCAGGGCAGCGACAGGGACATCGAGGCACCGACGAGCAGAGAGAGCAGACCGAGCAGTCTGGAAAGTAATCGCCAGTTCATCTCGATTTAATGTTTCATGGGCACAGCGTGAATGTTCTGTTTATGCTGCAGTGTGACGACCGGTACGGGCGGATGCAATTGACCGAACAGTCATCCTCCGCAACAGAAGCCTCCGTCGTTGAAATTCGTGAACTCCCGGTGGAGGTCGCTGGGGTATGCTGGTAATTTCCCGGCCCCGGCCTAAGATAGGATCACTCGTCAGGAGTGGTCTGTGACCCCGTCCCTTTGACGATATTCAATGATGTTGCGGAGTGAGCTGATGCTGGAACGGCGAGAATTGTTTCCGAACGTGATCGAGATCAACTACCAGGCGCGCCGCCGGTTTGGTTGCTCGGTCTATCTGGTGTTTTCGGGAACGGAATGGTTACTGATCGATATCGGGTACGAAGACACTGTCGATGAGATCATCGAGATGATCCGTCAGATGGACTTTCCGCTGGCCGGCTGCAAGTACCTGGTCGCTTCGCACGCGGATGTCGATCACATTCAGGGATTCGCCCGCGCCCAGTCTCTTCTGCCGGGAGCCGTGATTGTCGGCCATGCCGAGGCGGCTCGCCTGCTGGCGGAAAAAGATCGGCTGATGACATATGCCGAGATTCCGGCCCAGAACATTTCGATCGATCTGCCCGAGATCAAGATCGGTAAGACGGTCAAAGAAGGTGACAAGCTGGAGCTTGGCGACCTGACGCTGGAAGTCTGGCATACTCCGGGGCACACACACGGACAGCTGGCGTTCCGCATGGGCGACCTGCTGTTCTCCGGGGACAATCTGTTCCGCGATGGCTGCGTCGGAAATATCGATGCCCATCATGGTTCGAACATCCCTGACTTCATCAAGTCGCTCGAACGCATCCGGGACAGCGATGTCAAATGGCTGTTGCCGAGCCACGGCCCGGTCTTCCGCAAGGAGCCCGAGATGATCCAGAAGACGATTGATCGGCTGGAAAGCTATCAGCATATGGCGGATTTCGGCACCTGTGCAGTCGACTGGCCTCTGCTCGACGACTGGGAAGACGAACTGGTCTCTGGAGTCGATCCCAAATCCGTTTCCCTGTGAACACCTTCCGGTAAATCGGCCTGATGGATCATCAATTCCTTGCCATTGCACTGCTCGCCCTGTCGACGGTGCTCATCATTGCGGAAGTTTTCATTCCGTCGGGCGGACTGCTGGCGATCGGGACATTTGCCAGTCTGGGAGCCGCCTTCTATTTCGCGTGGCAAGCCTGGTGGGGATCCAGCCCAGGCTACTTCTTCGCCTTCACCGGATTCGCCATCGTCTTTCTGCCAGCCGCGGTGATCGCGGCGTTTGCGATTCTTCCCAAAACCCGCTTCGGCAAACGCATCCTGCTGGCCGGACCGTCGGAACAGGAAGTGATCCCGTTCGCGGCCGAAGAGGCCCGACTGCGGACGTATGTCGGTCGTCAGGCGAAGGCCGCAACCCCGCTGACGCCGAACGGCTTCGTGCTGATCGACAATGAACGGGTCAACGCGAGCAGCCAGGGAACAATCATCGATCCGGGAACGATCGTCGAGATCATCAAAGCCTCCGGAACCCGGGTGGTTGTTCGTGAGGTCGAGGAATCTGACGAGCCTGCTCCGCCGGAAGAAGCGGAGGATGAGGTCGACGAGGATGATGAGTCACTCGATTTTGACCTGCCGAAGGGTTGAGGCCTGCAATTCGCCTGCTCAACACCCGCATGCTCACGCAAGCATATCCCATACGCATCAAGCTAAGATCGGACGGGTAGCCCGTCCGCCTCAGCGGGCGGGTCGCGCAAGCGACAAGAAGCTGCGTCATCCGCGCCTTATTTGGTGAAATCATCCGGTCTCGAAGAAATCTTATCCATGGTGTGGCCTCTTGTGACTTCGTCACCCGCCCGTGACGGACGGGCCACCCCATACTGTTTCCAGAGACTTTCTAAACTTCGTGCCTACGGGATACGGCTGCGCCCATCCCTGGCTACGCATCAAACATGACGACACATGCCCACGCGAGCGTGGGCATGGCACCGGTCACGTGTTGCTAGTTGCCGCCGCCGGTCTGGAGTTGTGAGGCGGCGAGGCCGAAGAGAGCGGATTCGAGCAGGTTACGCTCGAGGAACGCTCCGACCGCTTCCAGGGGAGTGTATCGCAGCATCACGATATCGCCCGGCTGGATCAGCACCCGTTCCGACGGATCTTCCAGTGCTCGATAGAGGTCGACCTTGATCGGAATCTGTCCCCCACCCGGCAGCTGACGCAGGATGATAACATTGCTGGCCGAGATGGTGACATCGCCGTTGATGGCCGAGACGCCGCCCACCTGTCGGGAGACCGCCTGCTGATTCTGACCCTGAGCGATGGCGATGGCCCCGAGCACATCCAGATCGTAATCGCGAGGCAGTGTGTACTGTCCGCCGCCGAGAAGTCCACCGGTGTAGAAGATCTCGGTTTCCCGCGATTCGATAAAGACGATATCGCCGTCCTGAAGGACCACGTCGCTCGGACGAATGTGCGGGTTCTCGCCCGGTTTGAGGCGAACCGGAATCTTGATGATCTCGTGATTGTTCATCGTTGGATCGTTCGGATCGAAATTCACGCCTGCCGGCAACTGATCCCAGGGAATCTCGTCCAGGAACGGAGGCATGTTGACCGGACCGGCCATGCTCGGATCCTGCCATTCCTGCTGGGGGGGCATCTGCCCGTAGTTCATTTGTGGCGGCATTACCGGTTGCCCCGTCGGGACCTGCGGCTGCATTCGCGGTTGTGGCATTGCGTAAGACGGAGGGGTCGGCGCCGCCTGCGGCGGTTGATACGAAGAACCAGCCGGAGGGAGAGCCTGCATTTGAGGCGACGCCGGATCGGACCACTGTCGTGGAACAAACGTCGGCTCGGGCATGGTTTCTTCAGAGGTAATCGGAGCAGGAGCGTTTGATGGACTCCCTGGTGTTCCCCAGCGATAGTTTCCACTGTGAGGCTGGAGGGACCGCAGTTCCGAATCGCTGAGTTCGGGGACTGATGGAGCCCGAAGATCCATCGGGCCGCCCTGCTGCGGAGACCGCAACACGGGTTCTTCGATGGTCTGCATATTTGCCCGCAGGACGGGTTCTTCGTCGATGGACTGCATGCTCGCCCGGAGCGTTTCCCCGGCGTTGGACGACGGCAGATTCTGGATCTGAACCGGCGGCATGCGGAAGGAACCGCCCTGTTGATGATTGATCGTTTGAACGCGAGGAGCGTTTCCGGACTGATGACTGGCCAGTATCACCCCACCGCCCGACTTCGTCGTATTCTGCGAGAGAGGCATGGGTCCGCCGAAACCCTGCGGCGGAGGGCCAAAGCCCGTCGGCGGGCCGTACTGTCCCGGCATGCCAGATGGCGGGCAGTTCATCCCCTGATGAGGATTGCGACGGCGGACGACATAGATCGTATTCTCGGCATCGAGTCCCGGCAGTCCCCCCGTTTGTGCGAGCGCGTGCAGCACATCGTTCTTGTAGATCGGGAGATAGACGACCTGTCCGCTGCCGCGTTTCGTCTGCCCGAGGTTGATCGAAAGCCCCTGAGCGAACTGATTGCCGCCGACACCGCCGGTTTCCTGACGGAGCACGAGCACCTTGACCTGCCGCGGTCGCTGCAGAGAGACGATGATTCGATCCTGCCCGGGCTGGAGGATTTGTCGCTCGACGGTGTAGATTCGGCGGAGGGTATCTTCGACCTGACGGATCGTCATTCCGTGCACCGGAATTGAACCGATCATAGGCAGCGATAATGTGCCATCATCGCGGACGGTGAACGGGTAACCAATGGCCGGGGGCAGTTCCGGATTCGTCGGCACACTGATGGGGGGTGCCTGATTCGGATTGCCCAGCACGCCTTCGATATAGATGCCGAGCACATCGCCACCATCGACGAGATGCTGCCGTGGCGGAGTCTGACTGAGCAGAGATAAATCGATCGTCGATTCGTTGCTGCGAGACTCGCCCAGCATTTCCGGCCCGAGAGCCTTGGCCGGGATTCCGCGAATAGGCCGGAAGGCTGCGCAGCCGCTGGTGAAGATCAGAAGGGAAAGCCCGATCCACTGGAGCCTGTGAACGATCACCGAATAGTGCATGACGTTCTGTCATCCTTGACTGATTTCTCCGCCCCGGGAGCCGAGACGGCGAAGTCTGTGAAGCGAACAATCCGTTGTTCACCGTTTCATGCCGTTGCGGGACTGCCAGGTGAATCGATTCCGCGAGCGCAAAATCAGATCTCCTGAGCCCGGAGCCCCGTATCATTATCGGACACACTGCCAGCCCACTGAGGCCGAAATGCGGACCGGCGAACCGTTGTATCCCGATCAGACGGCAAGACCCGCAGATACAGCCCACTCCCCCTATTTCACCACGTATGGATTCAACGGAGGCGTTCCCTCTCTCCTGGATCTGCACTCCGAAGTTGCGTGGGAATCGCTTTCTCCATGTTCTCTCCTGCGGATGGCAGTCCTATAATCCCGGCATGGAAGAGAATACGGAGAATGAACTCGATCCGTCAGAACCGACGCCGGACATGGATTCCGGTCCGGTCGCCGCACGGGAGAAGGTTCGCAAGTTCCCGACGACTCCCGGCGTGTACCTGATGAAAGACAGCGAAGACCGGGTGATTTACGTCGGGAAAGCGGTGAATCTGCGGAGCCGGGCCGGGAGCTACTTTCTGAAGGCGGCTCAAACCGAGCGGCGGACGGCTGATCTGGTCCGGGAGATCGCCGATATCGACTATCTGCCGACCGATACCGAGGTCGACGCCCTGCTTCTCGAAGCCCGGCTCATCAAAGATATTCAGCCGCGTTACAACACCGAGCTGAAAGACGACAAGACGTTCCCGTATCTGGAGATCACGACCCGCGAGGATTTTCCGCGCGTCGAGTTCACCCGGTCGCCGCAGCTCAAAGGAACGAAACTTTACGGCCCCTTCACCAGTGCGAGCCAGCTCCGCGAGACGATCACCGTTCTGCAGAAGATCTTCCAGTTTCGCACCTGCTCGCTCGATATCGAAGAGAATGACGAACGCTGGCGGTGGTTCCGTCCCTGTCTGCTGGCGAGCATTAAACAGTGCACCGCTCCCTGCAATCTGCGGATCAGCAAAGAGGATTACCGGAAGGACATTCAGAAGCTGCGGCTGTTCCTCGACGGGCAGCGGACGAAGCTGTTCCGCGATCTCGAGAAGGAGATGCAGGAGGCGTCGAAGAATCTGCAGTTCGAGAAGGCGGCTGCCCTGCGCGATCAGCTGAAGGCACTCCGGTCGATCGAACTGCGGGGCGAGATCGATACGCACCAGCAGCCGGAGGTGTTCTACATCGATCCCAAGAAAGGGATGGCCGGGCTGAAGAAGATTCTCAACCTGCCCGAGATCCCCCGTCGGATTGAGGGAATGGATATCGCCCATCTGCAGGGAGGTGAGACGGTCGCTTCGCTGGTGCAGTTCATCGACGGGCTTCCGTTCAAGCATGGCTATCGGCGGTATCGGATTAAGGGCGTGGAAGGAGTCGACGACTTCGCTTCTATGCGGGAGGTCGTTTCACGCCGGCTGCGTGGTCTGCAGCAGAAGGGGGAATCGTTCCCGGACATCCTGCTGATCGACGGCGGCAAGGGGCAGCTGAACGCGGCTCTGGAGGCGATGCGGGCGATTGATATTGAGCCGCCGATGACGATTTCTCTGGCCAAACGCGAAGAAGAAATCTACGTGCCGGGCGAGTCGGAACCGAAGCGGGTCTCGCGGCATTCCTATGGACTTCGGCTGCTGCAGTACGTTCGCGACGAAGCCCACCGGTTCGCCCAGCATTACCATCATATTCTGCGAAGGAAGTCGACGTTCGATGAGTGAGCAGCCTGCCGACAATCCGACCAGACCAGGCTACGATCCACATGAGGAACGCCTGACATCGCGCGACTGGACGTTCCTGGGGTATCTGGTCGGGCTGACGTTCGTTTCGCTGATCGTGATTCTGATCGTGATCGCTTCCCTGTTCCGGACGAATCCGAACTTCAACAACTTCCCGAAAGAAGCCCCGGAACCGACCCGAGTCGCTCCAGTGGACTCGCCCTAAATCTTGCGTGAAATTCCACAGTTGACTCAGACGCGTGCGTCTGAGTGGCGGAGCCACAAGAGGTCGGTAACCGACGTTCTTTGGCTGGAATCCCGGGCTTTCGACCAGGCACGTCCTACAGCCGCTTCCTGTGACTGCGTCACCCAGACGTGCACGTCTGGGCCATCCCGGCAGTAGTCCCTCAGGGTGGCCCTGATAGCTGTGCTATCAGGGCGGCGAAGCCGTAGGAGGATGCACCTGCCGCGTGTCTCAACCTGTCGCTCTTTTTCCTGATTTCAAGTGACGACACCTTTTCTGATGTGACATCAAATCCCGCTTCGCCGACGGCTGCGCCGCCCCGAAAGAATCTTTCGGGGCCACCCCCGACAGGAGTACAAGGGCACATCGACGAGCTGGCAACGACTTGTGCCCGCCTGGGCCATCCCGCACGGATCAGGGGTAGCCCCGGTTGATTCAACCGGGGTGGCGAAGCCATAAGAGGTCGCACTCGACGCCTGAGCGATTCTGTGTTGGATCACGAAAACAGGAGACCTCGTGCCGACTGCGTCGGCCCCGGTAGCGGAGCAACCGGGGCTACCCGGTGGGGTTTTCAACCAGGCACGTCCTACAGCCGCTTCCTGTGACTTCGTCACCCAGACGTGCACGTCTGGGCCATCCCGCGCGGATCAGATTGTTTTGCTCATGCGTTCGGCGAGGCGGGTGAGGGCTGAGCTGATGTCGTCGGGCTCGAGGTGGACATTCAGCAGGCTAAAGGCGTCTTCGTTGGCGATGGAGGCTTTGAGAGCCTGGTCGAGTTCCGATTCGGTGTGAACTTCGAACCCCCAGCCGCCGCCGAGGAGATCGGGAAGGCGATGGTACTCCCAGTTGAGGATGTCGTTGAACGGGCCCTCGTGCAGGAAGCGTTCGGTGGTGTAGCCTTTGTTGTTGAGGACGACCACGATCGGGTTGAAGCTGTGCCGGAGAATGGTCGAGAGTTCGAGGCAGGTCATCTGGAATGCCCCGTCGCCGACGAGGACGATCGGCCGGAGTTTTTCGTTGGCGACCTGCACGCCGAGCGCAGCCGGGATGGCGAAGCCCATTGAGGTGTAATAGGCCGGGCTGAGGAACTCCGTGTGCTGATGGATGACGAGGTCCGAGGCTCCAAACAGGGAGTCTCCGACATCGGCGACGACGACCATGTCGTCGGAGAGCAGCTGGTTGATTCGCTGGAAGAGCCGCTTCGTGGTGACCGGCTTCTTCTCTTCCGGCTTGAACGGCTCGGCGGCCGGCAGCGGTTTGGGCATGGCCCGTTTGGTGATCTTCATCGAAGCCGAGGCGAGCGATTCGAGGAAGTCATCGAGGCGGACATCGTGAAAATGATGGTAGCCGATTCGCAGCTGTTCGCTGGTCGCGTAGATGCACTTCTGCGGATCGAGATGAGCGGTGTAGATGCCGAGGTTGATGTCGGTCATAAATGTGCCGGCGAGAACGACGCAGTCGCTGTCTTCGACATACTTCGTGACCGCTTCGCGGCCCATGGCTCCTTCGTAGACGCCGAGATAAAGCGGATGACGCTCACTGATGACCGACTTGCCGAGCAGCGTGGCGGAGACCGGTATCGAGTGCTTTTCGATGAACTTGAGCAGCGTTTCGCGGAGTCCGAAGCGGTGGACTTCGACGCCGGCGATGACGACAGGCTTCTTCGCTTTGGAAAGTCGATCCGCGGCTTCTTCGATGGCGGCTTTCAACGCGAGTGGATTGCTGACGTAGTCTTCTACCGGCGAGGGGTTCGGTGAAAGAGGCTTGGAGTTCACGCGGTCGCGAGGGAGTTCGAGATAGACGGGTCGCTTGTAGCGGGCGGCTGCGGCGAAGCAGCGGTCGATCTCGCGGAAGGCGGTTAACGGGTCGTCGAGAGACGCGGTGGCGACGGTGATTTTCTCGAAGACTTCCCGCTGAGTCTGGAAGTCGCGAACGCGGTGATGCAGCAGCGGATCGTTGCGGCGTTCTTCCATGCCGGGGGCGCCGCTGATGACGACGACCGGGGACTTCTCGGCGTAGGCACCGGCGATGGAGTTACAGAGACTGAGGCCGCCGACACAGTAGGTGACGCAGACGGCTCCCATGCCGTTCACGCGGGCGTAAGCATCGGCTGCGTAGCCGGCGCAGTCCTCGCGGGTGGTGCCGATGACGCGGATCGGACTTTCTTCGAGCAGGCTGTAGAAGTTCAGCACGAAGTCGCCGGGGATGCCGAAGACGTCGCGGATGCCGCTGTCCTGGAGCTTGGCGATGAGATAGGAGCCGATGGAAGGGACGGCTGCATTCTGCCCGACGGCTGCCGGCCGGGCGGTGCTTTGAGCCTCCGCCTTTTTCTTGCGGGCGGAAACGGACGCTGAAACCTGAGACGACTGCGACGAACGAGACGGCATGGCTGCCTCCTGTTGTTCGGGCCGAGGGAAGACTCCGCGTGTGGTATTATACGCAGTCCCAGGTTTCCGGACAGATGAAAGTGTCGGGGGCCGGGGATTGCTGATTGTTGAGAATTCAGCAGATCGCAACACGTTTGAGGACGTCAGCGGGTGACGGAGTCAAAAGAGGCTGCGCCATGCGGGAGTTCTCAGGAAGCACGTTCCGATCGCAATGGACGAACATGGTGCGGCCTCTTGTCGCTAACGCGACCCGGCCAGAAGGCCGGGCCACCCATTTCTCTGCGACTGGCAATCGCAACGGCAAACTTTTATTCTGGAAGACGACACCCGTTTCCTGAATCGAGACGCGAAAGGCTCCTGCTGATGCGCCATTTATATCTGCTTCTGTTCACTCTTTCTGTGTTTGCTCTGGGGGGCATTTCTTCCGTTGAGGCACAGGTTGAGAAGCCCAACGTGATCTTTATTCTGACGGACGATCAGCGGGACGACACGCTGAGCTGCGAAGGACATCCGTTTCTGAAGACGCCGCACATTGATCGGCTGGCCAATGAAGGGGTCCGGTTCGCGAATGCGTTCATCACGACCTCGCTCTGTTCGCCGAGTCGGGCGTCGTATCTGTCGGGCGTTTATGCCAACACGCATGGCGTGGTCGACAACTTCACCGATTATCCGCGGGACCTCGACAGCTTCCCGAAGCGGCTGCAGCAGGCCGGTTACAAGACAGGCTACATCGGCAAGTGGCACATGGGGGAAGATGATGACTCGAAGCGCCCCGGTTTCGATTACTGGGTGACGCACAAGGGTCAGGGGGATTACTACGACACGGAGTTCAATGTCGACGGCGATCGCAAAGTTGTGAAAGGTTACTACACGAACGTGGTGACCGACATGGCGGTCGACTGGCTGAAGAAGCAGAAGAAGGATGAGCCGTACCTGCTGATTCTGGGGCACAAGGCTCCGCACACGCCGTTCACGCCGGAGAAGAAATACGAGCACATCTTCGACGATATTGAAGTCTGCTATCCGCGGTCGGCTTTCAATCTGGAAGGGAAGCCGAAGTGGATTGAGCAGCGGCTTGATACCTGGCACGGTATTTACGGCCCGCTGTATGGATTCCGCAAGGACTTCCCGGATCGCTCGGCTGCAGCGGTTGTTGACTTCGAGAAGTTCGTGCTGAACTATCTGGCGTCGATCAAGTCGGTCGATGACAGCGTCGGCCGGATTTACGAGTTGCTGAAGCAGCGGAATGAGCTCGACAACACGGTGATCGTCTTCGCCGGTGATAACGGGATGTTCCTGGGCGAGCATGGGATGTCGGACAAACGGGCGATGCACGAGCCGAGTATTCGCGTGCCGATGATTGTCCGTTATCCGCGTCTGGCGAAGCCGGGTTCGGTGCTGACTCAACAGGTGTTGAATATCGACCTGGCCCCGAGCATCGTGGAACTCTGTTCGGCCGAACCGATGGAGAACATTCATGGGATGTCGTGGGTGCCGCTGCTCGAAGGACAGTCGCGGGACTGGCGCGATGCGTGGTACTACGAGTACAACTACGAAAAGCAGTTCCCCTACACGCCGAACGTGCGGGGCATTCGCACCGATCGCTGGAAGTACATGCGGTATCCGCATGGCGACGGCTCGGAAGACCGGCACATGGCCGAGCTGTACGATCTGAAGAACGATCCGAAAGAGTTGAACAACCTGATCAACGAGCCGGAGCACAAGGAGCTGATCGCCAAACTCCGCTCCCGCCTCGACGAACTGATCGAAGAAACGGGCGGCCGCTCCTGGGAAACGCTGCCCATGGATGAGGGCATCAAAACCGAACTGCCCGACGCCAAGATCCGGTAAAGAATCGGGGATCCGATGCCATGCCCACGCTCGCCGTGGGCTTGGTGGTTCGGGGGATAGTACCTGTTCTTCAAACTGCAGTCTCCGATGGCTTCGCCGCCCTGATCGACGAGCTATCAGGGGCACCCCGGCAAAGTCCTCTCCCCAGCATTGAGCGTGACATTCGGATGTATCCCGATGACAAAATGGCTCGGCTGTCTGCTGGTGCTCGTGCTGAGCTGGTATGCGATGGAAGCCGTGCATGAGTTGGGGCATGTGCTGCACGCCGTGGTTTCTGGCGGAACGGTGCAGTCGGTTTCGGTGCCGCTTTGGGGGATCTCGTGCACGCATGTGGAGCCGAATCCTCATCCGGCGTTCGTGGTATGGGGCGGACCGGCTTGGGGCGTGCTGCTGCCTGTTTTGCTGTGGGCCGGGGTGCGGTTGTGGAAAGCGGGATCCATCGCGGCTCGGGGGCTGATGTTCTTTGCCGGGTTCTGCTGTCTGGCGAACGGGGCCTATCTCGGGATTGGCTGGGTCGATCGCGTGGGGGATGCCGGGGATCTGCTGCGGGAAGGGGTTGCTCCGGGGTGGCTGGTGCTGTTCGGAGTGTGCAGTTCGGCTGGGGGGCTGTGGCTCTGGCATCTGCTGACACTGGAACTCCGCACCAGCAACGCCAGTGGCACCCGCGCTGTATCAAGGTGATTCTCAAGACACTGGCGTAAAAACGTGTCGGTCTGCTTTATGCGTGCGGGGAAGATCATTATGCTGGGCCTTCTACGCGGGAGAGGTCATTTTGTCATCACTTGAGGTTGATATGCGGGTAAGAGGGATTCGCGGAGCGATTTCTGCTGAGGACAATACGCGCGAGGCGATTCTGGAAGCGACGCACGTTCTGTTGAAGGAAGTTCTTTCCGCTAACCAGATCACCGAGTACGACGACGTCGTCTCGGCTGTCTTTACGACCTCGCCGGACCTGACCGCCTGCTTTCCGGCGGAGGCGGCTCGCGTGCTGGGGATGAACGAAGTCCCCCTGCTCTGTGCATCGGAAATCGCCGTTCCGGGAGCTCTGCCGAACTGCATTCGCGTGCTGCTGCACGTGAACACGACGAAATCCCAGAAGGAAATCCGGCACATCTATCTGCGGGAAGCGGCTCGATTGCGACCGGACATGACGAGTGCTCAGTGATTCTTGAGTCAGCGGGACGCCTCGCGGCGAAAACACGGCTGAGCGAGCCGGCAGTGGCCCAAGAGAGAGTTCAGCTGAGGGGGAAATGCGTGCGGCATACTTCGTAGGCCGAGCTTCCCGACTGAGATAGAACGTCGCGGGTTGATCGCCCCCTCATCCGCCCTTCGGGCACCTTCTCCCCCTGAAGGGGGCGAAGGGACAGGTCTGAGCGATCCTTGGGATGTGCCACCTTCGACTGGCAATGATCAGGCCAATCACTATTGACGGTGGCCCCCAGAACTGGTCTTAAATTCGTCTTGGTCGGTTTTTCGGCTCCTGCTAACATTCTGCCCGTTTTACCCACGGAAGGGATTGCGGAGCCGTAGCAGTGAAAATTCGAAGTCGCTTTCTGACCCTGATGGTCGCTTCTTTCTGCGTTCTGACGCTGAAGATTCTGTACGCCTCCTGTCGGATCGAACGCTGTGAGAAGATTCCCGGCACGACCCCTTATGCGGGCAACTACAAGGACCGGCCGGAGCGATTTCTCTACTGCATCTGGCACGACATCCTGCTGATGGCGATTTTCTGTGGCAAGCCGGAGCATATGTCGGCTCTGGTGAGTCGGCATCAGGATGGCAGCTATCTGGCAGATCTGCTGAAGATGGTTGGGCTCGTTCCAATTCGCGGCTCGAGCAGTCGCGGTGGTTCGCAGGCTGTGAAGAAGTGCCTGGAGGCAGCCGCGGCTTATCACATTTCGATCACGCCGGATGGGCCTCGTGGTCCGCGGCATGAGTTGAAGCCCGGCATTGTGTTTCTGGCTTCTCAGTCGGGTCGCGGCATTGTGCCGGTCACCTCGCGAGCCCGTCGATACTGGCGGATTCAGGGCAGATGGACCGATATGCTGATTCCGAAGCCGTTCACAAAGGTCGTGATCGCGACGGATGATCCGATCTTCGTGCCGCCGCATCTATCGAGCCAGCAGCTTGAACCGTACGTGAAGCAGGTCGAACAGAGTATGCACGACCTGGAAGATCGCATCGACCGGATGGTTCATCCCGAGAACTGGAGCGATACGCCGAATGCTTCCGCTCCGCTTTCACGAGCCGCCTGAAGCAGAACGTCTCAGAACGTAAGATGCCGGCCGATAATGAGCGGGACATCGTTCACGCGGGGTTGATGTTCCATCAATCGCGACAGCCAGCGGTGATCCATCCCCCGCTGCCGCGGTGCCTGATCCCAGGGGACTTTGCGGGCCAGTTCCGTGCGAACGCAGAGGCACATGGTGTCGATATCGCCGGGGCAAACCTGGCCAGTCCACTGCCGTGGTAGAGTGACGTATCGGCGATTGGTGACCGACCAGTGTTCGGTTCGGACGATCCCGATATCGAAACCGAATGCCGCCGCGTAAGCGGTTGTGAGGGCGTGCGGCTCGTAAATGTTGTCGTCGTCCCAGAAGCAGACATATTCCCCGCGAGCCTCAGCGATACCGAGATCCTTTGCGGCGACGCCGAAGCAGCCCTGATGTTCCGGCAGCTGCAGAAACCGACTCGGCACAGGTTCGACCAGTGCAGCTGCCGTCGGATCGGGGCCATCGGAAACAACGAGATGTTCGATCCGCAGGTTGCCCAGCGACTGCGACTGCAGTTGCCGCAACAGGCAGGCAAGATGCTTCGGCCGCTGCCAGGTGTTCGTGATGACGGTCAGATCGAACGATGAAGCGACCACGCGTACTCTTCCTGCATCAATATTGTTGAAACGGGTTCTACTGGAGTCGAACCGGGTGCGCGAGGGGCGATCCGCGAATCCAGCAATTGCAGAAGAGGAGCCGTCGACGGTACAATCGGGGAAGAATCGGAGGGGTTCATGAAGCGAGAATTCCATTTCGTCGAACATCTTCTTCGATTGTGCCGAGCTGACGAAGAACATCCAACAGGGGAAGACGTGGCTTTCTTGCGTGTGGTACAGGGAGGACGTCCCGGTGAATTGCATGAATTGACCGGCGAACGGATTGTTCTCGGTCGACATCCGAGCTGTGAAGTCATCCTTGATAACGCGGCGATCAGCCGGCAGCATGCGAGGCTCATCCGCCAGAATATGCACTTCATCCTGGAAGATCTGGGAAGCCGGAACGGCACGTACGTGAACGGCAAAGCGGTGACCTCGACGCGGAAAATTGCCAACCGCGACCGCATTCGCATCTGCGATATCGTGCTGGAGTACCTGGACGAGCTTCCGCTGATGGAAGCGACAGTCGCCGGCGAGCTTTCCTACAATGAATCGCTACAGCCCGATGCCGCGGGTCAGATCACAATCGACCAGGAGAACCCGGACCTGGAATCGTCCTCGTCGATTATCACCACGATCTCGGCGAAAGCGCTAGGGCATCGGCTCGATGTCCGGCCGGAAGCGAAGCTGCGAGCGATTATCGAGCTAACCCGCCTGTTCAGCCGCACCTTTCAGCTTCAAACGGTGATGAAGAAAACGCTGGAGTGTCTGTTCAGTCTGTTTCCGCAATCGGAACTCGGGCTGGTGCTGCTGCTCGACCCGCAGACAAAAGAACCGATTGTCAGGGCGGCTCGCGATCGCGATGGAGAGACGTCGCTTGATCAAAAGGTGAGTTCCACGGTGATTCGTCAGGCGCTTGACAGTCACGCGGCAATTTTGAGTGAAGATCTGGGCGACGATACGCGATTCCGCGAGAGCGAATCAGCTTCGCTGCTCGAGATTCGTTCCATTCTCTGTTCCCCGTTGACCGGCGGGGAAGGGATGTCGTTCGGAGCGATCCAGCTCACCACGAAGGATCTTCGCAAACCGTTCACTCAGGACGATCTGGATCTGTTCGTGAGCGTGACGGCTCAGGCGGCTCTGGCGATCGAGAATGCGCACATGCATTCCGAGATGGTGCACCGGCGGGAAATGGAACGGGATCTGGAAGTCGCGACGCAAATCCAGCTGGGGTTCCTGCCGAACAAGAAGCCTTCGTTTCTCGGGTACGAGTTCTGCCACTTCTATCAGGCCGCCCAGCAGGTTGGCGGCGACTACTTCGATTACGTGCGTTTCCCCGATGGTCGATTGGCGATTGCGGTCGGCGATGTTTCGGGCAAAGGAGTGCCGGCGGCGCTTTTGATGGCCCGACTCTGTTCGGCGGTGCGATATCATCTTGTGGCGCAGAAAACGCTGGGGCGGGCGTTGTCGGAATTGAACCGGGAACTGCTCGACAGTGGACTCGGTTTCCGGTTTATCACCCTGGCCGTGATCGTTCTGGAGCCGGGCAGTAATGAGATCGTCCTCGCGAATGCGGGGCATCTGCCGCCCGTGATCCACTCCGCCGAGGGAAGTGAGTGCCTTGAAGGAGACTTTGCGGGGCTTCCGCTCGGAGTGAGCCCTGAGGCGGAATACAGCCAGCGGATCATATCGCTTTCCGAAGGAACGTCGTTGCTGCTCTACACGGACGGGATTACCGAAACCGACAACGACGACGGAACACTCTATGGCCGCGAACGGCTATTGCAGGCGCGCCCCGAGAGCGGGTTCTCTGCGGAAGACCTGGTGAACTACGTTCTCAACGACACGATCGATTTCGGCGATGGTCAGCCGCAGCGCGACGATCGGTGTGTGGTTGCCGTGAAGTACACGGGGTAGTTGCTCGATCTGATGCAGGCTGTTGCCTCCGGACGGGAAAGCCCAAGCCATCTCCTGAAACGCTACGGATTCTCGCGAACCGCGGTTGAGATGCGGATCATGGTGTGTCCGAGTTCGGAGATGCGTTGCTCGATGCCTTCATCCGAAATGCGGGCCTCATCGAAGGCGGCTCCGGTCGCGTAGACAAACTTCGGCAGAATGAAGCAGCGGAAGTCGAGCATCAGACTATTGGCCAGTCCCATGATCGACATGTAGCTGCTCGTGCCGCCCGCTGCACAAAGGAAGCCGATCACTTTCTCCTGCCAGTTCTGACCGGTCAGCTCGATCAGGTTTTTCAAAGCCGAGTTGACGCCGTAGTTGTAGATCGGACAGGCGATGAGAATCCCCTCGGCTTCGAGGATCTTGGTCGCCAGTGTTTTCACATTGGGATCGCCGTAGGCCCCCTCGGCATCGCAGAAGGGGAGCGGGTAGTCGCGGAGGTTGATCAGTTCGACCTCGCGTCCGAGTGAGTGCAGGCTCCGCTCGGCGGCTTCGGCGAGCACGAGGCTTTTGCTGGTCGACTTCAGACTGCAGGCGATGACGAGATACATCTGATTGCTCCGTGGGAAATATCGTAGCCGCCTCGCTGATTGAAGGCGGTGATGAACTGTGCTTTTTCAGACGGCTGGTGTCTGAACACGATTCGACGCCTGCGGATCGGGCTCCTCAGCGGAAGGAAACCGTTCTGCGCTGTCGTCGCAGAGGATCATAGCGCACTGAGGGACCGCTCTCAAGTAGCCGTCTGGCCCTGATCAGGCGCACCGGTCGGGTGAGGGATAGAGAGCAGCCTGGGAAGGAGGGGGCGGAGATGGAGATTGATCTGAATCAGATCGGGGCATTTATCGGCGATCACGGGCTGGCGTTGTTCCTGGTAATTGGGGCGGCGCTGGTGCTGGTTTACGGACTGTGGAAACCGCCGGCCTGGATTCAGTTGCCGATTCAGCAGTGGCTGTTGAAGAAGCTGGAGGCGATCGAACGGGAAGCACAGGCGCAGGAGTTGATTGCCGACTCAACCCGGGCGATCTCGCGAACAGCCGAGGAGATCCGCGAGGCGTTGCGGACACAGGAACGGCGTATTGAAGAGATCGCCCATCATACCGGCCGCGGGTCGCAGTGGCTGGATGACTGGGGAGAGTTCGTGCGAGAGATGTTTCAGCGACAGTTTGAACAGCAATGAAGAAGGGAACCGAATGTTGTACAGCAAGGGAAGTTCAAGAGCTTACGAGTTGGACCAGAACGATGTCTGGAACGTTGTTGTGACGTCGGGGTTGTCGGCCCTGATCGTCTTCGTGGGGAATCTGGCCGGGGCGTTGCCGAGTCTGGAAACCGAGAACGGAGCAATCTCGCTGATCCTGACCGGGGTCATCGGGCCGGCTCTGGTCACTCTCAAAGACTGGCTGAGTGATCATGCTGCCGGTCGCTAGGGGAATGGGAACGATTATGTATGCCGCCTTGGGGCTGCTGGCCGGCATGGCTTACGAACGGAGCGGGCTGCACTGGATGACGCTGCTGTATCTTGGCCTGCTGACAGGCTTGCCGGTGATGTTCTGGGTGGCGAGTTCGATTCAGCAAACCGTGCGAGGCTGGCTACTCACCCGGTTGAATCAGCTGCTCGATGAACTGGCCGAACAGCGGCGGAAGGAGAATGGAAATGCGTAGAAGTCGACTGCTGTCGCTGTGGCTTGTCCTGGCGGCTGGCTGCCTTCCGCCGGTTGAACGTGACGATGCGGATCGGAAACCGGCGGACCCGAAAGAGGCCGTGATTCGAGAGGTGTTCGATGTGTATCAACGGGAGTTGAGAGCGTTGCTGCTGGATGTGTCGGCGAAGCTGGAAACCGGGGAACTGAGTACAGAGCTCGAGACGAACCGCTTCATTCAGGAGCAGTCGCGGCTGGTTCGCGAAGAGGCGTTTCAACTCCTGAACGAAGACGCAGCTCAACTCGGGGGTGAAGGCTGGTCGCCGGAGCGGGCGGCGGCGTACTGGAAGAAGCAGGGGGAAGCATTGTGAGTGAAGGTTCTGTGGGACGGGCACTGGGCTGGCGGGCGGATCGGGAAGACAGGAGCTTCCTGTATGGACGGTCGAGTCGCTTTGAATATCTGCCGATGTCGCAGCTGCCGGAGCAGGTCGATCCTCGAGGAAAGATCGGCGTGAAGGATCAGGGACAGGTGGGCGCGTGCAGCGGATTCTCGCGGTCTTACTGCATGGAGGCGCTATCGAACGGGATTGGCGGCGAAGGGATTCAGTTCTCGCCGATGTTCGCCTATCTGTCGGGACAGAAAGAGGACAACCTGCTCGGCGGTGACAGCGGGGCGACCATCAGCGGCGGAATCAAGGCGTCGCGGAAGTACGGAAACTGTCCCGATGCTCTGTTCCCGTTTCCGGGGCGCTATGTCACACGCATTCCTGATGAGTGCTGGCCGGCGGCGGAAAAGCATCAGCTGCTGGCTCATGCACCGGTTTCTTCGGCTGAGGAATGTCGCCAGGCGATCGGTTCCGGGTATCCGGTTTATCTCGGAATCATGTGGGACCGATCGATGGATGCCCCGGTGATCGATCAGTATCGCGTCGGCGGTGGCGGGGGCGGCCATGCGATCTGTCTGCTGGGTTACGAAGGTGACTATCTGCTGATGCTCAACAGCTGGGGAGCGGGCTGGGGAGATCAGGGCTGGGCCCGCTGGCACATGCGGGCGGTCGATTCGATGATCCGCTCGTCCTTCTCGGAGTTCTTTGTCGTCTCAGAAATCGAACAGCCGCACCCGCGGACGTGGAACTACGAGTCCATGCCGCTTCTGGGCTGAATGAAGGAAGGACCAGAACGATGAGAAGGATGTTGATCATCACCTGCCTGCTGTCCGGGAGCGGACAAGGCTTCACAGCTGAGGCCCGACCGTCCGGGCAGGTGGTGATGCGGACGGCGGAGAACTGCCCGGCCTGCCGGCGGTTTGAAGCCGAGGTGATTCCCCGATTGATCGCCTCGGGATGGCACGTCGGATCAGCGGCGGAGAACCATCTGCGGATCGAGCAGGTTCGGACAGGGATCGTGCCGGAGTTCGTTGTCTATCGCGAGGGAGAAGTCGTCTCGCGGTGGACCGGATTTCTGTCGCATCAACAATTCATTGCGTGGATGAACCGGTGCTTTCCGGCTCCGCCAGCCAAGCTGGTTGACAGGAATTTGTGGAATTATGAGCAGGAGAGTTTGCTTCAATGACGCAGGTCTCTCGAAAGGCGTTCGGAAAGCTGTTGGCCGATGCCCAGACTCGGGTTCGCCGCTGGAATGTCGCCGCCGAGGATCTGGAGAAACTGGTCGGCCTGGCGGTGCGGATCCATCTGGAAACCCCCCGGGGGAATCGCCGTCAGCTTCGCAGGCGGCTCTTGGAGCAGCAGCGGCGGTATCGCCTGTTCCCGGGGTTGGGAGAACTGATTCTGCAGGCGATCGTCAGCCGGATTGTTTCCCTCATCCTCGAATGGATGCTGGATGAGCTGCAGCGGGAATTTCTGCTGACGGTAACTCGCGACCCTTGGATACTGCCTGAGCTTCGTGATACGCCGTAATGCAGCCTACGCTCCACTGTCGGTCGTGTCGGGAACATTCGAGACGAGCCATCGTTGCCCCGCTTGCGTAGTGTAGTAAGCAAGCGTCGGACTCAATCGATTCCCATTGATTGCCAAAAGGTCATCGCGAAGCAGGTCAGCGATGATAACAGTTCGAAGAAACTCTTGGTCTCGCTTAACGTAGGCACTGATGGCAAACGGCTGAAGAGCGCGCCAGTCACATAAGGAGAGAATGATCCACGTCAAATGAACCCGGGACGAACGATCCCGTAAAAGATCGATCTGCCGCTGGATGTACGGTGGTGGATCTGGTAGATCAAGCACATCGATCGGCGTCGTATTGGCGTCGGGTGATGGAGTAATCGATGTCCCCAGACACGAATCGCGAGACCAACCATGACTGCATGGGTAAAGCATAGCATCAGAGGGTGAAAAATATTTCCCTGTCGATCTCTGATGTCGAACAAGTAGACCTTTGGACTCGAGTCTTCCGAGGCGTTCAAGCGACTCTTTTTCCGTACAGAGGTAAATACTCCTGACGCTCATTGAGGCAATCCCATTGAGTTCTCTTATTATGACGAGAAGATCGCGGTCCTTGTCACTTAATTCGAGAGGAGAAAACTGGTCGATCCAAGCGTCGTTCTCCTTTGAATGCAGACTACGTAATATTAGAGTTGCCGTGAACTTGGAGTTTATCGCATCATTCAAAAAAACGGGCGGAGGAAACCCAAACTGATTCATCTTACGTCGAAGAGTGCCGATACCGGAAGCTTTGTTTTCTGCCAGACCGAGGTCGTGTAGATAGCTCGCAATACGAGGATTCCTATTCCTGGAGACGTTATTTCCAAGCTGATCAATTTCAACTAAGGATGTTCCAGGATTCTGTACTTCGATTCGGTTGTCATAACACACAATTCGAATCTGGCTCTGTTCCCGGTACGACCGATGCATGATTGCGTTAACAATCACTTCACGTATTATTCGACCTTGTACCTTAGGTACGTCCTGCCGAATTAGTCCGTTGTGGGACGTTACTGGAAATCTCGGCATGTACGATATCAGGGTGTTGGCAACATCATGCACCAACTTTTGAAGTGTCTCCCGAAACTCGAAGGTCTCGTGAAAGTCTTCTTGCCCCGGATCAGGTATCCATTGACAACCGGGAACACGGACAATGTCGACACGCGCAAAAGGGAAATGCTCTCTCAGGGAATTAGTGCCTCCGAATGCTAGTATACCAAACCGAGTTGGCACGGTTTTCCCGCCCGCTTCCCTCGCAGCCCCCAATCCCTTGATGAGTTCTAAGTCGGGCATCCCTGCCACATCCGAAAAAGGATCTCGTTCCATCTTGGCCGAAGTGTACCGACGGATCGCGGACGTCTCCAACTCGCTCATCGACGCATCCGGCAGGATCTGGTAATCGAACTGAGTTTCGATAACGGGTTCTTTTTGGTCCTCAAGTTGATCGACACCGAATCCTTTTTCATCTGCGGCACCGACTCGAATGTAAACTCCATCCGGATAGCCTCTCCGCTTAATGAATAAGTGGCGGGGCTGTGGGGGCCGCTGACGAACTTCGACAACGACGACACATTTTCCTTGGACGATTTCCGGTCTCATTTGCACGGTAATCGCACTGTCAAATGTCGTTTTGCAACAAGACGCAATCTGCTGCTGTATCGCGTCAGCATCATCTACGCCGACTGCTTTGTAGAACAGTGAGTTCTTCTCTTTCGCGACACCGAGAATTAGAATCCCGCCTTGGGTATTAGCGAAGGCGCAGATGGTCTCGGGCAGTGCGTCCCCGATTGCTTTGGAGGCAGTTTTTGCTTCAAGCGTAACGTGTTCGCCAACTGCATTCAGTTGTTCAATGATTTCTTCTGCCGTCAATTGAACGTGCCTCCGCATTCTGGGGAATGTGCAACGTTACAGATCATAACTCAAAGCGTGGCGTTCGACGACGGAATTCGAAATTATCGCGCGCGCGGCGATCCTGGCGACAAACAACGAAAAAGCCCGCAGCAGAGGGGAAACCTGACTGCTGCGGGCTTTTTTCGAGAGCCGCCGATGTGACTCGAACACACGACCCATGCTTTACGAAAGCATTGCTCTACCAACTGAGCTACGGCGGCGATGTGTGGAAAGTGTATTCACGACGCGGTGAAATGCAAGTTCAATGGCCGCGACGGGCTTCGAACTCGCTGTATTGTCGGCCGCGTGGCGGGTAAAATCATGGAAATTCACTTCTCCTGAACGAGTTGCCGCGTTCCAGATGCTCCAGAGGGATCACGAAATGCAGAATCCATCGTATAAAATTGTCCCCGACCAGGCCGAACTCGATTCGATTGAACGGGATCTGAAATTCTATCCGAGCCCGGCCGAATCGCCCAAAACGCTGACGTCCGAACAGGTCGAACACTACAACCGCGAAGGGTATATCCGCCCGATTTCGATCTACAGCAAGTCGGAAATCGACGAGATTCGAAGCTACTTCGACAAGTTGCTCGACAACGTGATGAAGGAGGGGGGCGACAGCTACTCGATCAGCTCGGCTCACCTGAAATACGGCCCGGTCTGGGACATGATGCACGACAGGCGGATCATTGACTGCGTGGCCGATCTGCTCGGCGACGATGTCATCGGCTGGGGCTCCCACTTCTTCTGCAAGATGCCCCATGACGGCAAACAGGTCGCCTGGCACCAGGATTCGAGCTACTGGCCACTCACGCCGAGTAAGGCCCTCACGGTCTGGCTGGCGATCGACGATGTCGACGCTGAGAATGGACCGATGAAGTTCATCGCCGGTTCGCATCATTTTGGGCATATGACCTACCGTCCGAGTGATTCGCACGAACACAATGTGCTGAACCAGACAATCGACAATCCTGAACAATACGGGACAGTTGTGGAGAATCATCTGCAGGCCGGACAGATCTCGATGCACTCCGATCTGCTGCTACATGGTTCGGACGCGAACGATTCGGACCGCCGCCGGTGTGCATTGACGATTCGCTACGCCGCCGCCGAAGTTCGGGCCCATCTGGGCTGGAATGGTAAGGGCGTGCTGGTTCGTGGTCAGGACCGTACCGGTCACTGGGCGAACAATCCGCGGCCCGAGCGGGAGATTTAACGGCCGGAACCATCAAATTCGACCCACCGACACATAAAAGTGTCTGGATGCTTGCGAAAAGGAGGGGGGAGTCATCAGAATTGGCGCTACCTATCACTTTTATCATTTCTTAATGAAGCGGGTTCTCTATGCGGGTCTTGGTGGGATGGGATGATACGGACGAAGCGGAACTGCTGAGTCTGTATCTGAACGTTGATGACACGGATGTTGTGGTGGAAACATGCTGGGACCGTTTTCTGGAGCAGGCCCAGACCGGCGGGAACTGGGATGCGTTCCTGATTCAGACCAGTTCTCCTGATTCCGACACGGCGTTTCATTATTTCCAGGAACTCCGAAAGGTCTCGGCCGATCACCCTGTCGTGGGAGCGGCGAACCAGGAGGATGTCTATCGGATCGCACGGTTCCTGACTTCCGGCATGCGGAGCTACGTGCTTCGCGATCCGAATAAGGACTACATGTTCCTGCTTCATTCGGCGCTGCAAAGCGGAATTGATGCCGTTCGAGCTGAGCGGGAACGGATGATCGCGATCAAGCTGCGGCAGGAGGTCGATGCCGTCCGCAAGCTGCAGGAATCAATTATCCCCCGGCTGCTCAATGTGCCGGAAGGATATGCGATCACCGGACGATATGAGTCGTCGGAAATCAGCGTGATGGGCGGGCTTCCCGTGACGATGGCCGGGGGCGACTATTACAACGCGCTCTCCCTGCCGGATGGCACGATCGCGCTGCTGGTCGGCGATGCTTCGGGCCATGGGATGAAGGCGTGCATGTCGATCATGACGCTGCACACGCTCATCCAGATGTTCCCTTCCAAGCGTTACCGCAACCCGGCGGTGTTCGTGCGCGATATCAACGACAATCTCTGCCGGCAGGCGGTCGTCAACGACGACGGTGGCTTCATCACGCTGTTGTACGGCATTCTCGATCCGCAGGAGCATACGTTCGAATGGGCGGCAGCCGGCCATCCGTTGCCTATTATTCAGTGTCTGAAGTCCGGTGAGATCGAAGAACGAGGCTCCACCGATTTTGTCGGCATGCCACTCGGCATCTGGGATGAAGCCGAGTACGAAAGCCAGAAAATCGAACTGCCGGAAGCATGTCGTATGACCCTCTACACCGACGGTCTGGCGGAAGCCTTCGACGACGGTCAGAAGACGCTGTGTGAGTTCGGCGTCAAGGGGATTAAGCGGATTCTCGGCGAGACGTCTGATCGGACACTGGACGAGACACTGGCCGCGCTGTTCGATGCGAGCCATGCTCATACCCGCGGTCTGGGGCGGCACGATGATACGAGCGTGTTGCTGGTGCAGCGGGATTGAAGGCTGATCCGTCGTCGTTGTTGTGATCGCACTGCTGGGCAAGCCAGCAGTGGCACCCTGATTTCGCTTCCCCGTTGAGTTTCACGTCGATTGACGAGCATGCCCACGCGAGCGTGGGTATAGAACCTCGCACTGTGATGCACAGGTCTACTTCTGTGGAACCGGGGCGTCGACGCGCTGGATGTTGCGAAGGTCGCCCCAGTTCTGGGCGACCCATTCGAGGAGTTCGGTTTCCGGGGAGTTGTCGAGCGTGATCGGCCGGGGGTGTTCACGGGCAACCGGCCTGGAATTGCAGCGGTCAATGATGTACGTGGGTCGGGCACGGACCTGGTCGTAGATTCGAGCCGCGTATTCGCCGAGAATGGCGATGCCGATCGCGTTGATGGCTCCGAACAGCGAGACGATCATCGTGGTCGATGTCCAGCCGGGGATGGCCAGGCCGGTAATCATTTTGTGATACAGCGAGAAGCCGGCCATCGCGAAGCAGACCAGAAACGAGATGGCTCCGATCGCGTAGAACATCGACAGCGGCACGTGCGAGAAGGAGAAGATCGCCGTCTTGGCAAGACGGAAGAGTCCTTTGAGCGAGACACGCGGCGTTTCGTCGTACCGGGCGGCTCGTTCCACAACGACGCCGATCTGCCGATAGCCGGCCCAGCTGCGGAGGCCGGGCAGATACCGATCGCATTCCGGGAGCCGATTGATCGTGTCCACGACCGCTCGATCCATCAGGCTGAAGTTCCCGGCGTCGAGCGGAATGCGGACATTGGAGACCGCATTCAACACACGATAGAACGAGTTGAACAGGAACTGCTTCCAGAGCTGTTCTTTCCGTTTGGTGCGAACAGCGTAAACGATGTCGTATCCCCGCTGCCATGTCTGCAGAAACTCGGCCAGCGCGTTCGGGTCGTCCTGAAGATCGGAATCCATCAGAATGACCGCGTCCCCTTTGGCCTGCGCCATCCCCGCCTGCACGGCGGCCTGATGTCCGAAGTTGCGAGAGAGATGAACCGCCGTGACGCCTTCCTGGGTCGAACTGATCTGATCGAGAAGTTCGCCGCTGCCGTCGCTGGAGCCATCGTTCACAAAGATAATCTCGTAGTTCCATCCGCCCTGTTGCAGGACGTCGGAGATACGCTCGACCAGCGTTTCGAGAACATCGCGTTCATTGAAGACCGGCAGGACAACGGAAATGTGAGCCGTGTCGGGCGATCGCAGGGGCTCAGTGACCATGAGATCCCCTTTCGACCGAGGAGATGGACCGGGACAGGTTCCGATTCACGTCGGCGGGAATGGCACGTTTCGAGAACACACCCGCGACTGAGAGGCCACAGGGGATGTTCACAAAACGACTGCAGGCCCGCTCGAACGAGGCACAGCCGAGCAGCAACTGATTCACTAAGGGACTGACGCGGGGAAACTCGGCCGACTTTCGTTGCGGGCAGAGCTTCTGCCAGGTGCGGACGCCGACGGCGGCTGGGAGTGTGAATGAATTCCAGTGGGTCAACTGCAGTGTCTGAAACCCGGCGGCGACGGTCTGCTGTTCCAGACGACGGCTTGTATAGCGGCGATAGTGCCCGAGTGCCTCATCCCAGGTTCCGAAGAGCCATTGATAGGCCGGCACGGTCAACAACAGTTTGCCTTCCGGTTTCAGCACGCGGGCCGCGTGTTCGAGCACGGCGATCGGGTCTTCGACATGTTCGATTACGTCGAGCAGAACGACCGCATCCGCCGAGTCAGCTTCGAACGGCCAGGGCTGTCCCAGATCGTGAACGTGAACATCTTCAATGCCCCGCTCTTTGCCGTAAGCAACCGCCTCGGGCATGATGTCGAGCCCGGCGACGTCGTAGCCCCGGTCCTGAAAGGCCAGCAGATTCCCCGCGGAACCGATGCCGCCTTCAATCACGCGAGCCGGAGCGGGAACATGTTCCTGCAACCAGTGGGTGACAAGCTCGCGTTTGGCGATGTGCCACCAGTAGGTCTGCTCCAGTTCCGAGAGCTCGTGCAGATGAGCTACTTCCATGAGTCGATCAATCCTCAATGACTGCGAGATTCCTCCGTGTTGCGAAAAGGCAACGCGTCCTCAACCGATAGCTCAGGTTTCCGTGAGCCGCGGGAGAGAACCGGAGGAAAGACGGAAGACCGGCGTTGTTCCTGAAACATCTGCGGGTTCTGCCGATCATGAGGATCGGGCGACTCGAAGGTACAGTTTTGGACCTTAAGAAACTTCGACCGCGGTTCCGTCCACGTGACAAATCGTGAGCTATGTTCGAGTGTTGTCTTTCCGCAACCTGTCTAATTGTACCATGAGGCGTTGATGTGAAATCGAACATACGCTCATACGGGTTGGTTCCCTGGATGCTGTTGGGATTGCTGTTGATTGTCAGCGTACCGCTGATGCTCTGCATGCCCCTCACTGCGGATCCGGCCCTTTACGACCTTCAGGCCGAAACCGTCCTCGAAGGCGGGGTTCTGTATCGGGATATCGTCGAGCCCAATCTGCCGGGGATTGTCTGGGCACACATTGCCGTGCGCAGTCTGTTCGGCTGGTCGGAGTACGCGCTGAAAAGCGTCGACCTGGCCATCGTCGGCCTGATCTCGCTCATTCTCTGTCTGTGGTACCGATCGGACTCCCGAACCGGTTCGGGTCCTCCGATGTCTGAACGGGCCTTTGTCGCCCTGATGCTGCTCTGGTTCTATTTCGGCACCTCAGAATGGTGCCACTGCCAGCGCGACACCTGGATGTTTTTGCCGGCTCTCCTGGCTCTGCTGCTGAGACGACGTCAGATCGAACGGCAACAGGACCCGACGGCTTCGGCAGCTTCCATCTTTGGGTGGGGCTTCCTCGAAGGTCTAATCTGGGCGGTCGGATTCTGGATCAAGCCATTTATCGCCATCCCCGCCCTCGCAGCGATTGTGCTCGGATGGATTCTCGTCCGGGACCGATCCCGGATTCTCACGGACATCACCGGAGTTGTGTCGGGCGGCCTGCTGATCGGCGGTCTGGGAACGGGCTGGTTGATCACGTCGGGCACATGGCCCCACTTCTGGGAGATGGCGATCGAATGGAATCCGACGTACTTTGAAGTTGGCCGGGAACGTTGGACATGGGATCGGCTCTGGAGACAGCAGCTGCGGTTCTATCCGTTCACGCTGGCCCATCTGATCGCCCTGCCGGTCGCGGTTGTGGCCTTGATCAACTGTCGCCGTCCTTCAGACGAGAAAGATCGCCTTAGCGATTCCCTGCTGGCAGCCGTCTACCTGGGCTGGTTGTTTCAGACCTTCTTTCTGCAACATCTGTTCGACTATATCCACGTGCCTGAAGTGATGCTGGCTCTGACCCTCGCCATCCGGGCGGTCAGTGGCAGTCTCGACTTCCGGATCGTATCGCAGAACCAGTTCAACACCGGCACCTGCATGCGGGCTCCGCTGGCGGGGATTTGTGTGCTGCTCGCGTTGGCGTTCAGTCCGGCGACGGACTGGAGCCGGCTCCAGCACTGGCAGGCTTGCCTGAGTGAAGGCAGCACGCCGGCTGTGAAGACGGGCCTGCAGCATTTTCCGCTGCCCGACTGGAATGAACTCCAACCGGCTCTCGACTTCCTGAGTCAACAGGAGTTGAAAGACGGCGAACTGACAGTGCACAACGTCTATGTCGTCCATGCCTATCGAGAACTCGACCTGAGGCCTTCCACTCGGTTTGTCTATCTCGATGTCCTGACGCGGGTTTTCCGTGATCATCAGGAGGAGATTGTCGAAAGCCTGGACCGTTCCGGACATCGATTCATTCTCAGCAGTCTGCTCGAGAACGGAATGACGCCGGAACAGTATGCGGATCGAACGGCTGCCCATGCCCTGCCGGACACCTTCCCCCGAGAACATCTCGAAGAGTTTCCCTACCAGCATCCGGTGGTCTTCCGCAGTGGACAGTACGTCATACACGAAGTGAACGGTTCGGCCGCTCCATTGAATCCGGCGTTCTCTCCGCTCGCCTCGATCTCGCGACAGCCGAGTGGACAAGCCGTTGAGTGAACAAACCGTTGCAACCGTTAGAACCATTTGAATCCGGACAAACTGCCCGACGTTCCTGAAGTCCTCATCTGTTCCTGAGGATGGGGATTGACAGCACACAGGCGCGCCCCGTTACCGTGGATTCCCGTTCCACTATCAGAAGTCGCTGACCAGTTGAACCAACGCTCCTTCTCGCGAGCTACAAACGACGAAAAATCATCATGAGCAATGTCACCCTGGAGCCTAAGCATCCCGGCGAGATGATCGTTCCCGTCTATCGGCAGGAACAGGAACTCGGAGACATCGTCGCTTACAGCCACGGAGATGCCTCGAACTGCGACTTCGAATCGATCGAAGCGAAATGGGTCAGCCAGCTGCACTTGTCGCTGCCGCGTGAAAACGTTCATTGTCTGTCGCTGCGAACACGTCTGGCCAAGCGAAGTCTGGATCTCCTCGTGGCGAGCACACTGCTCGTCCTGCTGGCTCCCGTCATGTTGCTGACCGCGATCGCCGTCAAACTGACTTCCCCCGGCCCCGCCATCTTTCGGCAGAAGCGTGTCGGGCTCAACCTCCGGAAGAACCGCCCGGATCGTCGGCAGCTGGAACTGGGCCCACCGTCCGAACTTGGCGAACGCCGCACATCCGACTCCGATCGCCGCACCAAAGCGAAATACGGGCGGGAGTTCACGCTCTACAAGTTCCGAACGATGCGAACGGACGCCGAAAAGCACGGGGCTCAGTTTGCTCAGAAGAACGATCCCCGCGTCACGTCTCTCGGACGCTTCATGCGTAAAACCCGGCTCGATGAACTGCCGCAGTTACTGAACGTGATTCGCGGCGAGATGTCGATGGTCGGTCCCCGTCCGGAACGGCCGGAGTTCATCGCTGGCCTGTCAGAAGAGATTCCGAACTACGTTCAGCGACTGGGACTCAAGCCCGGTCTGACGGGCCTGGCTCAGATCGAGAACGGTTACGATAACAACACCGAAAGCTTTCGCCGCAAGGTCGTCTACGATCTCCTCTATCTCCAGAACTGCTGCTTCTGGAACGATATCAAGATTCTGTTCCGCACAATTCGCGTCGTCATGACCGGCAGCGGAGCGCTTTAGATCTTGACGTTCGCGGCGCCTTTCCGTCCGACCGATCAGACTGGCTCATCGTCGATCTTCTTCGAGTTTCGATGGCATCCCATTCCGGCAGGTTCTATAACAGATCTTTCGATCTGTACTGCCGAGGACTCGCCGTGACTGCTGATTCGACCGCTCCCCTGCTCGCCTGGAAATTCGGACGCCGCGATTACCAGCTCGGACACGAACCGCTCATCATGGGCATCGTGAACGTGACGCCGGACAGTTTTTCCGATGGCGGTCACTTTCAACAGACCGATGCAGCCGTCGCACACGCTCTGCGACTGGTCGGCGACGGAGCCGACATTCTCGACATTGGGGGCGAGTCAACAAGGCCTCGAGCAGAGCCGGTTACCGTTGACGACGAACTGGCTCGCGTCGTTCCGGTCATCGAACGCCTTGCCGGACAGATTTCGATTCCGATCTCGATCGACACGACCAAAGCCGAAGTCGCTCGGCAAAGCCTCGCTGCCGGAGCGGAGATCGTGAACGATATTTCCGGCCTGACCTTCGATGCCGACATGCCGGGCGTCTGCAGCGATTCCGGTGCGGGGGTCGTCTGCATGCATATTCAGGGCACGCCCCAGACGATGCAGGACAATCCGCACTATGAAGACTGCGTCGCCGAGATCGACGACTGGCTGCAGGATCGTCTCGCCACGTTGCGACAACAGGGCATTCCTTCGGAACGCGTTGTACTCGACCCCGGTATCGGCTTCGGAAAAACTGCTCAGCACAATCTGGAGATTCTCTCTTCGATCGCAGCCATCCGTAGCAAAGGGCGCCCCGTCCTGATTGGCCACTCCCGCAAAAGCTTCCTGAAGAAGCTGCTCCATCGCGAGATGGAAGAACGGCTCGCAGGCACCCTCGGCGTTTCCATCGCCCTGGCCGAGCAACACACCGACATCCTTCGCGTGCACGACGTCGCCTCGGTGAAAGATGCCCTGCTCGCCTGGCAGACGATCCGCGACGCCGTGAAGTAGACCGGCCGGTCACCAGGCTGGGAGAGACGAAGCCGCATTTGATGATGCACGTCCATTCGTCGCGATACGCCTGCTGACGATCTCAGCCTGCGAAACTTACTTCGACGCGCGAATCTCGTCCAGCAGCGGCAAAAGCCCCGGGACGAATTCATGGAAGGCGCGGGCGCGGTGGCTGATGCATTTCTTCACGATCGGGGAGAGTTCACCGAACGTCTTCCCGTACTCGCGGATCAGAAAATAGGGATCGTAGCCGAAGCCGTTAGTGCCTCGGGCTTCCCGGATGATCAGACCGTTGCAGTAGCGTTCGACGTGAAGACGCACGGCTCCCGTCGGATCGGCCAGCGCGACATGGCACGTGTAATGGGCTCCCCGTTTGGAATCGGGCACGTCTTTCAACTGCTGCTGCAGATGCTCGTTGTTCGAGGCATCGGTCGCCCCTTCTCCACTGTAGCGGGCGGAATAAATCCCGGGAGCCCCCTTCAGGGCGTCAACCGAAAGTCCACTGTCTTCACCGATGGCCCAGTGCCCGGTTTGCCGGGCGACCTGTGATGCCTTCTTCTCGGCGTTCGCTTGGAAACTGTCTCCGTCTTCCTCCACTTCCGTGGCGGACGGAAACTCGGAAACCGGACGAACAGAAACGCCGACTTCCTGCAGCAGAACTTCAATCTCGGCCGCCTTCTTGGCATTGCGGCTCGCCAGCACGATTACGGGCTGCTCCGTCACGACTGCTCCTCTTCGTCGTTGATGTCGACTCAATTCGATTTCAGCGGGATGATATCGACCGGCGTGAACTGATCGACCCAGCTTCCGTCCAGGACAAGTCCCGGATGTTTGTACTGAAAATCTCCGGTTCCGCGTCGCTCGACTTCCTCGGCAATGTACTGTTCCCAGCGTCCGGATGGTAACCGAATCAGGTTCGGGTTGGCGAGCACGCCCTCGCGACGTCGCGCCCGCCACAGGAAGTTTTTGCCTTCCAGCTTCTCATCGAGCAATTGCAGGAACCGCTGAGCGAGACCCGCATCGGGGAGCGAGTCGACTTCGACCAGGAAGTCATAACGCGGATGCTGATGCTCCAGACGCCGTGCGACAGCCGTGAACAGCCCGAGTTCGATTCCCAGATCGGCTGCGGTATCGTGAGCCGCTTCGATGATCTGATGTTCGGTCAGCTTTTCGCCTTCGAGATCTCCGACACGCGTCCCTTTCTGAATGAACTCCAGCAGCGGAGCCTTGCCGACGAATCCGCGGCAGCGAACGATGTCGCCGATGCTGAAACGATAATACCCAGCCGATGTCGTCATCAGCAGGTAGTAGTCCTGACCTTCGATCAGTTCGTGCCCTTCCACGACGTCCGGATGGGGCTTCCCGGCTTCTTCGACCGGGACGTATTCATAAAAGCCCGAAGTGAGGGACGGGACGCCCCGAGGTTCGGTGTCTTCGATCGGGATGGTGTGTCGACCTTCGCTCGAGACGAGCCCCATGTCCCGCAACGGCGAATCTCCGAAGTATTCGTGGAGATATCGCGACTGATATCCGGCGGTTCCACCGAGCCAGCAACTGATCACTGGCTTGTTCCAGTAATCGCGAGGCAGCAGACGCCCCGTCTGATTGACGATCGCTTCGAGCTGCTGTGCGGCGAGAGCGTTGGGGCGCTCGGTACGGCGTGCCAGCAGCGCCCGCAACGAACGCGGAATGTCGAATCGTTCCGAAAGTGTTCCGTCCCGCAGATCGCGGATGAGATCCTCTTTGTACTGATCGCCAATCTCGGCAAGTCGAATCAGCGTTCCAGGATTCATCAGCAGAATCCAGCCGATCCGTTCGGTGATCGTCAGTCGCAGTGCGGTGTAATATCGAACCTCGGGATCTTTGATGTCATTCAGATCACTCGGCACGGCGTAAAAGGGTCGCAACAGCGGATTCTGCACGCGGGCCAGCAGGGCACTGACCATGCTGATGGAGTAACCGCCCGAGGTCTTTCCCATCTCCCAGATGCCGGCCATCTGCAGAACCTTGTCGCCAATATGCGTGGGATGATCGGCGAAGTACTTCATGCCCCAGATCGCCCACGCCTGCTTCAGTTCCTTGAGCCAGACATTCGTGACCGGGTTGAGCTTGGGAGTTCCGCTGCTGCCGGTTGTAATTGTGAACCGCTGCAGTTTCTCATGAGCGGGAACCAGAGCTTCAGTCCGCCCGGCGGCGACGGCATCGATGTAGGGCGCGAAGTAAGCGTATTCCGAAACCGGCACCTGTCGGCGGAAGTCTTCGAGAGTGCGAATCTCGGCGAAGCCATGATCTCGGCCGAAGCCGGTCTCCCGGCAGCCGCGAATCCGCCGCATCAGCCAGTCCTGCTGTTGCTGCGGTGCGTTGAGCAGCTTCTTGTGGAACTGGCCGAACTGCCACGAATTGGCCAGTTGGAGTCCGGGACGAAGGGCCGTCGGAATGTGGGCGCTGATCAGTTGAGAAAACATGAGACCAAGCTGCTGTTTAGCGTCGCGATGGAACTCCAGCGCGAACCAGTTCTCAGCGCCAGAGCAGATGAATCGGGGAACGGCTGGAAATCTCCCGGTTCAGACTCACCCACTGAAGTATAAGATGGGAATCGGCCGGTCTGGGAACGAAATAACACCGCCACATTAGAGAAGCTGGGACATCTCCGGTTCGGACCTTAACTGTAAGGATTGCGCCTTTTTCAACCATTGTGCGGAAAGCCGCATTCATGAGTGCCAGGGCTGCCCCGGATCCGAGTCGATCGGTGACGATCAAATCAAAGATGCCGACTTTACCGGACATTCGACCCACCCAGTCGAGAATATGGAAGCTCACAAAGCCTTCCACGGCTCCCGATCGCTCAAGGACCAGCGTGGTGACCAGCGGACTTCCCAACAGTTGATGACGCAGCGTCGACTCATCCCAGGCCATCGTCAACGGCATGCCGGCTGTCTGTTCGCGGACCAGTTCCACGCAGCGCGGAATGTCCTGCTCGGTCGCGCGACGGATGAACGAGTCGAGTTTTCCCGGTCCCGGGACTTTCGCAAGCGGAAAAGAGAGCCGCGACATCCAGCCATCCACCGCTTTCAGAGACCAGCGGCCCACCGTCCGGGGATCGAGCACACGGACCCACAAGCCAACCGTGCGATTGAATTTCTTCGGTTTCGCCTGGACCTTCTTCGGCTGTTCGGCGAGGGAATGGCGGGAACCGAAGTAGCGATAGCTGACGATCAGATCGACCTGTTCGTCCTGCAGTCGCCGCACGCGATCCCGGTCGAGAAGCGTGGCCAGTCCGCGGCCGCGATATTCCGGATCGATCGTCATCCAGCTCCAGATCGAGCCCCGGATCAGTTCATTATCTGCGCGAACCGGAAAGCTCGTACCGAGGAGTGTCGCGATCAGCCGGTCTTCGTCGTAAGCGGCGATCATGTGCCGACGGGAGCCGGGAGCGTCCCACCGCATCTGCCAGCGAAAGAAGTCGCCTGCCCAGTCAGGATACACCATCCGTCCCTGATAGGTTTCTCTCCAGACCGGCGTGATAAACTCCGCCAGGTCTTCGGGCGTTCCCTGAAAATCATCGAGTCGGATCATGAGAGCTGCTTAACCACGAACTTCGCCACAGCTGTCGTCCGTCTCATTCAAGTTCGAAAAGAAAACGAAGGAGGAGGACTCGTCCCGCCTCCTTCGTGCGATCTTCTATTCCGTTATTCCGACGCCATAAAACTCAGCGTCGTGCAGGCCGATTACGGCAGTTCACGAATCCGAATGTTTCGCCAGCGGATCTCGTGGCCATCTTCTTTGAAGCTGTGAACCTGCAGAGCGATGAACCCTTCAGAAGTCAGGTCGTCTTTCAGGTCGGCAGCCGGAACGCCGTTCAGGAACGTCTTGATGGAGTCCCCGTTGGCGACGACGCGGAACTCATTCCATTCGCCCGGCTTGAAGGCCTTGCGAGCAGCTTCGTTGTCAGCCAGGTTGTTCAGCCAGCCACGACGTCCTTCGTCGTAGATTCCCCCGGTCCAGGCGCGAGCCGAAGGATCGATTTCCACCTGATAACCGTGCACGCGGCCAGCTTTCACCGTGGTCGACTTCTCTTTCCCGTCGACGTTCCAGGTGTATGTCTTCGGCTCGTCGTACATGTTGCTGCGAATCTGGACGCCAGAATTCAGCGTTTCGTCCGGCTTGAATTCGAGGATCAGCTCGAAGTTGTCGTAATTCTTCTCGGTTGCCAGGAAGCTGTTTGGCGTTCCCTTCTTGCTGGTGCCGACGATCTGTTCGTCCTCGACGCGATACTCGGCTTCGCCCCCCTTCTGGACCCAGCCGTCGAGTGTTTCCCCATCGAACAGCGGCTTGAAGTCGTCAGCCGAAACCACACCGGAACTTGCTCCAAAGATCAGAACACCCAGCACCAGGCACGTGAGGCGCATCATCAGTTTCTTCCTCTCGAATTGCAGATATCAGTCGAACGTTCCGCCGGCAGCAGGCCGCCAGATCTCGTGGCCGGAACATCCGCCGCACGGTTTCGGAACGTCAAGATTCCCGCCTATCTTCAGCGATTCCCTCGCGTGCGTCAATCACTCTGCCCGGTTCTCTCGGCAATCCGCCACTACAGCCCTTCGATGTACCGTAAGAATTCGACCTCAACCTTTTGGATGGTTGTTCCGAACGACTCTTCAAAATCGCGAATCCGCTCCGCAGCCGAATACTCTCCCACGCTGTCTCGCTGGGAGATCCGCTGCATGTAATTCGCGTAGTCGGTTTTCCGCCGTTCCATCAGAAAGAACGAAAAGGCCCACGCTTCGCTGTAGGCATCGAGCGTGCGGGTCGCGAAATCGATGTCGGTCGCGATCAGATCGTGTAACGCCCGCTCGGCTCTTCGCTCCCGGGCGTAGTTGCCGAACCAGACATAGCGTTCCCGATTGATCCGCTGAATCGGCGAGCTCGACCGCATCGCCCCCCGCATGTCCGGGTGTTCAAAGACCGTGGCCAGCCCCTCGATCACCCATTTCGGCGTTTCGCCGAGCCGGGAATGCAGGCCGACATTGAACGCGATTTGATGCGTGGCCTCATGAACAAGCGTCTCTTTCAGCCCGGACTGGCCGCCAACCCTGGCAACGACTTCAGACCGGCCGGACATCGACTCTGGGACAGAAGCAATGGATGTTGTCGGATCGAACAGCGCCACCCGGTTCGTTTTCCGGTGATAATATCCCGCCAGTCCCGCCACACCCCGGATCCCGTCGCGGGCGGCGTAGTTCGCGAATTCTTCCTGATCCGGAAAGACGATCGCGACCATTGGAAACTCAGGGCTCGGCAGATCGAACCCCCGCACGGAAAAGTGACTGCGAAATTCGCGATAGAACTGGTCGAGCATTTCTCCGTAATGGTCCGCGTTCCCCTCGGTCGCGACCACGAGATATTTGCTCGTTCCTTTGATCTCGAAGCTCGTCCCGAATTCGCGTCGCAGTTCCGATCGCATTTCCACCGCACTGAGCGGAGAAAACGGCTGGTCGAGCACGCGGAATCCCGTCACGTTGTTGACTTTGATCTGTGTCAGCCGCCCGTTTCGCTCCAGCAGCCAGCATTCGCGGGCGTTGTGATGCACGAGCCGGCCGACGTGTGACGATCCTTCCACACCGAGTTCAATCATCTGCTCCTCGGCTCGAAGCGAAGTCACCGCCAGCCCGAAGATCAGCGCAATGATCATCAGTCTCGTTCGGATTCGTTTCAGCATCTGATTCATCGCCGTCCCTCGCACTGCCGCCCGCATCGTGTTCTCAGAAATCGCCTTTCTGCGCACGCGGCGCAGTCTCACGTGCTGAAACCATAGCTTGCGCCCGCCCCTCGGCTTCGGGATTTCGCATCGCGTTGGGGATTTTGAGCTGATCAACGACCGATGATGCCAAAACGCCACATCGACTGTCGTCCCTCCACAACGTTGAGGAAACGTCTTGTCCTGAGAGCATTTTTACCCCTAGAATTCCCGCAGAAGCACTTCATCTGACATCGTTCCCACGAGGTCGTCTCATGCCCCATCGGTTCCGCACACCACTTTCGTTTCTGCTGATGATCGCGCTGGCGATCGGCTCAGCACTGCTCCCATTGAGGCCGTCTGCCTCTGTCTCGGCTCAGGATCTGACGTCGGACGAACCGCTACATACCGATGTGAAGTTCGAACTGCTGCTGTCCCGGGAACGGACAAACGGCCTGGCCGGGCAGCAATGGGCGGAGATCTTTCGCCAGCTCGAAGTTCCGGTGCGGGTTCGCCAGCCGCTGTTTAACGACAAATCGGGCATCGAACAGCAGACGTTCGGCACCACTCGCCGCGTGACCGCCACCGGTTTGCTCGATCCGGGCGGAGACATCGTGTTCCCCGATCGCCGCTTCTCCCGGAATGACGTCGGTAAATTGCGGGAGTGGATTGAAGAACTCAGAACCTACGGCGCACAGGGAGCACCGACCGGCCAGCCGCTCTGGGGAATGACTCAGGCCCAGTTCGATGTCCTTCACGCCGCGATGCAGAAGCCTGTCGAAGCGTCCACGAAGGATCTTGATCTCACCGCAGCCATCGTTGCTCTTGGACTCCCCGAGAAGTATCCGCTTACCTTCTCAGTCGCCGCCAAAGCCGAGATTGGTCCGGTTGAGGACATCGCTCCCGTCAAGAACGACGTCACGGGCTTCGCCAAAGGCACCGCCTTCGCCCTGCTCCTTCGCGAATACGGCGTCGCCTTCTCACCCAAACGGCTGCCGGATGAATCGGTCATTCTCCAGGTGGAAACCGCTGAGGAAATCGACCGCGCCTGGCCGATCGGCTGGGATCCCGACTCGCTCGGCCTGTCCCGACTGCATCTGGCCCGCGATTTCTTTCTCCCGATGGCGATCGAAATCGACAAAATGACGATGACGCAGATGCTCGACGAGTGCCGTGAAGCGACGAAACTCCCCGTGCTCGTCGACGGCCTCGCCCTCGATTCGCTCAACTACGACTTCAACCGGATCGTCGTCGACTACCCCCGACGAAGAACCTCCTGGAGTCTGGCCCTCCGCACTCTGGTCGGAAAACTGCAGCTGACTCAGGAACTGCGGGTCGACGAAAACAACAAGCCGTTCGTCTGGATCACCCGCTTTCAAAACGACAAAGACGCGGCCGCCTCCAGCCGCTGAGCCGCGTTCGTCCTCACCCAATGAGATTCAACGAACCTGTCTGCGTCGGGGTTGTCAGAGAGGAAACGGGTCAATAAAATGCCCCGACTGATGGCGTTGCCCCCGGAGAAATCCGGCTCATCTTCCCATCACAGCCCGGTGGTGTAATGGTAGCACAACGGATTTTGATTCCGTTAGTCTGGGTTCGAGCCCCGGCCGGGCTTTTCTGTAACCCTTGACTCCGCAATGCTTTGCGTTGAGTCCATCGCCCCGGAATCCGCTGTTTCCGATGGCGTGTGAGTAGAACTGTGAGCAGAGACCGCCCTCAGCCGCTTCGCGGTCTCCCTCGCGTCCTGCCCAACATAGAAATCCATGGTGGTCTTTATGTCGGCGTGCCGCATCAGTTCCTTCAGTTCGGTGGGCATGACCAGTTTCGACCAGCGTGCCCCAAACGACCGGCGAAGATCGTGAGCAGATGCGTACTTCACTTTCAGTTTGCCGGCTCGCTTGGTTTCACTCACTTTGATGCCAGCCTTCGTCCCGATGGCGGTGATTGTCGCAGAGACGGTTTCGCGGATCGGTCGCGGCGACTTGTCACGCGGCCCAGAGAGCTTGAACACGTAGCCTTCTCGCTGGTCATCTGGAACCGCCTTCAGCATGTCGACGAATTCCGGAGCCATTGGCGTTTCGCTGTATTCCTGCTTCTTGTGGGCGTGTGCCTGGATGATCAAGAGTTCGTTCTCCAGATCCACGCAAATATTGTTCGGGTCGGTCCAATGTAGATTGAGAGCTTCCCCGAGTCGCAGCCCGGACCACCAGAGCCCCCGCAACAGGAATTCCCATTCAGCCGGATTCCTGACCGGCATCTTCGAGACGGATTCAATCATGCGGTCGAATTCCTCCGCTGTGATCTTCCGGCCTTTCATCTTGCCAGTGTTCTTCGGTGCTCGCATCTTCGGCGCCCGGGGGATCAGCTTCTGTTCCACAGCCCAATTGAGAGCCGCATGCAGGTGCACGACGTTCGCCTTGATGGTGGCTTCTGAATTGCCGTCCTTCCTGCAGAGCGATTGGAACCGGCTCAATGTGGATTCGTTGAGACTGGCGAGCAGCTTCGGGTTAATGTGTCTCTCCAGAGTGTTGAAGACGGTGCGATATCGTGCCGCTGTGCTGTTCGTAACGCCCGGAAGGTATTCATCGTCGAACCGTTCCCGGAATGCCTCCCACGTGATTCTTACGTCGTTGTGATAAGTGCCAGACTCGAGTTCTTTCAGCAGTTGCCCGGCGATGCGTTCGGCATCTCGCTTCACTGGTGTGCCGGTGGACTTCCTGACCAGACGGCCCGTTATCGGATCGGACCACTGCGCCATATAATTGGCCCGGTCCTTCGGTTTGTAGACGCTGATGTTCATGGCTTGCCTTTCAGTGAATAGTGATGCTGTCGTGCGTCCGTTCCGGCAACACGATTCGCCGTTCGTTCGCGTACTTAATGAGGTCGGACCGAAGATATCGAACTCTTCCCTGCCGAATTTTCGTTCCCACGATTCGCCCGTCCCGCCGTTCGTCGGCGAGCGATCGTGATTCCATCCCGAGTAGCGCCGCCGCTTCATCTTCGGTGTAGAGGATGCGTTCACTACTGATGAGTTCCTCGATGTACGGAGTAAGTTGAGCCAGCACTTCCTCCGCAATCTGTTTCCCGAGCAGTTCAAGGAATGTGTCGGTCTGGCTCATGGCTCGCTTTCAGAATGCGCCCCGCAGGCGAGATGCCCACGGGGCAGGGTTCAACCTTCAGTGAGAAATCGTTTCCCCTTCAAGATATCGCCCGTCCTGGACGCATTGCCCACAATACAGTTTCTGACCGCTGGAGAGCCCCACCAGGCGCGGCCTCTGCAGGTATCTGGCGTTCGGATCCATCACGGCTCCGCAGCTGGGGCAGTCCGCCGACTGCCGTAACAGCCGCTCTGTCGTGTGCTGATGCTTCAGGTGGCGAACCCATTTCCGCTGGTAAGCTGATGGCTGATAGCTCATTGCCCCTCCTTCTGGTGATGGAACCAACTGGCCCCCACAATCGGCGGATCGGTATAGCGATTGTCGCGATAACAACCACCACAGACGAGCTTCTTCTGGCCTCCCTCAGTGACGAGGTGCGGACGTTGGGAGAAGCACATATTCAGGTCCATCTGGATTCCGCAGCCGGGGCAGTATTTCGACCGGGAGTAGAGTTTCTGGATTGTTTGGAAATTCCGGTAGGCTTCGCGTTGATGGCTTTTCATTTCTTAAACTGAGCTCCTGAAATCGAGTAACCATACTGGCGATACTGACGTTCCTTTTCTGACCACGTTGCCTGGATGCGTCGGCATTCGGCTTCAATCTCTTCCGGTGTCGGGATGTAGTGAGCGGATCCCCGTTTCAAGCTGCCCCCCCTTTCAGCTTCGTCTCGATGGCATCGGCCACGAATGCGTCGAGATCCTCGTCTGACTGTTCGAGCCGACGGAACAGTTTGTCCGATGTCGCCATCTCGATGTCGATGGTGAGGTCGTAGCTCTGCAGATGAACTACTGGTCGTTTTCCATTGCGTGTAAAGACCATGGGTGGTGGGCCTTCCATGCTTCCGGCGATTGCATGAAAAAACCCGACGTGCAAGAGGTCGCGGTCTCCTGCAGCCGGGTGGATAACAGCTTTCGCCGTTGATTCCGATTGTAAGCGTCACCGGCTCCGCGACAAGCCAGATAACACAATGTGTACCAAACAGTGACAATGTGAGTCAATGAATTTGACTGTGTCCGTACCAAAATTCAGAATCTGGTGCATGACAACAAAAGCCCAGCAGGTTCACATTCGATGTTCTGATTCCCAGCGAGAGCGATGGGAACACGCCGCTGAACTGGATCGTCGGACGCTAACCGATTGGATCAGGATTCAGCTTGATGATGCTGCGGATCGGGCAATTGACGCTGTCGAAAAACAGAAGAAGGCCTGATAGAGATGCATCACAGTCTTCTGCAATCCAGTAGGAGTGAGAATATGTCGGCTGGGTCACGATTCGTTTTTCCGCAAGTAGCTCCTACGAGGGTATTTGTTCGAGATGCATTCGATTTCCCATTTCAGGTGGATGGCGAGACCTTTACAGCACGAATTACGGACGAGGCATTGCTTGTTTTTGGTCGCGATAACAGCCCAGAAGAGACCTTCGATAGAGGTCGCGATCGTATCCAATCCATCGTCGAGTGGATGATTGGAGAGAACCCGCCTGGGGACGTAGTGATCACCTCAGACATCGCAGTCAGAGCTGTTCGCGCTGGGGTTGCCTAGTGTTACCGTGTGATTCACGTTCCAATTGACTTCGCCTTCAGCCACTTCAGCACTTCGCCGTAGTCGTACCTGAACTGCCGACCGATTCGGATGTGTGGCATTCCTTGATCGGTTAAGCCCTTCACGGTTGGCTGAGACACGCGAAGCCGCTTCGCCAGTTGGGCACGCGTCAATAATCCCCGCTCATTCTCAAGATCGAAAGTATTCATTGAAATGAGAGATTGCCGGGAAGTGATGCTACTGCGTTCTGTTCGTCCGGGGATAAGAGAGCGTCCTAGAGTCCAGAAGGCTACTTGAACGGCTCAATATCAGATGGCAAACCTACTCGCATGAAAAAGCGGGCGAGCGATTGCGAGAAGTGCTCCAGGAAGGGCGATTTGAGCCTCCAGCGAGCAGTCATCCCTGCAGCCTTACTTGAGAGATGATCCACAGGGAGGCTTACGATGTGGCCGAAATCGACAACTAAGCACTCACGGTTGTTTGCGGGGTGTACGGGTGAAGATAGAAGATGACGCCCTGCCACCCGTCCTTTTCGTACCTCTTCCCATGCCCCTCTTCTTTGCAACGTACCGGCGTCTTCTAGTTCTTGAATCGAGTTCACAGGACAGAGGGCAACGAATTCCACTTTCTTGTTGGCCAAGTCGCACGATTGAGTGACTACGATTAAGTCGGACTCAATCAACTCAACATCTCCCTCGCCGGTGCCGTTTTCACCGATTGAGAGGTCGCCTGCGCCGTAGATGGGGACCAGACATTTCGGCAGCAAATCTCCTTGACAGAGATCTTCCCCAGAAACTTCCTCCCACCATTGGCTGCTCATTCCCCGCCCTCATCGAAGTCAATTTTACGCGGCTTCATGGCTCGAATCCCTCGGATGTGAATACGCGCTTTCGCCACACGTTTGAACGACACGCGAGCAATTTCGGCTTCCTCTTCCCCGTCATCGTCACCAGCGAGAGCAAATGTAAAAGAATTCTGCCATAGCGCAATTTCAGACGCAGACCTGTCGATCCACTCCCCCTCTATTCCCTGGGCGAAATCCTGTTCTTCGGCATCGAAAAACGGCCGCACTTCTGCGGTGCATATTGGTGTGGCTAAGACTGGCATCGTGAAAACAACTCCCGAGTGCGGTCGGTTATGCAAGATTCAAATATCGTATTCTTCATCACGTGGTGCGAACTCAACACACCCCAAACTGTTTCGTCGTCGTCTGCTTCAAAGTTGACGGCCTGAAAGAAATCAATGTCCAGGACGACAGATACGGTGTCCTTGGCGGACGGTGGTGCAATAGCCTGAGTGATGAAACAATGAGACGAGAGATCTGGAAACGGCAGTTGTAATCGCATGAAGTATCCCTCTAAAGCCTGCGGTAAATCAGGGGAAATCTCCGGTGATGTGCGAAAATAATCCTTTAGGTCAATTGGAGAACGAGGGATATCGATCCTGTTTATGTATCGAACTGCCACACGAGTGACCGTCGAGGGATTTGTTTCATAGCGGTAAATTTTCCAGAGTCGTCGAGCCTCTCGCTGAAACGGCTCCCATCCTTCATACGGTGATAGACGGCTCAGAGTGAAATGGTCCTTGCGACACTGCAGGATTTGCAGGCCATCGGCTCCTACAAATTTCCACCCAAGCTCATTTTGTTTGACCGAGGCCGACCCCACACCTGGGCCGACGACCATCTGCCCCACTGCTTGCAGAAGTTGCTCGCACTTGGGATATCCAATATCTCCATCTCGATGCGCCATGCGAAGTTGCGAATTTTCCACCCCCTCCGCAGGCTGGACCTGCAGATCGATTATGGCCTCGGTAATTGGGGCGACAGGATATTGGGGAGTTGCTCCAGTCATATTGTCAATATAACGCCAGCATGAGTTCGTGAATAGAAATCCTGCCCATTTTCATGCATGATCGGAAAGCAGGAGAGGCGGAATTGCATTGCCCAGAATATGAATGAAGTTACTCGTAACGCCGGGTCACCGCTGGTCGTTTCTTCCGCCTTGGCAGCTTCGGCGGGACCAGAACCTGCTTCGTCAACAGGAACGCATCCAGCGCAGATCGCTTCACCCGATACATCGCCCGCCGGCTTGGTTCTCCGGTGTTGAGGTTCACGGCCTGCAACTTCCCGGTGGCAATCCAGTACAGGACTTTGTCTCGCTTTACCTGGAGTTGCTCTGCGATATCCTTCACCTTCAGCCAGTCGCGGCTGTCGACATGTGCGTCTTCCTCATTTTCTCGTTTAATGAGCCATTCCCGGACTGCCTCATAGTCGAACCGTGGAGCGTTGCCGATGCGGATGGTTGGACACCCGTCGTCCATCAACCGGTTGACTTGCCTCTGGGAGATGCTCAGCAGTGATGCCAGCTTTTGCTTCGTGATGAGCACTGCCGCGTCCTGGGGATCGAGGTTTTTCACGAATTCGCTCCTGATGAGAGTCTGAGACTGACCAGCTTACAGCGAGATGCACGCCCCCCTCAATCAGGGAAGCGGCAAATCGCCGTCCGGTGAGCAGTGTTTTCAGTTGTCAAAGAGTCTGTCGGCCTAGCCGTTTACGCTTCAGAAATCCGCACCACGGGGATAGTCAGCTTCGGTTGGTGACGGCAATACCGCCGCTTCCGTTCCTCTGCAGACCATTCCGCCTGGATAACCCGGCACATGGCCCGGATTTCATCCTGCGATGGTTCGTAGGGCTTCCCGGCCCGAGATGCGGCTTTGTCGTTCGTCATCCGATTACCTCAAGCGTGATGTCCCCCGGTCGCTTATGCGTGTTCCGCTCAATCTTGGAGAGCAGCCCGAGTTCCTTCTGACGGTCCCCTGCCATTCGGATCGAGGCGAGAGCCGCATCTGATCCGGCGTAGATGGCGCCGAGTCGGCTGTTGCTGTTATTGCCGTCAATCGCCCGGTCCAGTCGCTTTTGTTCAATCTGGTCGATTCGATCGAGGAGCTTGTCTTCCTGATCTGCAGGCAATCCCCAGTTCAAAACATCTCTTCTCAGCTTCCCGGCTTCGTCTGCGATGCGGCGAAACTCCTGCTGAATCGGGTCCATGATCGGCGAGGCGAACGAGTCGATAGAGTCCCGCAATTTGTCGTTCCGCTCGTCAATCTGCTTCTTGAACCGGCGACGGGCAAGATCTTCCTCTCGGGCCTGAAGTGATCCAAGGTCAGTCATTGCCGTTGCATCGCTGGCCTTTAGGTCATTCAACTTCTGTCGGAGTCGGTCGTACTTCTCGCCGATCGTGTCGAGTTCCTGGTCAAGCTGTCGTTCCAGCCCGAGCCCCTCAGACTCGAATGCCTTCTCCATTTCGGCGACTGACTTTCGGACGATCTGGGCGGCCTGCTGCGGTGACAATTCCACCATCTTCTGCAGGATCGATTCCGACGACTTCGCCCGAGTTGTCGCACTGGCGATTTCTTTTTGCAGTGCCGCTTCGATCTGCTGAAAGGCGTCCTTGATTTCTTTGGTATTCCCCCAGAGGTTTTCTTTCGAGCCGGTGAACGCATTCACGACTTCCTGAAATGCCGGATTGATTGAGGCAAGCCCCCGCGTGAAGATGCCTTTCCGCTGGCCTTCACTCAAGTCCTCTCGGGTAAGCTTGTCCCGCAGTGAGAGCACTTCCCGCAACGACTGTTTCGCCAAGTCTAGATCCTCGGTTGCTCGCTTACTGACGAGTTGCCGTTCACTGATTTGGTCGAACATGCCGTCGATGGAGTCGAGCTTGCTGAATGCCTTTGCTGCGTCCTCTGCTTCGCGTGAGAGCTGCAGGTCAATCCGCTTCTGTTCGATGCGAGTCAGGATCTGTTCCAGCCGTTCATGAAGTCCGGCGAGCGTTTCCGTCTTCTGCATCCACGACGAGATTGGTTTCAGGACAGAGCCAACAATCATGGCCCCCACGGTGAGAAGCACTGTCTTCACCCCGCCAAGGCTTAACGCAATCATGCTGATGTTATTCGCCGCCCCGCGAAAACCGGCCGCCATTCCTCCGGTTGATGAGGCGAGCGTGAAGTCCTCCAGACCGAACGCAGCTTGCTGCGCGATGTTCTGGAACTTGCCCATCCGCTGATTCACCTGGTCGGCTGAGTTCGCCATCTTCGTGTTACTGGCTGAGATGCGGCTATTCGCCTGAATGATCTGTGCGGCCCCCTTTTCGTAGCCCTCCGCTGACAGGGTAAAGAGAGATGCGGCCTCAAAACTTCGTCCCATGATTCTGTTCCTTCCATGAAGAATGGTGGCGATAGTCCCCGCTGGCCTGATATGCTCAGGCGAACAGGTCTACCATCTGAAGACATTGCTTAGGGGGTTGATGTGGCGAAACGTCGAAACAGTTCCGACTTCATGATTCTCAGGATTATCACGGCCTGCTTTCTGCCGCTGGGATGTCTCAACGTCGCCGGTGGGCTTCTGCTGTTCGCGATGGCGAGCGCTGAGGACAACCAGTTGTACGCTGCCAGTGGTGCCGGAAGCGTTGCGACCGGAGTTGGCATGCTCCTGATTCGTGGCTTTGCTCAGGTGCTGTTCCAGATCGAGGCGAACACCAGATATCGGCCATAATTCCAGTTTTTTTCTTTGGTATGGCATGCTGAATATTTTCACTCTCAGCCAAAAATGTTTGAGCCTACTGGGCGGTGGTGTCCGGCTGGGTATGCACGATTTCGACACCCCCCTACCGGTCCCCGCTGTCGCCGTCCGTGTGAGCGCCTGACGTGCCCGCTGTGGCCTCGTCCTGGTCGGTGGTGTATTTGGCCGTCTGGTTCTCTTGCTCGCTGTCCTGCAGGGCGTCAGCGTCTCCATCGAGAGTCATCACGCCATTGCCAATACAGAGCGCCCGGACATGGGGCAGCATTCGCGGACGTTCGGCCTCTGGCAGCTTGGCGAAGATGATTGGCAGGGTTCGGTAGAGGTCCAGTAATGCGGCCCCGTCGTCGGACACCTCGGGCAGTTCGGCCTGGTGGCCTGGTGTCGTCTCTGTCGCGTTGCTGGCCTGCGGTGCGATGATTCCCTCATCCGTCCACTGTGACGCATCCGCCGCGATGCTGGCCTGTTCTTCGGGGCGATACTCTCGAGAGACAGCCAGTGCCCGCCGCAAAGGAACCCGGCCCTGCAGGACCATGCCAATCAGATCCTGCGAGCCATCCCGAGCCAGCCGCCTCATGCGTGACCAGTACGCGACACCCGAGCGGATGCAGTGGTAAACCAATGCTGATTCGCAGATCAGCCTGTTGATTAAGGTCGCCATTATCGCCGCCTTTCTTTCTTAGTGAATCGTTTCGTGAATTGCCGTCGGGCTTTCTTGGTGCCCGCCTTCCACGGGTTGAGCCATTGCACCAGCCGTCCCCGTTCATCTTTCCTGATGGCCTGTCGGCATGCCCCGCAGCGCCAGAAGTTCGCGATTGTCCCCGGTGTGATATCTACGGCTTGTTCTCCGCAGATCGGGCAGACGTATAACGTCGCTTCGCTCACGATCGCCCCCCCTGTGCTGGTGGGTATTCGTCGAGGATCAGCTGGACGTGTTCCGCTGCAACGTGCCGACGGTCAACCGGCCATCGATGCAATTCGGAACGGAGACGGTCGTAAAGGCGATCAGTTGCCGCGTCTTCATCGAATGCCTGGTCGGTCTGGTCGGTGCCTTGCTTCGCCGCTGTGGCTTGGTCTGCTGGTGGTGTCGTGCGGGCTATGCTCGCTGCCCGGTGGACAGACATCTCGCCAGTCTTAACGGCGTGCTGCAGTTCTGGTGAGCCCTTGTCCGCAACTTGCTTCGCGGCCCGGACTGTTCGCTCGCTGACGTTCAGGGCTTTCGCCGCTTCGCTGGTGGTCCGGCAATTTTGCCGATGCTGAGCGTGTTGATTGTCACCCCGCTTCAGCTTCGCCAATTCCGCCGCGATTACTGCCCGCTGACTTGTGGTGAGATGCCGCCTGCAGAGGTTCTTACTGATAGCGAATTCCCATGGGTCGAAGTCTTCATCAAGGTCCGCCAGCTGCGGTTCAATCTTCAGTTCCCGACATGCCCTGAGCCGGTGCCGGCCATCGATCACTTCACCCCGATAGAGCACAACAGATTCCTTGCAGCCGTTCGCCCGGATGTCCGCTTTCAGGATCTCGAACTGTTGTTCGGTCATCTCTGGGAACAATTCCGCGACCGGATGCAGCTTAAAAGCTTCCATAACCTACCGTTCCTTCCTGTTTTGGTGGTGTTCGTCAACGGTTCAACGGTTCAACGGTTTTCTGAAAAGTGTTACACGAGTGTGTGTATGGGAAAGTTTCCGGAAAGTGCGTTGAACCATTGCAACCGTTGCTCAATCTTCGTTCCTGATGTCCTTGAGCCCGAGTCCGCGATACCATCGCCCCCGAACATTCGGGACTTGCTCGAACCGTTCATTGAGTGTGCGACCGATCCGGGTTCGCGATGGAAGATTCTCTCCCGATTCGTCGCACCATTCCCGCAGAGCCTCATAAAGCGCAGAGAATGAAACCTGCATTCCGCTGTTGATGTAACAACAGGCTTCGATGAACCCACCAATGAGGTCGGATTCGTTTTTGTATTCCTCTGTCGCTGCCAGAACGGTCTCGGGCTCGTTCAACCCCTGGTTCTGCCAGTCGAGGCAACCGACCACCATCCACGCCAGAATTCCCGCCGCTTCGGCTTTCAGTTTGTCGGAGAGAGTCGGGTCTGCATCCTTCCCCCGGAACGTCTCGGTGAATGGCACCAGCCGCAGCCGTCGCCAGATGCCGTAGTCATCGCCCTGCACCTTCGGCTTGTGGTTCGTACAGAGAACAATCAGGTGAGACGGATCGAATTCAAAGAAATCTCGATAGAGGAATCTCGCCCGGATACGGTCGCCGCCGGTGATGGACTTCACGAATGATTCTTTGAGCCGTTTCCCGGCCTCGGTCTCAACAGCTGCCACAAACCGCTTGCCGTACAGGTCCGCCTTCTCGGTTGGGTGTCGATCGTTGCCATCGTCAATGAGCATCTCGGGGATGGCCTGCATTGAGTAATCATTCCCGAGCGTGCCCATCAGTGCATTGAGGAACGTCGTTTTCCCGTTCGCTCCACAGCCCCAGTAAACCGGCAGGATGTGATCCCGAACCACGCCCACCAGAGCAGAACCAGAGAGCCGCTGAATGAATGGAATCACGTCCCCGCAGTTCGCGAAGATGGATTCAAGGAACCGGTCCCAGTGATACGATGGTGCCTCGGGATCAAACTCTGTCGGGCAGATCACAGTGAGCAGATCGTCGCGGGAATGTGGCCGCAACTGGGCGTTTCTCAAGTCAATAGTCCCGTTCTGGCAATTCAGTAGCCACGGGTCGCAGTTCAGATCCTCCACGGCGACGGCAACCAGAGATTGAGCCAGCTTCAGGAAGGCTTCGATTCCATTTGCGTTCGCGGCCCGTTGTGCGTGTCGCTGACATGCCCGCCTCTCATCATCGTCGAAGATTGTGTGCGACTTCCGGAACAGTGTGTCGGCGACAGAATAGGCAAGTTTATACACTTCGCCGGTTTCATCTTTCCGCCAATGTGTTCCCGTCCAGATTAGCCAGCGTTTCCAACTGTGAACGTACCGCAGATCCTGACCATGCAGCTTGATGAACAGTCGAGCGTTCGCGTAGTCGGTCGCCTCTTGTGCCGTGAACGTCTCGATTGTCCCATCGGTCGCGGTGAGATGATTCGGCTCTGGTGGTGGTTCGGTCCATTCCTCAGCCTGCAAGGCCCGCTCCCGGAGTTGCTCCACGGTTCCCCCGGCTTCAATGAAATCCGTTACATCACCTTTCCGGGGCAGTTCAGGGAATCGAACAATCCGAATCGATGCCGCCCGCCCCTTCAGATTCTTCGCAGCCTTCTGGACATGGGCCTCGCCTGCGTCGTCGTTGTCCGCTGCAAGGATCACGTGCATGCCGGTGACATGATGCGAATCTTCCCGCCGCCACTTCCCAGCGCCGCCAAGATTGCACGTAGCAACCAGCCCGAGCCCGGCCAATGTATCAGCGTCCTTCTCACCTTCTGCAATCCAGACTTCGTCTCCTGGTCCCAGTTTGGCGAGTTCATCGGCCCGGTACGGAATGCGGCGAATCCCGTATTTCTTCAGCCCCATTTTCCAGAGTTCGCCGACTTTCGCATGGGGAATACAGTCCTTCGTTCCGTCGGCCTTCTGCATCCGGACCACCTTGAACAGCACGTTGCCGGATTCATCAGCGTAGGGATACTCTGCAATCGGCTTTCCCCAGTCTCGAGACTTTGCTTGTGAACGCCCTGGCAAATCCACGCCGGTCTTTTCCGCGAAGTGCCGCAATGCGGAATGGAAGTCTGGGAACTGCCCGAGCCGAACAGCCACGTCGAAGAAACTCAATCGCTCCTGTGTGGCATGATCCTTGAATGTGCCTCGCTCAAACCGATCATCAGAGAGATTCACTGCGGCGCTGGGATTCTGGTCCTCCCGGTCGAGTCCGTGAGCTGGAACCCATCCGCTGCTTTCGCGCTCCGATGCAAAGCGAACGCCCCATGCCTTCATCTCGCTGACGACGTCCGCTCTCGCCAGCACTTCCGCCCGAGCTGTCTTGTAGTCCATTGCTGCTGAAATCACTGTCAGTCTCTCCATAGTTCATGCGTAGTGATGCCGACAGTGCTGCGTTGGTACAGGTCGCGTGTGACGACCCCTTTGCGGAAGGCTTCGGCGTAGATGAATTCGCAACCAGCCTCGCAGTAGTAGCGGGTCAACACTACGGAGCCCCGTTCGTGCCGGTGTCTCTGGCTGGGATAGATGAACGTGCGGTCGTTCAAGCTGATGGCCGTTTCATGGCCTTGGCAGACGGTGACGCTTGTGATGTGCAGGGAGTCATGCCCACAGCAGGGGCAGCACAGCGTCGAGTCATCCTGCATGATCAGCCGGGGTTCTGCCAGTTGAAAAAAGGCGTCGTCCCTGCTGTCGCGGAGTATCCTCTTGTCCGCTGTAACCTCGAAGGGTATCATCCTGTTACCTTTCATTTGCTGAGTGAAAGTGATGTCTTATCGAGCCCGCCCGGATGGTCGCCCGGCGCGGGCTTACTTATTTGAATGCTTTAAGTTGATTGCCATTGTCGCAATTACGACTTACTGCTCTGATCGCCTTGGGTGCTTTCCAGATAGTCCAGCCAGTCGCTTCCCCGGACGTATGCACGATTGTGCTGGCGGATGACTCTCAGCCCCTGTCGGCGAGCCGTCTGCATGCCCACCCGACCGAGCCCGACTCGCCGCTGAAACTCACTGAGGGTGTAGACAGAGCCCGAGTTAATCTCGCCGTCCCCGCCTGCTCCAATGCCTGACATCTTGATTGTCTCCTGCCTTCAGGTCGTCGGTATGAATGCCGTCAATATGACGGTCGACGCATTAAACAACCTGTAAATAGGAATTCCAATCTCTGAATCAGACACTGCAGGTCATATGCAGGGGTGCAGGGGAAATGCAGGTGTTTTGCAGCTATGCAGGTTTGGAGATGAGAGCCTGGAGTTGACGGCTGGCGGCCTTGGCCTTCCTGCTGTTCAGTTTTGCTGCCGCGTCGGCGATCCGCTGCACTTCTTCGTCGGTGAATTTGCGGTTCCTGTCCCCCTGATCTGTAGGGATCACTTCAGCCGATCGTACCCATCGATTTAATGTTGTGCTGTCTACTTTTGCCGCAGTAAGTAAATCGTCAGTAAACCATCGGGCGGGATTGAGAGGTCTGTCACTGTCCAGTTCTCCCCCGTGGCCGGGCGGCGGTGTCTCCACAATGAGATTAACGGGCTCCCTGGACGATGCTGGTGAGGCTGGGAATAGGCTTCGGGCAGTGTTCAGTTCCAGACGGACATTCCCCTGCAGACCAGCAAAGAGGCTCGCCAATGTGGCCTCGCTGGGCGGGACGAAAGAATCGTCGTCGACTTCCCATATCCGGCCTGTCAGTAGCGAATCCATTGCCCTGAGCACATCAGGGAGCAGTTCCTGGACAAGAGCTACGTCGACGCCTACTTGGACACGGTCAGCAATTGACGGCGAGTGTGGATCGTCGAATTCCGGCACTTCGACGGCGAAGGATGTTCCGGCCTCCGCCGCAGTGGCCCGCAGAAAGTCCATCGCGACGAGACGCAGCCGATTGGCAATGCTCACATTGAATTGCCCGGAGCTACCTGAAGGCTTTCCACTAACGAGTTGCGGCAGATTCTTCCCATCACTGAGCAGGTCGGTCAGACTCCGGAAAACTTCCTCGGGGACTTCGTCGGGCAGATCGTTCGCAGCTTGGAATTCCCTCCTCAAGCCCACGAGCGTGGCCCGGATATCTGCCCCCTCTTGTTCCAGTCGGTTGCCGTGAGATGTGGACGGCGTCAGCCACATGCCGCACAGAACAGCCACAGCCCTGGTCGATTCCACAGCCTCAATCAGACGATCCCGGTACGTGCAGAGGTCAGCCTGTGTCTCAATCTTCATCAACCTCGCCCTCCCGAGCGAATCCAGAAGAGAAACAGGGAAGGCGGTTGGATGGTCCGCTTTTCGCCCCGTCGGGCTATCCCTGAATGTGAGTGTGAGTAAGGGTGTGAGCAGATTCCGCTCCCTACGTGTTTCCTGATGGTCAACCAGCGATTACATACAATCGGTGATTATAGCGAACTTCTGCTTCCCTGAACCTCTCCTGTGCGCAACCTGTTGATGCGTCTGGATTTTGATTCCGTTAGTCTGGGTTCGAGCCCCGGCCGGGCTTCTTTCTGGCTCTTTTGCTGAAGAGCTTCACGGGACGTTGCTGGCCGCTGTTTTGCCACCATTTGCCGCGTCCCCGAGAGACCGCTCCATTTCTCGTCCCCGCTCGACTGCTATACTGGGACTTTTCCGCGACTTGATCGATCCCGTTCGAGTCCGTGCTTCTGAGTTCCTGTTCTGCTCGCCGCAGATGGTGATAATTCGTCGATGGTTGATCCTTCTTCCTCCGGTTCCTCGCCCGCTGCGCCGGAACGGGCGTCGTTTTCGCTGAAGCCCTGGCAATCGCTGCTGCTGGCATTCGGCTGGCTGGCCGCGTTCTTCCTGATGTTCTACTCGCAGGTGCTGCCCAACGCTCAGGCCCTGCCCGATGGAACGAAATGGAACCGCTGGATGGTCTGGCAGTATGTGCCTCAGATCCTGCTTGACGATTTTGTTCCGTTGCGTCATGCCGACGCGCCGCCGGCCGGGCTGAAATTCCTGCCCCAGCGGATACCGTTTCTCGCGATCGCGGTTTCGATTTACTTGCTCGCCTATTGCTTGGGAACCGGTTTGTTCCACTCGCTCGGGTTGAAAATCAAAGCGACCGGACGAGCCGAATGGCATACGCTCAGCATCGCGACCGGTCTGTCGCTCCTCTCGCTGGTGACGCTGGGGCTTGGACTCGCGGGGCTGCTGAATCGCCTGGTGTTTCAGCTCGTCTATCTGCTGATTCTGATCTTCTGGACCGCAATGCATTCCCGCGCCAACGGTGGAATCTCCGCGTGGTACGGTCGAATGAAATCGTGGGTGCTGCTGCAGTCGCACAAGTGGTCTCAACGACAGTGGACATTGAAGTCACCGCGATTGTGGACCCTGCTCGTCGTGACGCCGTTTCTCATCACCATCGCTCTGGGGGCAATGCTGCCGTCGACCGATTTCGATGTGAAGGAGTATCACTTCGGCGGGCCGAAGGAGTACTTTCTTGCCGGCCAGATCCAGATGTTGCCGCACAATGTCTATACCAGCTTTCCGTTTCTCACCGAGATGTTCACCCTCACCGGCATGGTACTGATGGGCGACTGGTACTGGGGAGCCGTGGCCGGAAAGACCATTCTCATGGGCTTCGCCCCGCTCACGGCGATGATTGTCTATACCATTCTCCGACGCTGGTCCACTCCAGTAGCCGGCTACCTGGGAGCAATCATCTTTCTTACGATTCCCTGGACGTATCGAATTTCGATCATCGCTTACACCGAGGGCGGTCTCTGCCTGTATGTGGCGGCGACACTGCTGGCCACGCTGATCGCGGTCGATCTGCTCAAGAAAAAACCGAAGCCGAATCGCTGGCTGTTCGTCACCGGACTGCTCGCGGGCAGCGCAATCGCGTGCAAGTATCCGGGACTGATTTCGGTCACGGTTCCGATTTCGCTCTTCCTGCTGGCCGCTTACGTGGTCGCTGTCCGCAACGGCAAACGCACCGGTCGCGAACTGGCGTTCGGAGCTGGGGTGTTCGTTCTGGGCACAGTGGTCACATTCGGTCCCTGGATGGCGAAGAATCTGGTGGAAACCGGCAACCCGGTTTACCCACTCGCCTATTCGATCTTCGGCGGCGACGACTGGGATGCCGACCTGAATGAGAAATGGAAAGCCGCCCACAGCCCGAATCAGCATCGCATCACGCATCTGTTCGCGAGCGTCTTCGATGTCTTCGCCGTCAACGACTGGCAGTCGCCCCTCGTGGCGGGCTTCGGGTTGATTGGCCTGTTCGTCGGTTTCCGCGAACGTTCGATTCGCTGGGTCGGTCTCTATCTCGCCTGGCTGCTGTTCTCGTGGTGGCTGCTGACGCATCGCATCGACCGGTTCTGGGTGCCGCTGCTGCCGGTCGCCGTTTGCCTGGCCGGCTACGGAGCCTGGTGGCTGTTTCAGCGAACCCGGCTGGGGGTCGTGGTCTTTCTGGCCCCCGCTCTGCTTTACAACTTTGCGTTCATTACCACAGGACTCTCCGGCTACAACGCCTATGTCACCGATTTGAAAGCCGTCCGAGAGATGACCGCCAACATCACCTCGCCGGAAGTCGTCTTTCTGAATGATCTGATGGAGGGGAAAGACGGAGCCGTGCTGAGCGTCGGAGAAGCCGAGTTGTTCGATGCCACCTTCCCTTATCACTACAACACCGTGTTCGACCGGTCCCTCTTCGCCGAATGGACGGGCGTCGTCAACCGCGATCAGCCGGAAGGAGAATGGGAGAATCGGCCCGCCGAGGAGATCCGCGAGATCTTCAAGAAGCATCATATTCGCTATGTGCTGGTGAACTGGCAGGAGATTCTGCGGTATCGCACGTCGTACAAATACACCGACTTCGTAACGCCGGACCGCTTTTCGGCTCTGCAGGAGATGGGCATTCTCGACTCTGCTCTTCCCGACACGTTCTTTCTCAGGGACTACCGAACACTTTCGGAAACCGAGCAGAAGGAAATCGAACGCTGGGCGCCGGAGTTGATTGAAGACTTCAATGGCCAGAAGGTCTTCGTCACCACCCAGGTCTTTCCAGTTCTGCCTGAATAAACGGGGCGATTCCGACCGCGCATGAAAAAGCACGACACGGTTGAGGAACCGTATCGTGCTCATACGAAGGAGTCAGCTCATAAGGTGTTCGTTATTCGGGGCGGACGTAACCGAGTTCCCGGATGACAGCGTAGAGTTCGTCGTAGGTGACGAACCGCCGACGATGTCGGAGTTTGTACTGATCAACGGCGTTGGCGAGCTCGGCCACTTCCGGCCGGGCGTGCTCCCGGGAATCGCCGAACTGGCGACGATCCGGCCCGTTATATTCGTTGTCGCGATCGCTGCTGCGTCGATCCAGAATCTGTTCCTGTGAACCAAAGACAGTTGCCATGTTCCACCTCTTCCGCTTTATCTCAGAATGACGCAGGTACCAGACCTGCCCGGAGTGATTTCGCTTCGACCCACTCAAAGCTAGGTCGAGAAACGATGCCGGGCGGACTTGCGGTCCAAATATCGGAAGAATGGCCTTCCTGCCCCGGTCGGGAAAACGGTAACCGTTACAGTCCGCATAACCGGACCGGCCTTCAATGCCACAGAAGCCGGTCTTCATCGAGATGAATCGAAACCGGTTCCAGTCGCTGCCCGGAACGGGGTTGAGGGAAGATCAGCGCGGTGATCTCGGGGTGCCGTTCGCAATACGCCAGCGATTCCTCCAGCGGCAGGACATAAAACGCGGTCGACAGAGCATCGGCAACCGCGGCCGACGGAGCGGTGACGACTGCACTGAGAATATGATCGACTGGCCAGCCGGTCCGCGGATCAAAAATGTGCCCGTAGCGTTTGCCCTGATGACGGAAGAACTGCACCCCACTGCCACTGGCCGAGAAGGCCCGATCTTCCAGCATCAGCGTCGCGAGCCGCTTCTGCGGAAACTGAGGATGTCGGATTCCGACCGGCCAGCCTCCCGCTTTCCGATGCGAACCCCGGGCGATAATGCTGCTGTGACCGCCATGGATCAGACAGTTCGACAACTCCTCCTGCTCGAGAAACGCCGCGATCCTGTCGAGCGCGTGGCCTTTGCCAATCCCACTCAGATCGAGCCCCATTCTCGGATCGGTTAGGTGCACCGTCTGCAGGGTCCGGTCCAGCACAACCTTGCGGCAGTCACTGCAGTGGACTGCATCCGCGACATCCGATTCCTTCGGAACGTCTCCTCGCGCCCGGCATTCCCGCCAAAGAAGATTCAAGGCCCGAGCGGCGGGCGTAAACGCACCCTGTGTTTCTTCGGCCAGTTTCAGCGAGAGTTCCAGCAGTTCGAACAGTTCCTCGTCGACCGAACACGGCCCATTGATCGCGTCACGGTTGAGCCGCATCAGGTCGCTCTGATCCCGGTAGACTGTCAGTTGATCTTCAACCGGATGAACGAAGTCGAGCGCATCCGACGCCGTGATAGTCTGCCGTCGATCCTCCGAAGGATTCAGAATTATCGAGAACTCGCAGGCCATCGCCCGAGTGGTCAGGCGAACGGTATCAGCCGAGGAAAACGCGGCTGCTTTCTCATCGCGGGCCAGCGCATCGGCAAGTTCCTGCCCGTGGCGTTCCATCGAATGTCGAATCGCCCGTCCGGAAAGCAGATCGCGTCTGCTCGGTCTCAGATCTTTGTTCCGCTCCTTGTCGGCCATTGTGATTGTCCATCCGTCTCCCGGTTCGCCGCGACGAATCCAGTCGTGAAATGAAAGTCATTCTCGATTTTGGTCTACAGAAGCAATTGTAACAACGCCCCTGGCCGCGATAATGCTCTAGAAGCGGATCGCTCTCCCGGAGTCGGTCTCTAAGTGATCTTTCGCCCCAAATGCTGCCTTTTTGTTCCGAACGATTTGCCGCAATCAGCCTGCTATCCTCGAACCGCTCCGTTGAGCCCGTTCCGTATTCATGAATGACTCCCGCGACCGCCGTACCGTTCAGGAGATTCTGATCTTTCCTGACGGACAGACCGTCCCCGTCAAGGATGTCGAACCTCGACGGGTTCGCCGCCGTCGGCCGGTCCACACCGCGTATCTCTGGTCGCTGGGACTGTTCATCGCCACCTGTCTGTCGACCTGGTGGGTGGGGGAACGGCGCTACGACGACGGATTCGGCTACATGGTTCCCGTGATGGCGATTCTGCTGGCTCACGAAATGGGACACTATCTGGTTTCGATCTTCTACCGTGTCCCGGCTTCTCCGCCCTTCTTTTTACCGATGCCCATCTCTCCGCTCGGAACGTTCGGAGCCGTCATCGTGAAACCGGGTGGCGGCGAAGATCGCAAGAAGCTCTTCGACATTGCCATTGCTGGTCCGCTCGCCGGACTCGTAATCGCGATCCCGGTCTGCATCTACGGTGCGATAACAGCCGAGCCGGTTCCAATCGCTGATGTACCGGCGGACGATTTTCAGTTCATCGCCCCTCCTCTACTCAAGTGGATTGTCGATGCCGTTCGCGGCGGCTGGCCGCCGGGCATGGTTCTGGAGAGTGCCGTTCTCGACGCCGGCTGGGTCGGGATCTTCATCACCGCTCTGAACCTGATTCCGATTGGCCAGCTCGACGGTGGCCATATTCTGTACGCCCTGCTGCGGAAGCGGGCTCACGCGGTCGCCGGAGCGCTCATCTTTGGAGCCCTGGCCTACATGTTCCTGTCGGGCAATCTGTCGTTCATCCTGATGCTGATGCTGATCATCATGATGGGGCCTTACCATCCGCCGACAGCAGATGACTATGTTCCGCTGGGTTGGTTCCGCGTCATTCTCGGCTGCATCACACTCCCGTTCATCTTCATCGGGTTCACTCCGACTCCAATCGCGATTGGCGGTTGAGCTCGAACAATCGAGCCGCCCGAGGAAGCACGGTCCCGCAGTGTTTGCAATACAACGCGTCGGTCTCGTGCTGATGCAGATCGCAGTGCGTGCACGGCACATCAAGATGCCGCTCGGTCTTTGAAGCATGGATGACTTCGACCGAGAAGACGCCGGTCGGCACGATGATGATGCCATAGCCCAGGATCATCGCGACAGCCGCGAGTGTCTGCCCGACAACGGTTTGCGGGGCGATATCGCCGTAACCGACAGTGGTCATCGTCACAATCGCCCAATAGACGCTCTTCGGAATACTGGTGAAGCCGTTCTTCGGGCCTTCGATCAGATACATGGCCGAGCCCATGATCAGAATCAACGTCAGGACGACGAGCAGAAAGACGAGAATCTTGCTCTGCGTGGCCCGGAAGGCGATCCACAAATATTGCGATTCCTTCAGACAATGCGCAATCTTGAGCACGCGGAAGACGCGCAGTAATCGCAGCGCGCGAATGACCAGAAACGACTGGCTTCCGGCTATGAAGATGGCCGCGTAAGTCGGAATGATCGACATCAGATCGACGATGCCGAAGAAACTCCTGGCATAACGAACCGGCCGTTCGACACAGCTGAGACGCAGCAGATATTCAATTGTAAACAGAATGGTGAAGAACCACTCCAACGCCAGAAAATACAGACCGAATCTCGCCTGCAGACCGGAAACGCTTTCCAGCACGACGGTCATCACGGAAATCAGAATTGCCACGAGCAGCGCGACATCGAAATATCGCCCCGCCGGTGTATCGACGCCAAAGATGATCTCGTTGAGTTTCTGCTGCCACGGCGAAAGGGTCCGGCCCCCAAGAAAGGGGTCGTGATCGATGTCCATCGGGATGCGTTCCCGACGGTTCAGCACTTCGTCCGGATCAATTTCGGTCTGCTCAGGTTCGGTGTTCACGGCTCAGTTGGCTGCCTTCAGAAATTCCAGGGTGTAGCAGTCGTCCGGCTTCCCCTGCCCGCTCTCGACCAGTTCCAGTTCCTCGAGTTGCCTCACGAGTGTCTGCCAGCGTTCGGCGGTCATCGTGCCGGTGAACTCCCCGCTGCCGTTCAGACATAACGGCTTCAACGATTCAAACCCCGCATTCATGACTGCGACCGGCATCTCGGGATTGGCCTGCTGAATCTGCTCGTGAATCGGCTGGGGATCGGCAAGATAGTCTTTCCAGCCGGCGATCGAGGCTTCGACAAACTTGCGAACGAGTTCCGGATCTTCTTCGATCAAAGATTCTGAGGTCATCAGCACACTCGAATACGGATCGAAACCCAGTTCCGAGACCATCAGAGCCCGGGTCTTCACCCCCTGCTCGGCGGCAACGATGGGTTCACTGAAAACATAACCCTGTTGAGCAAACCGGGGATCTTCCAGAAACTGCCCGAGAGACCCGGTGCTGCGAACAATCTTCACGTCTTCGAGCGGAAGTTTCTTGCGTAAATAATGTGAGAACGCGGGGGCATCGCTCATTGCCAGAGTCACGTTCTTCAGCTGATCGAACGACTCGATGCCGGAGGCTTCATGCACGACAATACAGCGAGGCGAGTGCTGCAGCGGAGCCATCAGGCCGACCACGGGAGCCTGTTGAGCCCGTCCGAGCACAATCCGGTCGGCGTTGGAGATGCCGAAGGTCACGCGTCCTGTCGCCACCCGCTGAATGACCGGACTGTCGGGGCCGCCGGGGAGGATCTCGACGTCGAGACCGGCGTCGCTGTAATAGCACTTCGAAAGAGCGGCGTAGAAGCCGCCATGCTCGGCTTCCGGCAGCCAGTTGAGGGCCAGCGTAACCGGGATGAGCGTGAACTCGTTATGGTCGGCAGCCGATTCGCTGGATCCGGCTTCTCGGGCGGGCTGCGGAACTTCGCCGGAACAGGAACAGAGTGAGACCAGCAGAGCGAGTCCGAACAGCAATCGCAGAGAGCGCATAGCGGGAATCCCAGATGAGAGTCAGCAGAAGGCGACTCCCAAACGATACAATCTGCACAACCGCTGCGAAAGCCAGACGAGGTCTCGAGCTGGCCGTCGAGCGGCGCTGCCTGCTCAATTGCGACCTATGCTTTCAGGAGACACACTGGCCCGCGCTTGCGCGAGTCGACCGTACGAATCTTTTCTCTTCAGGCCCTGGCGATGCTCAACACACTCTGGACGAACATCTGCTTCTACGCCGATTTCTACTACACGTTCGCCCTGAGATGGTGGTCGAACATCACGCCTCCCGAATACGGCATGGTCCTGGTCGGCGTCGGCGTCTTCGGCTGGGTGCTGATGAAATCCGCCAGCCGGAAGTAAGTGGAACCCTCAGATTCAAGCATTCCGAACAACACCGGTTGGCTCAGACGCGTGCGTCTGAGTGGCGAAGCCACAAGAGGCGGCTGACAGACGGTCTCATTCGGAACGACAAGCCTGCGGTGCACAGCTTCTTCCTGTGACGTCGTCACCCAGACGTGCACGTGGGCCATCCCGTGATTTCGGGAGATTACGAGCAGGACAGGCCGCCCGTTGCTTCGAAACGCAGAGATAAATCTCTGTGTCATCCCGTCTTACGCGGAAAGAGCTTCGACGGCTTCTTCGCGGGTGTCGTAGTAGGGCCAGAGCTTGAACAGGCTCATGTTTCGCAGCACTTCAAGCATATAGGGGCTGGCGGCACAGATGGCGACCTTCCCGCCACGAAGCTTCTTTTCGCGTCCGAGCAGGATCAGCGAGCCAATGAACTCCGAGCCGAAATAGTCCATTTTGTGCAGATCGATAATCAGCAGCGGCGCATCCGCATCGGCGACCATGGCACGAACCGTGTTCGTCTCCATCTGCAGGTCGGCATACCGAAAACTCGCCCCCTGACCGGCCGGGGTGACGTAAAAGCACGGAGGAACTTTTTCGACTTCGAAAATGCGGAGATGTCGAGCCATAACGACCAGTAAGCCAGAAGGGAAGATGCGTAAAACACTTGCTGATAACGCATTCCGTGCCGGGATGCAAGCAGAAACATCGGAGTGGATCGTAACTTCCGCCGATCTCGCGACTTCGAACCGCCTTAGTCCTGAATGTTCAGATCAACACAGGCCAGTCCACCGTCCGCGCCGCGACAGTAGACGAATCCATTGCACAGAACGGGCATGGTCCAGCACTGTTCGTCCAAAACTTCGAGCCGTCCGAGCTCCCGGAACTCGTCCGGAGTCATTTCGGCCAGCAGCAGTTCGCCCTGATCGCTCAGAATGATCAGATGCTCCTGGGTCGCCATCAGCGCACCGCAGCCCAGGTCGCGAACAGTCCATGCCGTTTCGCCGGTCTCCCAGTTCACGCAGTTCAGTGTCACCGTGCGGCGGTTGTGCGAGTTCCCATCGAATCCGTAGAGCCAGCCGTCTTTCAGAACGCAGGAATTCATGTGATTCCGCATCGATTTGTTCTGCCACTGCACCGACAGTTCGCTGCCGTTGAAGTCCAGAACCCCGCAGCCGACGTTATAGCCGGTCGAGACGAACAGTTCGCCGTCTTTCCAGAGCGGCGTCGTCGAATTCGTATCGTACGGCGATTCCCACGGATAGAAGCAGACCTCCGTGGTCTTGTTCAGATCGACAACCGTCACGCCCTCGTTATTCAGAGCCGCCGCATAGGACTGCCCCTTGAACTCGAACAGTTCCGGAGTGCCGTATCCGGGCATATGAGCTGTTGTCTGCCACTTCAGCTTGCCCGATTCCTTATCGATGGCGAAGATGCTTCCCGCTTCCAGAATGACTTCGTTGCCTCGAATCACGGGCGAACAGGTCAGTCCCCATTCCGGCAGCGGCAGATTCAGCTCCTCTCGGATGTCGAACATCCAGACCAGTTTCCCGGTCTCAGCTTCGATCTTCCGGACTTCCCCCTCGCGGCTGTTGACGTAAACGTACTTCCCGTCGACAGTTGGCGTCGCCCCCGGTCCCCCTTTGTGCAGGTGATCGAGCAGGGCACAGGGATAGGCCAGATGCCAGAGCAGTTTGCCTGTGGCCGCGTCCAGGCACCAGACGGTTTCTTCTTCGTTCCCTTCGCGATGCCCCATTGTGAACAGCCGCCCGTCGGCCACACTGACAGCGCTGTATCCGGTGCCGACGTTGTACCGCCAGACGATGGGCGGCATTCCGAGAAAGACACTCGGATCGAGCGTTTCCCGCGAGATGGCATCCCGATCCGGCCCCCGCCAATGCGGCCACGAGGCCGTTCCGGGAGAGGGCGCAGGCTCCTTCGGCGTCTCAGCTTTCGAGGACGATCGCGCCTCCGAAGCATTCGAAGTTCCTGTAAGAGCGAGAGGATCTTCCTTGCCGCAACCACTGGCGGTCGCCAGGGCGAGGACGGACAATCCCATGAACATTGATCGAGATCTCAAAGAGAGACTCCTGCCCGATGAAGGGCTTCAATAGGGGGACGCGAGAACGGCAATGCACTCCGTTGATGTGCTGAACGTGTTCTCTGATCCGGGGTTGTGTGATATGACCGCATTCGCAGGAAACGAACGAAACAGGCCCGTACGCTGAGTCGGTTCGAGGGTTTCGGCGTTGTCCGTGGACGTCTCAGGGCGTGGCCTGAAGGCGATACAAATCTGTTTTTGTTCGCAGGAAAAGAGCCTTTCCGACCGGGGCAGGCGTCGCCATGCATCCCTGGTCGAGCTGATTTTCCGCAACGATCGTCAGCGTCTCTCCAGGAGCCACGACCGTTGTCTTTCCGTCTTCGTCGCAGAAGTAAATATGCCCACCTGCATAGATGGGTGAAGCGGAGAACGTGCCTCCAATGCGTTCCTGCCACAATAGTTCGCCGGTCGAGGCGTCGAGGCAAGAGGCAAGTCCAATCTTATCGGCAATTGTGTAGATTCGACCGTCGATCAGCAGCTGCGAAGGCTTCGAAGGCATCGTCCGCTTCTGTTCCCAGCGGACATGGCTCTCCGTCACATTGCCTTCTGCTCCCTCGGGATTGATCGCGATCAAACTCCCTTTGCCGAAACCGGTACCGATGAAGATCGATTTTCCGTCAAACAGCGGGCGGTTTGCCGTGGAATGCTGTTCGTAACGGACATACCAGAGTTCTTCCCCGGTCTGAGGATCGTAAGCCATCGTCGCCTTGGCGTACGGGCTGATCAGGACATCCTGCCCGCCGATCTCGAAAATGGCCGGCGTCCCGTAGGCTTTCTTCTGATCGCCGTCGTCGGTCTCGAACAGATCCGGACGATCTTTCTTCCAGATCGTTTCGCCGGTCTGCTTGTCGAGAGCCACGATGTACTGGTAGTCGAAGCCGTCGTAGTGAACGAAAAGCATGTTCTGGTAGATGATCGGAGACGACCCCGGGCCGCGCCAGTGATGGCAGGGGAAGTCCCGGCGTTCCCAGTACTTCTCCAGCGTCTGGGTATTCAGACAGCAGGTGCCGTAGCTGCCAAAGTGCACATAGATCCGATCTCCTTCAATCACCGGCGTGCAGGAGGCATAGCTGTTGGTCACGTGAATCTCACGCGGTTCGTCGTTCGTGAACAGCAGCTTATCGTGCAGAATCTTCCCACTCTCGGCATCGACGCAGACGATGAACATCTCCTTGCCGTCTTCGGAGGCGGTGGTCAGCCAGACCTTGCCATCGGCGACGACCGGCGACGACCAACCTTTGCCGTGAATGGCGGTCTTCCAGGCAACGTTCTCCGATTCACTCCACGTCTCGGGAGGATCGGCCTCGGGAGCGATACCGGTTCCGTTAGGTCCCCGGAATTCGGTCCAGCCTTCTGCAGCCATCAGTGAGCCGGGCAACGTCAGAGCGAGTGCGAAAATGACAGCCAGGCGGCCCATCGGACTCAGGGAGCAGCGAACCTGCGCCAGATGTGGTCGGAAGGTTTCAAGCATTGGAATTGGTGTCTCCTCAGCGGGATTTGAACGGGCCCATTGTAACGAGATGAATTTTTCCCGTTAAATGGGAAACCGGCCCGATTTTCAAATATCAATGGAGTCGCTTGCGTCGACTTTTTTGATGGTTTTGAGAGCCAACGCCCAGTGAACACTTGACACAACTCGACAACAAAGATCCCCCCGCAGGGCCGCGTTTCGACCGGGAATGAGGCAGAGAATGACGCAGTCACCGGCCCGACTTGTCTTCATCCAGCTTCTCTTTCAGAGCCGCGTACAGAGCTTCCAGCGATTGCGGAATCACCTTCGTATCGCCCAGAACCGGCATGAAATTCGTGTCGCCGTTCCAGCGGGGCACAATATGCCAGTGCAGATGCCCCGGGAGCCCTGCCCCGGCGACGTGACCGAGATTCAGCCCGACATTGAAGCCATCGGGATTAATCACGCTCCGCAGGAGCTTCGTCATTTTGACCAGCATCGCCTGACACTCCGCCTGGACGTCGACCGGAATCTCTTCAATATCGCCCAGATGCTGCTGGGGGGCAATCAGCAGGTGCCCGTTGTTGTAGGGGTAGCGATTGAAGACCACGAATGTCTTCTCTCCCCGGAGTAACACGAAGTTTTCGGCATCGTCGGCGGGAGATTCCCGATACTGACAAAGAAAGCACGGTTTCTCGCCCGGTGGGGTGGTAGACTTTTTTTCCGCCGGCTCGTCCTTCGCCACGTAGGACAATCGCCATGGCGCCCAGATCGTTTCCAGTGACATCCTGAATCTCCTATGATCGTCGGAATGAATTCCAGGTCATTCCCGAGCAAATAACGGCTACATCATGCAAGTGACTATAACGGCTGTTGGACCTGATAATCGAGGGCTCGCCGATCCCATCGTCCACTACGTGACCGGAGCCGGGGCGAACATCTACGAAATCCAGATGTACGACCGCGATTCCGAGCATCTGTTCGCCATGATGCTCCGTCTCGACTGGCCCACCGAGGTCGAACCGGTCGATGTCCTCCGGAAGCGCCTCGACGAAATCGGCCGCCTCAAAGGACTCTCGATTCGCACCTGGGCCCGCGATGAACACCAGCGACCGCCCCGCCTGGCGATCTGCACCACGTATCGCCCCGAGATCTCGCTCGCCCTGCTCCGCAACATTCGCGACGGTCGCCTCAAAGCGCAGGCAGCCGTCATGCTGGGGAACCGCGAAGCCTGTCGCAACGTCGCCGAGCAGTTCGAGGTTCCCTGGGAGAGCATCGGCGATGACAACGGCAAGCCCGATAACGACAAGTTCGTCGAGATCCTCGACAAGTACGAAGTCGACTACATCATTCTCGCCCGCTACATGCAGATTCTCCCCCCGCGGCTCTGCTGGGAATTCGCCGGCGGACGCATCATCAATCTGCATCATGGCCTGCTTCCCTCGTTCCCGGGATTCCGGCCGTACCACGATGCCTACAGCCATCACATGCTCACCTACGGAGCGACGGCTCACTTCATCGTTCCCGAACTCGACGCCGGCAATCAGATCATCAATCAGACTGCGTTCACCGTTCTGCCCGGAACGCCCTTGAATGACATCATTCGTCAGGGAGAATCGGACAACGAGCCGACCTGTCTGGTCGAAGCCGTGCGCCGCGTCGTCGATCGCGAAGTGGAACTGCATTTCCATCGCGTCGTCCGCACAGTCCGCTCCTGAAGATTCTCGACTCCTGAAACTGCCCGAATGGTTTAGAATGAGAGAAACCCTGTCATCTCGTTCCTGAGACCGAACGAACAGCAGCGAAGGATCTCATGAAGCCGAACCGACTTCCGACCACCATGATCTGGGCCATCGTCATTGCGACGGCGGTCCCCACGCTCATGTGGCTTCTCGGCTGGGGAGTCGACTATTCGCAGACGAACCTGCAGGCCCGTGCAATCGGCCAGGAGAATGTCACCGCATATGTCGTCCAGCAGTATCTGATCGGCCGCGCGTTACACACGATTCTGGAGTGGACGGCTGTCTGCATCGCTCTGATGACCGGCGTTCTGTCGTTCGTCCACTTTCGGCTCAAGCACGATGTCACGACGCCGATTATCGGCACCGCTCTCTTCTTCTCCGGAATGCTCGATGCCTGCAACATTCTCGCGGCCGATGGCATCATCCCCGGGGTCGAGAATCTGAATAACTTCCTTCCCTTCACCTGGGCGGCTTCGAGAACGTTTAACGTCGCCATCCTCGCGGCGGGCACGCTGCCGTTTCTCATTCGCAAGCGGCCCCCCAGCCATCCCGAGCCGCGAGGCGAAACGCGCATTCTGTTCGTGATGGCCGGACTGTTCGGGCTGCTCGCCTATCTGATTATCCAGGTGCTCGCGATCGCCTTTCCGGTTCCCGATGCGCTCTATCCAGAACTGTGGGTCCCGCGCCCCTGGGAATCGATTCCGCTTCTCTTCTGGATCGTTCTCGGCTCCATCCTGTTGCCGAAGTTCTACCGGAAGTATCCGAACATCTTTTCGCACAGCCTGATGTGGTGTGCTCTGCCCGCGACGCTGCTGCATCTGGTCGCCGGACTCGGTTCGCGGGAGCTGTTCGATGCCAACTTCTTCAATGCCTACCTGCTGAAGATCATCGCCTACTGCACGCCGCTGATCGGGCTGCTGCTCGATTACAAGAACGCCTACCGAGCCGAGATCGAACTGGAAAAGACCGCCTCCAAACTCGACGCCGCTCGTCAAATCGCCGAAAGCCTCCTCCCAGCCGATCATCCGGAAGTCCCCGGCATCGACGCCGCTGGCGTCTCGTTTGCTTCCGAAGCCGTCGGGGGTGATTTCTACGACTATTTCGAACTGGCCGACGGCCGCTTCGGGTTCGTCGTCAGCGATGTCAGCGGGCACGATCTGGCCGCCTCATTGCTCGCCGCTCAAACCCGCGCTTATCTGCGGGCCTACGCCGCGTCGCACTCCGATCTGGCCGACATTATGAAACGCCTCAACGAGTCGCTCGTCGAGGACACCAAGCATCGTCGCTTCGTCACCATGTTCGTCGGCGCGATCGATACCAGCCTCGCGGGCTTCGAGTACGCGGCCGCTGGCCATCAGGGCTTTCTCATTCGTGCCAACGGCAAGGTCGAAGTCCTCGATTCCAACGGCCTGCCGGTCGGAATGACGCGGCAGAACGAAATCGGCGTGACGCACACCTCGCGACTGCATCGGGGAGATACCGTCCTCATCGTGACCGACGGCATCACCGAAGCGATGTCGCCTTCCGGGGAACAGTACGGCATCCAGCGTCTGCTCGATCTGATCTGCGTCGAGCACGAACGCGACGTCCACGAAATCGCCGACCTGCTCTACACCGACGTCACCCGCTTCTGCGCTAATGTCCGTCCAGTCGATGACGTCACCATTCTCCTGCTCCGCTGGCTGGATGAAGCCCCGTAAGCGGGCCACTTTCTCTCCGTTAGGCATGCCGCTTGCGGGTTAATTCCTGAAATCGAACGCAACGCCGCGGTTGACCAATCGCGGCTGCGCAGAACTTGAAGAAGGAGAGAACCCATGCAATCGCTCGAAACAACGCAGCTGGAGCGCATGATCGACAACAACGACGATTTCCTGCTCGTGAACACCCTGTCCGAAGAGGATTTCGCCAAAACCGAAATCCCCGGCTCGGTGAACATTCCCCAGAGCGACGCCGACTTCGCCGACAAAGTCGAATCCACCGCCGGCGGCAAAGACAAGCCGATCGTCGTCTATTGCGCCAGCCAGCAATGCAACTCCTCAACCAGGGGAGCCGAGAAACTCGAAAGAGCAGGCTTCGAAACGGTCTACGACTACGAAGGCGGCGCCAAAGCCTGGACCGAATCCGGCCACGTGTTAGCCGTGCCGGAAGAAGTCGAGCGGACCTAATGAGCCCGAGAAAATGAACAAGCAGCCTGACCGCTCAGCCGTCAGGCTGCTTATTGGACGTACGGTTGCTCGCCACGCCAGCGTGAATGTCGGCCAGCCCCCTCTGCCGCTCGCGTGTGCGCGATTGTTCGGCCTCATTTAGCGGAAGTGATCAAGTTCCCTTCGATACTCCCGTTGGCGTGAACAGCTTACACCAGGATTGCTTCGCCGGAGTCGTTGCAGCATCAATTCCGCAGTTTGCCACTGCGGCTCAGTGACGTTGGTGTAAGGTCCTGGCCATGTGAATCCGGACGAAAACTCATGAATCAGCTGGATGTCATTATTGAGAACTAAGGCTGCAATCTCGCCGTCGTCGGTAGTGATGAGTCTGAACTCCTGGCCCGGTTTTCTTTCGGGACCAATGCCCATGAAACAACGTTTGGGAATACGAGTTTGCCCCCATTGTTTGAGTTCGAAATAGATGTATCCCGGCGGTTCATAATGAAATGGAGCCTCGGCGTAAACGTTTATCGTGTACGAACCGGTCGTGAATGTCGCCAAATGCTCGGACCGACCAACGAGCAACCAACAGCCGCCGCACGAGAAAGCGAAGATGCCGAACACAACGATGCCCAGTGCAACATGGTGAAATCTCAAGAATTTAGGCGGGGTCTTCTCGTCCGACATAGCTGCAACTCCTGGTTCGCCAGGACGCTCTTAAATTGACGGCAAACCGTGGCCGTATCCGGACAGGAACGGAAGTCCTTCGTCTCAGTGCCCGGGCGAATGCGTGCATTAAACCCGAAACCACTCACTCCCGCGACGTAAATCACACGTCAGCTTGCGACAACCGGGTTCAGGCTGTTGTTCGACAGCTTGTTGATCTCGTCCGCAGTGGCGGCGTCCAGGTAGTACAGAATCATCCCCTGGCCGTTCTCCTTTGAATAGAACCGGCAGCCATCCCGCTCGATGTCATCCATCACATAGGACAGGGTCATCATGTCGGCCCAGTCATCGTTGACTTCCACCGGCCACTCTCGATGGCGGCCATCGATCGTGTACTTGAGCCAGGCCTCGCCAGTCTCCAAATCCACCGAGTCGGAGACATCGGTCATCAGGTCCGGCTGACCGGCGACCTCGCAGAGCCGCTTGACGATCCGGACATAATCTCCGGTTCCCTCAATGCACTCCGGATCAAAGGCCCAGACGCGAGAGCAAAACGGGCGTTCCCATGGCTCGCGTTCCACCTCGGCTCCCAGGATGAACAGCACCAGGTCAAACGGCTTCTCCTCGTACGCTTCCCGGTCAAATGAGTAGAGAAGGTCATCAACGGTCACGCCATCGTTCAGTCGAATTCCGCAAGCCGCAAGCTTATTCAGTTGTTCTTCAAGTGTCATCGACGCCGAACCTCGCGGCCCGTCGGGTGCCGATTTGCTGAAGAAGCCGTTGAACAGTCGTCGGAACATACTGGGGATCACTTTCTAACTTCTCGGTATCACAGCCCGGCCATAGTCCTTGCAGGGCCTGCGAAGAGGTGGTTCAAAATAATAGAGTTAAGCCGGCCGCATTGCGGCCTGACCGCCTGCCGGTCCGGAACGCTGGAAACGTTCGCACCGGCAGAGCCCGTGCCACCCTGCGGGCGCGGGACTGCAAACAGTTATCCAAGGTGTACGATCAAGCCGTAGCGTCGAACGAATGCGCTGGAAACGTACCGCCGGAGGGCTTCGAAAAATTCGAGTAAGTATCCAAGGGAATCTTCCGTCGGATCACGATCCCATATTGACGGGTAGATATCCAAATCCATCATCGTCGTCGCGTCGAATCGTGAACGAAGTGTCGTGACATCAGTGCGCTGCAAAAATTCGTGGATCTGGCCCGTTTCTCCAGGGGTGAACGAGCGAGCCGGTCCGTATCCAAGGTCGACGTTGCCGATCTCCGTTCCCCAGTTGAGGAGAAATGCGGCCGGCGGATCTCCTTCCCAATCCAATCCGGTGAGTAGAAAGTGCAGGCCGTGCCATGCCTTGTCGAGGTCGCAAATCTCGTCGACAGTTTCGAACGTGACCGGTGCACTTGAAACAGGACGGTGATACCTGGCTCCCAGTAGCCTGGCGAAGAACCCGTGAGATCGTGGCTCCGGTACTTCTCCGCCAACAAATGAATAGATCAGGCGGGGAGTCTCATGCAGTTTTCCGATCGTATCCTCCGACGCCTGTTGGATGACGTAGATCATGCTCATTGCGGGAGGTTTCCTCCGTGCCCAACTTCGGGCGTCACACGGTGCAGGTAATTATCTCCATTGCCGAACCGCCCGGTTCCCATACTCCGGGACACACGATTGTGCCCCCGACGTTTCATCTCACGTCTGGTGCAGCAAATCGTCTGGAGACTCAGCATACCTTGGAGTCCCCAACTCGGCGAGTAGATCGTCGGGGTAGGCCGAACGGTCGGATGTCCGATGGAAGATCGGTGTTGTTTCATCGGAGTAGAAGATCATGACGTTGTCGAGCTGGAGCAGTTGGAACATGCGGCTCAGAAAATCGTCGTGACGAATGGGTCGAGCGATCGTGAGCCCTTTCACCGAGCCGATCGAGGGAGCATCGCAACCGCAGAAGATGTCCACATAGTCGTCGGGATCGGAGAACCGAACGTTCAAATAATTGTGATCCGCATTCCAGGTTGTGCCCGGCGTGTCGAAGATCGCACGAATGTCCTCGAACGGCAGCGGATGGACATCGCCATTCCGGTAGTTCATCACGAAGGCTTCAATGCTCATACGGCGTCAACGATCGAAAACAGGCCAGACGGTGAGATGAGATTCTTGAATGGTCTCGGGTGGATAAACGCTCGAACTGGCAAAGCCAGTGGCCCCCTGCCGGGTAGACGGATCGCGGCGCTTTGTCCCGGTCACTGACCAAGCAGACATCGCTCCAATCTATGAGACCACGCTACGGTTCACAAGAGCATCAATTCCGGACAGCGGATGTCACATCCTTTATCTACTTGCCGGTAACGCCGACGGTGTACTTCACAGCATTTAACGCCCACCAAATATTGAACCTTGGACTATGACTGTCCCACCAGTTCGAAAGTGTGCATTCCGATACACCAAATACACCAAGCGGGTGAGCAAAAAGACGAGTATCAATTATCGTGCGACACATAAACGGAACATCACGCAAAAAGCCCGATTTAGTGAACGCCCAAGGGTTGTAACCATGCTTGGAAGTGTCGAGCATTTGAGCGGAGATCAACGCTAGGTCACACACGCCGCAGTAGACGATCGCGAGAAACAGGCCCGCAATCGAACGCAAAGCATTGGACATTGTCGCTTCCGCTTGATATGTAAACCTGTCGTGCTTGAGTTTGTTGTACGCCTGCCACCAATCAGGAGATTGAAAGGTGGTGTCACTCCAGACGTCGAAAGGGGAGATAACTGCTGGATTCGGTCCTCCGAAAAAGATGACCTTCTGTGGTGAGACGGAATCCCGGTAGCGGTCCCAGTGATTCTTAATCGTGAGTTTGTCGGTAGAAGACGACGGGTTCTCAGTCTTCTCAACGGCCTTCCAAAGCGAATCAACCTGGCTGGCACACTCCAAAATGATCTGCGCGAATTGCGGCGACCATACGTCGAGATGTTCGGGGCAATATGGTACATACTTTGCAGCAGTCTGGAACGCCGCCTCAGCGGTGGCGAGACCCTCAACCGCTACAATGCCGTAAGGGGGCGCTTCCCGCAGTTGGTGTATGTCGCGAATCATCATTCACAATAGGCCTAAAACACAGCTTTGACAGGTGCTTACGCGCTGCATGAAGCGTCCTGTTGGGCTTTTTCCTTCTCTTGTAGCCTACCTTCAAGCGCCGAAGTCAAGCCGTCGACGACTGTATCGTTTATCGCGCTTATCGCGTTCGACGGATCGGCAGAAATCTGTTCAGCAACAAGGTTTTTGACATCGTTCTTTGTTTCGTTACTCCAAGGCTTCCCATGAGCAACAAACACATCCTTGATCCTGTCTGACCACTTCTTCCTTCCCTTAAACCTTGGGTTATCGAGTGAAATCCGATACTTGGCTTCGATAGCCCCCTTATATACACCTACATCAACGAGATCTTCAAGCTCGCTCTCTGTCCGGCCAGATGCGCGCGCAAAGTTAATCTGACCATCTTCAAGAAGCCCGGCGCGTTTCGCCGCGTCGTATGACTCTTGGCCGCATTTATCGTAATCCAGGAACACGTGATAGAGACAAATCGAATCTCGCAACAAGCTAAGCTTATACCGCAAGTTCGTACCGCCTCCCAGTGAATCGAGAGCGAGCGATCCATTATCAAAACACTTTGTCAGGTATGTAGATCGGGCCCCCAAAATTGCCCGAATCGAAGAAACATCATCCTCACCCTCGACAACCAACACCATCTCAGCGTTTCTTAGGTTATCAGACGCTCTCACCCCAAGAATATTGCGAATCTCTTCCACGTTAGTAGCCGCTTGGGCTTTTTTATTGTTAACGATGATGTTGCTGGTGAGAACGCGTCGATCAACAAAAAGTGGATTGTGCGACGTGATGATGACTTGGTGCTGCTTCCCGAGATCGTCGATAACCTCCTTAAGTTCATGAATCGCCTTCGGATGAAGGTGGGACTCAGGCTCTTCAATTGCAATTACGAAACTCTTCCCCTTTCCAGCGTGAGTGGAAGCGTGACGAATCATTGCTAAGGCTGCCAGAGACTGGACGCCATCGCCTTTGTATTCCAAAGGAGTCAAGGTGCCATCGTCAACCGAGACGGTTACGCCTCGACGGAAGGCTCGAAATCGTAGCTCTTCTGGCATCTTAATTTCAACTTTTTTCACCTGAGGTAAAAACTGGTGTAGCGTATTGTGGATATTATCTGAGAGGGAATCCAAGATTGGATTCTGAAGGCTTGCCACGGTGTTAAGCGCTTCGATGTAAACAGGATCTTGCTCAAGCGCCTCGAGCGACCGACTAACAAGTTCATATACAATATCTTGCGCCGATTCCGCCGTACGAACAGCAGGAATATGTTCAAACTCAATTCGGTTGGAAACAAACTCTGCTATCTTCGATGACTTCTTCGAGAGAGTTGCTGCACCACGTCCTTTCTTGTGAAAAGTCACTGTGACTCCGGCCTTGCCGATTTGGAGCTTTAGGGGAAGCAATCCAGTAATTTTGCTCTTCACCTCTTTCTGGAACTCAGCGTACTCAGCGTCTTCCAGTTTGAACTCGAGAATGATCTCGGTTTCGCCCTTCGGCTGTTTGGCCTGCTTATTGATTGGGAAGTCCATTTCCCACTTATAGCCTTGGACGTTGTAGCCGACCCTTCTGAATCTACCCGACCCGGACACCACGCGCCCCCGGGTAAGCGCAGTCATGGCCAGGACCAATGCTCTAAGAATATTTGACTTTCCCTCATTGTTGGGACCGATCAAGACAGTAGTCCTGTCCAGCCGGATCTTCTTAGCTGTAGTGATGCTTCGGTAATTTGAAACCGAAATCGTTTGAAGATTCATAAAACCACTCAGGCAAGATGTCTAAACCCCCTACTTCCCCACAGTCTGTACTCAGAGTACCGTCTGCCGGAACGGTGGTCAATTTAATGCCCGACGAGAGCGTGCGGACGATCTGAAGCCAAGATTAACGATGCATCGCGGCCAGAGGGAAGAAAGAGCTAATTGCAGGTACACCGTGCCTCAACGAAGAAAGGGATCCCGGAGCACCTCCGAGATCCCTCAATCATTTATTCAGAAAACGCTCTTAGTATTCGCGTTTCGTCTTCAGGCCCGGCATGGGGATGGGGTAGTTGCCGTTCTTGTCTTTCATCAGCGGGGCGTCGCCGTCGAGAGTCAGTTGGGCGACCTGGGGGGCGAATTCGTGGTCGCAGTTCATGATCTCGTCGAGCGTGATTGTCCGGCCGGTGTGGCAGGACATGCGGCCCATCGAGGTGACTGCGGAGGCCATGACGCCGCGTTCGACTTCGTTGTATTCCTTGTCGTTGCGGATGGCGGCCATCAGGTGTTCCCATTCGAGCTGATACGGGTTCGGCTCCTTGCGGCCGAATTCCCATTTCAGATCGCTGTCGACGAAGTTCTGCCCCTTGTAGATGCGGCACTTCGCCGGATGGTGAGCCGAGGTCGAAATCACAGCCGAGCCCTTCGTGCCGTGCGCGTAGCTGGCGAATTCCTTGTCGCAGCCCGGCATCGTGCGGCCTTCCAGGAACATCTTCGTCCCATCAGCGAAGGTGTACTCCACCGAGTAGTTGTCGAAGTTCTGATCGACATACTTGCCGCGATAGTGACGTCCGCCCGAGCCCTTGGCCTTCACCGGCCAGGCATCTTTCATCCAGCACGATTCATCGATGTTGTGAATCAGGAAGTCGCTGTAAGCGCCCCCGCTCAGCCAGAGGAAGCCGTGGAAGTTCTTGACCTGATACATCAGCTCGTTCATGTCATCGCCGTGCGGCGGAGCGAATGCGGACCCGGTCGGACCAGCCTGACGGTAAGCCCGCAGCAGGACGATGTCGCCGATCTCGCCATTCTGAATGCGATCGTGCAGCTCGCCGCGAGCTTCGCAGTGGCGGCACATCAGGCCGACGCCGACTTTCAGGTTCTTGTCTTTGGCCAGTTCGTTGAGTTCGAGCATCTTGCGGCTCGTGGGACCATCGACGGTGACCGGCTTCTCCATGAAGACGTTCAAGCCCTTGTCGATGGCGTACTTGTAGTGGACCCAGCGGAAGGCGGGGGGCGTGGTCAGAATCACGACATCGCCCGGCTTCAGGCAGTCCATGGCCTGCTGGTAGGCATCGAAGCCGATGAACTTGCGATCTTCCGGCACGTCCATCTTGTCGCTGTAGCGGCCATTCAGTGCGTTATAGCTCTGGCTCATCCGATTCTCGAAGACGTCGGCCATGGCGACCAGCTTGACCGGCCCCTGCTGAGTTTCCAGAGCATTAGCCGCTGCTCCGGTGCCGCGTCCGCCGCAACCGACCAGTGCGACCTGAATCGTTTCGTTCCCGGCAGCAAAGGCCCGGCTCGAGATGCCACTGGCAGCCACCACGGCTCCGACAGTGGCCGAAGTTTTGAGGAGATCACGTCGTGAAAAGGCGGAAGACTCCGTCATGATTTGTCCTTATTTCGGAAGAGGGAGATGAATTTTGCAGGGGTTGAACCAGCTCCAAAGCAGATCGGGCGATCCGCCGCGTCCGTTCGGGGAATCAGCCGGGAGGCTGACGGAACGGGCGCATCGATCCTGTCACAGGACGTTTCGATGCTGGTCCATATCAACAGGGTTTGATCTAACTTTACCCGCCGACACCGTTTATTCCAAGTACGCAGGTGCAATCGGAGCCCTGACTTGAGAATTTTTCGCCCCCCCTTCACAATGCCCGGCAGGTGCGGCGGCTAAGCTCTGTGAAACGGCTGCCGACACACTTTTCTCTGCACATTGATCCAGCATTCCACAAGGCCTTGCGATGAACCTGCACGATCTGACTCGGGAACTTCAGCGGAAAAACGACTCCAAGATTGTGATGCTCGTCGCCGATGGACTGGGCGGTCTCCCCCAGCAGCCGGGTGGACAGACGGAACTCGAATCGGCCAAGACACCGAATCTCGACGCCCTCGCCAAGAAAGGGACGCTCGGACTGAGCACCCCGGTTCTTCCCGGCGTCACCCCCGGAAGCGGCCCTGGGCACCTGGGATTGTTCGGCTACGACCCGATCGAATACAACATCGGCCGCGGCGTGCTGGAAGCCCTCGGCATCGATTTCGAACTCGGCCCCAAGGACGTGGCCATTCGCGGTAACTACTGCAGCCTGGATGAGAACGGCAACATCTCCGATCGCCGGGCCGGCCGCATCGGCAGCGATGTCGGAGCCAAACTCTGCGAGAAGCTCGACAAGATCGAGATCCCCGGCGTCGAAGTTTTCGTTCGCCACGTGAAGGAATATCGTCTGGTCATCGTCTTCCGCGGCGAAGGGCTCGGCGGCGATGTGGCTGATACCGACCCGCAGCGAACCGGCGTCGCTCCGCTCGAACCGACCGCCAAAGCCGCCGGTTCGGAGAAGACCGTTGAGATCGCCAAGGAATTCCTGAAGCAGGCTCGCGAAGTTCTGAAGGACGACTTCCCGGCCAACTTCCTCACGCTCCGCGGCATCGCTAAGAAGCCGGAGATCCCGACGTACGAAGAAGTTTACGGCACCCGCTCAGCTGCTATCGCCGTTTACCCGATGTATCGCGGCCTGGCCCGCCTCGTCGGCATGGACGTGCTCGATGCCGGACAGACGCTGGACGATCAGTGCAACCGCCTCGAAGCCGCCTGGAACGATTACGACTTCTTTTTCATGCATTTCAAATATACCGATTCGACCGGTGAAGACGGCAATTTCGCAAAGAAAGTCGAACGGATCGAAGAGCTCGACGCCGCCGTGCCGCGGATTACGGCTCTGAATCCCGACGTGCTCATCGTCACCGGCGATCACAGCACGCCGAGCATGATGAAGTCGCACAGCTGGCACCCGGTGCCGACGATGATCAGTGCCGACACCTGCCGCTTCGATGCCTGCGATACGTTCGGGGAATCGAGTTGCCTGAAGGGGGGACTGGGGCAATTTGAGGCAAAATATCTGATGTCGTTAGCTTTAGCCCATGCCGGACGACTGGAAAAATACGGCGCGTGATCGAAAACCGGGACGCGAACGCTGTAAAAAGTTCTTGTCCGCAATTCCATGCAGGCATAAACTTTAGAGAGGTAGCAGCGTTCGCCGCCCCGATAACGGAGCGAGGTCCGGGGATGTTCGCTGTGCAGAGACTGTCATAGCGACCGCAAGAATGGAGCTGCCGTCCTATCCCCTTTCACTCTGGCCCCTGTGATATCGGCAGCAATGGCTTTAACGGAAGCGGATCGCGAACTGATCAAGAACTGCCTGCAGCGCAAGCCCGCTGCATGGCAGAGGTTCATCAACCGCTTCGTCGGCGTCTTCGTACACGCGATTCGTCACACCGCGGAATGCCACAGCTACCCGCTCAACGACGCCGACATCGATGAGATCTCCGCCGAGATCCTCGCCACCATCGTCTCGAACGAGTTCCAGACACTCCGCCTTTTCCGCGGCAAGAGCTCGCTGGCAACGTATCTGGCTGTTGTATCGCGTCGAGTCGCCGTGAAAGAGATCGCCAAACGCCGCAAGCAGTCGGCTCCTCCCGCTTCGGCCGCCAAAAAGCAGCCCGCAACCGATCATGCGGGCGAAGCCGAAGTGCTGACCCGCGACCAGCTCGATTACCTGATCAAATCGCTTTCCGATCAGGAAGCCAACATCGTCCGTGCCTATCACCTGGACGGCAAGAGCTACAAAGAGATCAGCACCCTCTACGGCGTCCCCGAAAACAGCATCGGCCCCGTCCTCAGCCGCGCCCGGGAATACATGCGCCGCATGGCGTAATCGCCGCCCTGCTTTCCGCCGTGTGCCACTGGCTCCGCCAGTGCTTCATTAGTAACGACGATCGTTCGTTACACTGGCAGAGCCAGTGGCAGTCGTAATCAGCGAACCTCACGGGGTAGCCCCGGTTGCTCCGCTACCGAGGCCGACGAAGTCGGCAAGAGGTTTCGCCAGAATGCGTTTCTCGAAGTAACAGCTGATCAGGATTCGAGATCATTCTGAGAACTCAGCCAAATATCGCGACAGCACAATCATAAGTATTGAGATGCCCCTCGACCGCAGCGTCTGCTCCAGATCCGTCGGGCAACGTGTAGCCTCCGGCAAGATTCCAGACAATCGGGACTTCGGCATCGCAACACGCTGAAAAGACGAGCTCATCGCGCCGGCGTAATGCATCAAGAGACAGAATGCCACCGCCTGCAGGGTCTCCCAGCAGCACATCCATTCCTGCCTGATAAATCACGAGGTCGAAGATCCTGTCACTTATCGATTCGCACACACGCTCCATTTCCTGCAGATAGGCTTGTGCGTGCGTAGGTCGCGTGAACTTATAACCTAGCGAATGATGATCAATGCGGTTGTCATCGAGACGAGCGAGGATGTCGTCCGTTCCATTCCCACAGTGATAGTCACAATCCAGAATCAGGACCTTGTTTACCGTCGGATAGGACAATGCATGCCGTGCCGCCAGAGGGAGCGCATTCAGCAAACAAAAGACGCCGGGGTGTGCCCAGTGAGCATGATGGAATCCGGACGTGGGAGAAAAAGCACAACCCGTTGCCAGTGCCGCCGCCGTTGCTGCAAAGAGGCTCGCTGCAGAGTCTCTAATTGCGGCCACCATGAGATCCGATACTGGGATGGACGCCGCTTCGAAGAGATTTACATCTGCATCGAAAACGGACCGAATATACGTCAGATCGTGGATACCGGTCCATTGGGTGATTGGGAGCGGCGCAAAATTAGAAACGAGTTCCAGCTGCCGCCCCTGCCGCAATCTGTTGAGCAACCGAAACGCTTTCTCATGGGCCGGTATCGTCAAGTCATGCGGCACGACGACCATCTCATCACGAAAGAACGTCTTCATTCCGGGTCTCGAGTGTCGGTCAGATGAGAAGCGAGGATTGCAGTGCGATTATACTGACTCCTGCTCAATATGTGGCTTTGCCATAGTTGAACAAATAAGCCGAAGTGCCCAGCACTGAAACCGCATCGGCTGGAATACGCTTCGCTATCCCAACCTACGATTGCAAGTCCACAGGTTGACGGTCTCGGGCGCTCAACTGCAGCGCTTCGACGACTCGCTGGGTCTGCAGTGCTCGCTTCCCTTGCTCAGGATCGATCTCGCCACTCAGGACCCGTTGCGAGAAGTTCTCGATCATGCAGGTCTCCTGATTATCAGTCGCCGACTCAACCACCTCGGCGTTGCCCTGGGCATCGTGCACCCAGAAGCGGCATTTGTCTTCTTTCCAGGGACGCGTGAAGTCATCGCACACGAGTGAACCCTCGGTGCCGGCGATTTCGATCCAGCGGCGGGATGTCATTGTTCGGGAGCAGTCGAAGAAGGCTTCCTGATGCTCGGAGAAATGGAGCCAGCCGCTGAAACTCTCATCTGCTTCGGGAGCGGCGGGAGTCTGCCGTCCCTGCACCGATTCCGGGAGCGAACCGAAGACCCACAGCGCGGCTCCGATGCAGTACCAGCCGAGGTCCATCAGGCTGCCGCCTCCCTCTTCGGCGCGCAGACGATACTCATCTTCGGGTTTCACCGTGCTCTGCCAGGGGAAACTGAAGGCGGACGTCACGCGGCGAATCTGCCCGAGCCGACCGGAGGCGACCACCCTCTGCATCTTCGCGGCTCGCGGGTGATGATACCACATCACCCCTTCATCGAAGCAGACCTTCGCATTCCGACAGACGGTGACCATCCGCTCGACTTCGTCGACAGTCAACCCGAGTGGTTTCTCACAGAGGACATGCTTGCCCGCCTGAGCCGCCTTGATGGTCCATTCGGCGTGCAGATGCGGCGGCAGCGGAACGTAGACGGCGTCGATGTCGTCCCGCTCCAGCAGAGCGTGGTAGCTGTCGACGATCTCCGGGCAGTCATACGTCTCCGCCCAGGTCTCGGCTTTCTCGCGCGAGCGGCTGGCGATGGCGACGAGTTCCGACGACTCGGCTCGATGAATGGCCGGAGCAACCCGCCGCGTGATGCGGGCGGTCCCGAGAATCCCCCAGCGTACAGTTTTCGATGAGCTGAACAGTCCGATGATTTCCCCTCCGTCATGTGGAACGTGCGACTCTCCACATTGTGTCGGGGACGGACGAAATCACAACCCGCGTTTCGCAGTCTGCTCGAGCCGCGGGCAGAATCCGCTGTGCGCGTCGGCCAGACGCTTCGGGAACGGGCCAACAAACTCCCTCCACGCCGCAGTCGACTGCACAGCGGACTGGGCCTGCGGCTCGATCCCTGAAAATCCCGGCTCCCGACATTCCTCGCCGGGAGCCGGGCGGACAGGGAGAAGATCCGAATGTCTCCACTGGCTCTGTGTCTCACTCAGCAGGGGGATTATTGGTCCCAGCAGCCAATAAGGGAAATGCATCCTCTGCATGCGTGCGATGCAGTGAAGGTATGGCGGGATTAGTCTCACACAAAGCCGCGGAGATGCAAAGGTTGCGAGCGGAGGTTTCGGCTGGGATAGCGAAGCGTATCCCAGCAAATCGGCGTCGAGCGATTTGTTTTCGCGATTCTCATTACGTTTAGATCGGACGGGTGGCCCGTCAGCCGCAGCGGGCGGGTCGCGTTAGCGACAAGAGGCAGCGCCATCCGCGCGTTGTACTGAAATCGTCCGGCCCTCGTATCCATCTCGCCTATGGCGCAGCCTCTTGTGACTTCGTCACCCGCCCGTGCCGGACGGGCCACCCCTCCCTGCTGAACTTCAGGCGTAGGGGATAGTCCTAAGACGTATCCCAGCACTCTGTACTTTGGGTTGAGGAAGGCCGTTTCCAATCATACCAGGATCTCAAGACTCAGTCGGAATCGCCCCAGGTTAGCAGGTTTGCAGACTTCCCGTTGGCCCACCGGCCGGCGTGAGAGCAAACGAAAAGAATTGGACGCCCTTCAAAATAAATGAACCATGCTGGACCAGATCGCCACAATCGAGTTACGCGGAAGCCGATGCATGCGGAGAGGTCACGTTCGCGCTGCCAAGTTTGAACATCCCCGGTTCTTGCGTACTTCAATCTTAACGTGTGCCTTGAATCGTTGTTGGGAATGAGCGGTCCAATTGCAACGCTAACGCCACTCGACATCAACGATATGTTGATCGCACGATCGTTCTCGAATACGAGCGATGCATGCGAGTCTGAATATGTGATGCCAATGATCTTTTGATCCGTCAGCGACATCTGTATCTGACGAAACGCCTTCGATCCCTCGAAGCACTTCGCATCACTTATCGCCGCATCTACGCTGTCTTGTGAAGAAGCGAACAGCCGAGTCTCACTGACGAGAAAATCATAATCCAGCATACGCAGAATTCACCTGCAGCATTTTACCAGCGAAGAACGTGCATTGTGCTGGGATACGCTTCGCTATCCCAGCGTACCGGAGTACGGCAATGGAAAGTCGCGCAGGGCATTGCCCACGCGGGGGTGCCCGTCCGCCACGGGCGGGTGACGCAGTCACAAGAGGCCGCGCCATGAGCGAGGTTTCTGCAAGGGCCGAAGATTCCAGTTCAAAACGCGGATGGCGCGGCCTCTTGTCGCTTCCGCGACCCGCCCGCAGCGGCGGACGGGCCACCCTTTGCGATGATGCCCTAGCTCTTCGGCAGTCGAGTAGCGCAGAGCATGCCCACGCGATCGTGGGCATGGCACCCGTTGGTTTACTTTCCGCGGGTCTTCTGCAGTTGAGCGGCCACGTAGAGGACGGGGTTATTCACCTTCTTTGCGTGGCGTTGCAGGGCGTCCATGTCTTTGGTGTCTTCGCAGAGAGCAACGAAGGAGAAGCCGGATTGTTCGTGGACTTCGCCGAGGTATTTCTCGGCCACTTCGACCGCTTCGTCGTGCCGCTTGAGACGCATCAGCAGGTCGACCAGGACGTAGGCGATCAGCTCTCGATCGGACGGCTCTTCGGCCTGCTGCATCCGTTCGCGGAAGAACTCCAGCGATTCGTCGCGGTTCTTGTCGCCGACGATCTGGAAGTAGTGCTTGTGGGCCACGTAGTAATCATCGAACGGCGGCTCGCCCGGATACTGCAGATGCGGAGCGAGGCGGGCCCCGTAGTCGCACAGCTGAATCGCCTTCTCGATCGCTTCCGTCTGGTTCTCTTCCAGAGAACGTGCGAAGCGGACGACGGCGTTGAGATGCGAGACGTCGATGTGATAGTTCTCGTTCTCGAACAACCACTGCCGCCCGGCGATCAGATCGGTCAGCGACAAATCGGGCGGCAGCATCGGGCTGCGCTGCTCGACTTCGTAACGGACGTTGTGCGCCAGGTCATCGTACAGCTGCTTGACCATGATCTCGGCACATTGACTGCGATCGTCCGCCTTCATCTCCAGATAGAGCTGGTCCACTGCGGTTACCGTGTTGCACATCCCGTGCGTCGAGAGCATCAGCGAGACGCCCTTGGCCGGATGAATCCGCTGATACAGTGCGAGCTGGAGAATCTCTTCGAACTCTTCATCGAGATCGTCTGGAGCCTGATAGCCTTCGAGAGCTTCCGCCATAATCTCCGGCTCGTCGATCGCCCGGAAGTACATCCAGGCATCGGTCAGCTGCTTGCGTTCGAGCAGTTGTTTCCCGGTCTCGCGAGCCGCTTCGATGTAAACCTGTTCGAACTCGGACCGCTTTTCCCGGGGGACATCGGCCACGCTTGTCGGCTGCATCACCGGCAGGCCGTTATCGAATTTCCACTTCATCAACCGGGCATCGAACAGATGATGCGGATCCCCCTCCTGCTGCAGATGAGTCATGAGCGCTTCCAGAGCCGCCCCGGCATCTCCGCCGATCTTCGTGTCGAGTTCATCCCACATCGTTGTCTCTGCGTTTGCCATGGTATTCCTGTTGTCTGTTCGTTCGATCGTTGAGAAAGTCGACCGTTAGGCATCAGTAAGAAATTTTTGTCGTCGTGATGAATCCTCTCGCCCCCTTGGGGGAGAGGATGAGGGGGAAATGCGGGTTCCAAGCTTCGTAGGCCGTTGATCTCGATGAGAGATAGAACGTCGCTGGTTGATCGCCCCCTCATCCGCCTTCGGGCACCTTCTCCCCCTGAAGGGGGCGAAGGAACATCGATCGGTGGATGAATCCCGGCCGAGGTTACTTGCTGCAACCGCCGGAGCCGCATCCGCCGGAACCGGAAGAAGTCGGTTGCCGTTGTCCGTCTGGAGAGACGGGCACCACTTCGATGATGCCCAGTCCTGCGGCCGCCGCCATCAGAGCGAGCTTCGTGCACTCCGGGCCGCGTTCATTCAATACGTACAGCATGACCCGCTCGCCGTCCAGAGTCCACTCCAGATCGAGCAGTTCGACGGCGACCTTCCATTGGGCAATCCGCTGCTGCCAGCGCGGAAAATCCCTGTCCGCCTGCTCCCGCAATTCGGTCAGGCGTTTCTGGTCGTCGTCGGAGAGCCGGCGGACGAATCGCGAGGGAAGTTCGTCGTCTTCAACAGCAAGTGGTTCGCTGCTCAACCGGTTCAGCACACTGGCGAACCGCAGCCCTCGATCGGTCTGCACGGCAATCTGGTCGCCCCGGTTCAGTTCGACATCGGTCTCGGCGAAGCAGCGAAGCGTTTCCGCAATCTGCCCCACGCGAATCAGATATTCGTGACTGAGAAGCTGGGCTTCGCTGCGGACTTCGTCGATCATTGTCATTCTTTCTCGTCGAATCCGAGCCGCATCTGGCGGTCTTCTTTTTCGAAGTCGCGATACAGCAGGCTCGGCTGAATATCCTGATTCCGCTGATACTTGCCGCTTGAGTATTCCGTCACGTCGCCGGTGATGGTGTGATAAAAGATCTGGCAGATCGGCACGCCGGGATAGATGCGAATCGGCTGGACGGCGAACATTTCGAGCGTCCAGTAGCCGCAGAATCCGACATCGCCGAAGCCGGCCGTAATGTGCACGAAGAGCCCGAGCCGCCCGATCGACGAACGCCCTTCGAGCATCGGCACCAGATTGTGCGTTTCGGTCCGTTCGGCGGTCCGTCCGAGATACAGCTGATTCGGGCTGAGGACCATGCCATCGGCCGGAATCTTGTACCGCGTGTACCGGTTCGGCCGCGCCATATCGAGCACGATTTCCTCATAAACGAGGATCTCATCGTGCAACGTCAAATTATAACTGTTCGGGTTGAGCCGGCTATCGTCATACGGTTCGATGACGATGTTCGTGCCGAGCTGAGCCTTGATTTCCTGGCCTGTCAAAATCATTGAAGAAAGTCCACTGTTTCAGGCCGTTGGGGAGTCAGTTGGTGTCTGGCGTGGATTGAACGACGAAGACGAGCGATGCGAACGAAGTTTCAGGCGAGGACAGGTAAAGCCGTCTCCCGGCACCGATCGCACTTTGAGCCGAGATACGGCGTACGGCGATCCCAGCCTACAGAATCAAGCTCCTGCCGTTCCTGCCAGAATATCAAACGTCGAGATCGTCTGCCAGCGCCGACTCCGACATGATGATCTTGTACCGCTCGCTGGCGTCCTTCCCGAGCAGCTGGTGGAAGGTCTGATCGGCATCAACCTGATTCTCGATTTCGACCTTCAGCAGCACCCGCTTTTTCGGGTCGAGTGTCGTCTCTTTCAGCTGAGAGGCGTCCATCTCGCCCAGTCCTTTGAAGCGGCTGATTTCGTACTTCCGGTTTGATGCCAGGGAAGCCAGAATCTGCTCCTTGTGCATGTCGTCGATGGCGTAGTAGTTCTCCTTCGACGTCATGATCCGGTAGAGCGGCGGCTGGGCAATATACAGCTTCTCCTGACGAATCAGCTCCGTCATATGACGGAAGAAGAACGTCAGCAGCAGCGTGCAGATGTGGTAACCATCGGCGTCGGCATCCATCAGCAGAATGACGCGATTGTATCGCAGCTTGTGGATATCGAAGGTCGGGCCGATTCCCGTGCCGAGTGTTTCAACCAGATCGTTGATTTCCTGATTGGCCATCAACTTGTTGACCTTCAGCGACTCCGTATTCAGCACCTTACCACGCAGGGGAAGAATCGCCTGAATGCGGCTGTCGCGGCCCGACGCAGCGGTTCCGCCGGCCGAGTCCCCTTCGACGATGAACAGCTCGGATTCTTCCGGATTGCTCGAACGACAGTCGAGCAGTTTGCCAGGCAGATTCGTCCGTTTGCCGCCGGGAGTCTTGCGTTTGACCTGAGCGACCGCATCGCGGCTCGCCTGACGGGCCCGGGCAGCCAGAATGATTCGACCGAGAATCGCATCGGCGATCGAGGAGTTGTTGTTCAGCCACGTTTCCAGACTCGGACGAACCAGCGATTCGACCACAGCCGTGACTTCCGGGTTGTTCAACTTCTCCTTGGTCTGCCCCTGGAACATCGGGTCGCCATGGAAGACGGAGACCACGCCCAGCAGCCCCTCGCGGATATCCTCCGCCGAGATGGCCACACCCTTTGGCTTGATATTGTGGACGTCCATGTAGTTCTTCACGGCTTTGACCACGCCGGAGCGGACGCCGTTCAAATGCGTACCGCCGGCATGGGTGCGGATACCGTTCACATAACTGCGAATGTGCTCGTCGGTCGCTTCGGTCCAGCGGAGCACGATTTCCGTGCGAATGGTGCCGTCTTCTTTCTCGGCGAAGAAAATGGCATCGCTGACCGGCTTCTTCTTTTCGTCCTTGGTCAGCTTGATGACGTACGCCCTGATCCCCTCCGGCTGGTGGAACTCATGCGTCTCGTTCTTCGCTTCATCGACGAAGCGGATCTTCAATCCGGCGTGGATGTAGGAGATATCTTCCAGATGCTGACGGATCGTCTCAGCGCTGTAGGCGATGCGGCGGAAGATGTCGTCATCGGGACGGAAGTAGAGGACGGTACCGTGACCTTTGAACGGCTTCACCTTCTTCACGGGCGTTGTCGGCCGGCCGCGTTTGTAGCGCTGAATCCATTCGAAGCCATCGCGATGAACCGTGACGACCATCTCTTCGGAAAGAGCGTTCACGACCGACGAACCAACGCCGTGCAGACCGCCGCTGCGGGCGTAGTTCTTGTCGGAGAATTTCCCCCCGGCGTGCAGGGTCGTCAGGATAACTTCGAGAGCCGACTTCTTGTATTTGGGGTGCTTGTCGACCGGAATGCCGCGTCCGTTGTCGGCCACGGTGAGGGCGCAGCCGTCTTTGTGCAGCGTCACCTTGATCGTGTCGGCATGACCGGCGAGAAATTCATCGACGGAGTTGTCGACCACTTCCCAGAGCAGATGATGCAGGCCACGCGTATCGACCCCGCCGATGTACATCGAAGGTCGACGCCGGACCGCTTCGAGGCCTTCAAGAACCTCGATATCCGACGCGTTGTATTTGGAAGGAGATGCTGTCGCCATTCGCTTATCTCACTGTAAGGCCGGGATCTCACCGGCCGCTGGTTATCCAACAAGTCGTCCCCTCGCCCCCTCACGGAGAGGGTTAGGGTGAGGGGCAAATGTGCGTTCCATGCTTCGTGGGCCGCTGTGTATCATCAGTGGAGTGGAGCGTCGCTGGTTAATCGGCCCCTCATCCGCCCTTCGGGCACCTTCTCCCCCGGAAGGAGGCGAAGGACCTGTATTCAATAAGACTTAACTGAGGCCCGGTCGCAGGCTGAGATAGCCGTCAGGCGTATCCAGCACAACGTGCGTTCGTGGCTCTACTCAAGTTCACTCCACTCGACCAGAGGGATGTCCGGGCGAACGATGTTCTTGAAGCCAACCCGCTGACTGGCTTTCACGCCTTTTCCGCCGCGGGAGGTCACGCCGTACTTGGCCTGGCCGAACGCGAGTTTGTTATCGTTATCGTTGATCACATGCAGCGTGTCACTTGGTCGAGCCAGCAACATCGCTCCGATGCATTCGTCGTCGCTTTCCAACTTGATGCCTTTCACGCCACGACCGGGTCCGCCGAGAAGCGGGACGTCGGACAGGGAGAAATGAATCACCCGGGCGTCGCGGGTCGCCATGAACATCGTTTCCTGATCGATGATCAGGTTCGCGAAAACGACCCGGTCGCCCGAAGCCAGCCGGCAATATTTTCGGCCAACTTTCGTGGAAGGCAGGCGGAATGACGAGAAGGAAATGGCGAGGACCTGTCCGCGTGCGGTCGCCACGAGCAGATACGGCGTGGGCGATTCGCCCCCTTCCGGAACATCGGCTGGCGTAAACCGGGCATCGGTCGTGAGCGCGGAAATGATCCGGACGCCGTCACCCATTTTCACATGTTTGGCGAGCGGTTCGCCATAACCGGTTGAAGCCGGGATCTGATCGACGGGAAGCGTGTACGCCGTGCCGTCGTCGGCGAGGAAGACGACCGTATCGAGCGTGCTGGCCGGCAGCACATTCAGCACTTCGTCGCCTTCGCGAATTCGCAACTTGTCGACGCTTTGAATTCGCCCCACGCGTTTCAGCCAGCCATCGGTCGTAACGACGACATTCGTGTTCTCACGAACGATGTAGGCCGTCGGATCGAACTCCGAAATCTCTTCGGAAGATCCGATTGCCGTGCGACGTTTGTTGCCGTATTTGTCGCCGAGCTCACTGAGTTCTTCGCTGACCAGATCCCAGAGCTTCTTTTCGGAAGCGAGAATGGCGCGAATCCGTTTGGCTTCCGCCCGTTTCTCTTTGAGCTCTTCCATGATGCGGTCGATTTCGAGCTCCGAAATCCGGTACAGGGCCAGATCGAGAATCGCATCGGCCTGCGGGGCATCGATCGGAAAGGACTTCATCAGCTTCTGAGCGGCGTCGGCTTTGCCCTGGCTGCTGCGGATGATCTTCAGCGCCAGATCGAGGCCATTGAAGATGATCTCGAAGCCTTCGAGAATGTGTATTCGCTTTTCGAGCTGAGCCAGTATGTACTCGAGCCGCCGCGTGACGGTCTTCAAGCGGAACTTTAGAAACGCGTCGAGCATTTCCCTGAGGTTCAGCTGAGCCGGCGAGAGGTTGTCATGCTCATCCGGCACCAGGCAGGTTGCGTTGACGTTGAAGTTCTGTTCCAGCGCCGTGTGCTTGTAGAGATACGCCATGACCGTTTCGGCATCGTCGGCGTTCTTGAGCTCCAGCACGATTCGCAAGCCGAGTTCTTCGCTGCTCTCGTCGATCGCGGCCAGCAGTTGCGGCAGCTTTTTCGATTCGGCGATGCCTCCCAGTTCCGCCATCAGCGGACCGGTTTCCACGTTGTACGGCACCGAGGTAACGACAATGTTGTTCCTGACGCGTCCCTTCTGCAGCGGATCGGGCTGCCACTCGGCTCGCACCTTAATGGCCCCACGTCCGGTCTCATAAACCGTGCGCAGTTCGCGACGGTCGGTAACGATGCGGCCCCCCATCGGGAAGTCGGGGCCCTTGATGTACCTCATCAACTGAGCGACGGTAGCTTCGCGATTTTCAATCAGATGCACGCAGGCCCTGATCACTTCGCCGAGATTGTGCGGCGGAATGTTCGTCGCCATTCCAACCGCGATTCCCTGAGTGCCGTTGACCAGCAGGTTCGGAAACCGCGCCGGCAGGACGACCGGTTCCTGGCGGGTCCCTTCGTAGTTGTCCCGCATGTCGACGGTCTGATACCGCAATTCGGTCATCAATTCGCCGGCGATCGCCGTCAGTCGGGCTTCCGTGTATCGGGCGGACGCGGCGGGCAATCCGATGATGGACCCGAAGTTCCCCTGTCCATCGACCAGCGGCTCCCGCAGGGTGAAGTCCTGAGCCATACGAACGAGCGCTTCGTAGACAGCCGCATCGCCGTGTGGATGGTAGTTACCGATCGTGTCGCCGGAAATCTTGGCGCATTTCCGATGCTTCGCCCCGGCGGTGATGCCGAGGTCGTTGAACATGACGTACATGATCCGCCGTTGCACCGGCTTGAGGCCGTCGCGGACGTCGGGCAGGGCCCGTGACTGAATCACCGAATAGGCGTAATTCAGATACCGGCGGCGGGTTTCTTCCGACAGCGAGACGTACTGAATGCGGTCCGTATCTTCCGGGATCGGCACCGCCTGTCCGTTGCTTGATTTCTTCGATTTCCGTGGCAAAGCCGATCAACTCCTGATTCGGGATCCCGACGCCTCCACTGCGTCGGTCGGGGGGCACTGGCTCTGCCAGTGCGATGGTGGTCTCTCTCATGAAGTGACTGGCCGGGCCAGCCACACACGTTCCGAAGTCCTCATTCTCAAAACGACGCTACGGAATTTTCCGGAGATTGAGTAGGATAGGAAGGGCGGAAAACGCCGTCAAACCGCGGCGAGAAGTCGGAGAATGACCCGAAAACCGTTCCAATGGCGTCTGGCGTCTGGAGAGATCTTCCGTGGATGAGGCCGATCTGCTCGTGCTCGGGTCCGCGAGGCTCGTGGTCGTCTGCTACATCCTGCGACTGCTTTACGATCTGCGAATCTGGCCGTGGTCCCGATCAGCCGGAGTTTCGGCGGATCGATTCGCGACGGCAATCTGGTGCAGCGGCTTCCTCCTGTATCTTCTCCATTTTTTCGCCGCGTTTCACTATGTCCATCACTGGAACCTCGCAGCCGCCTACACTCATACCGCTCAACAGACGGCAACAGTGACGGGAATCGCCTGGGGAGGCGGACTCTGGGTCAATTATCTGCTGACCGTCTGGTGGCCCGTGGACATCTGGTATTCAGTCCGGCGGCGTCTGAGCGGGCTACCTGACTGGTATCGACTCACTCTGCACGCCGTCTTCGGCTTTATTTTGTTCAATGCGACCGTGGTTTTCGGCCCATGGTTCTGGAAATGGATCTTCGCGATTCTGCTGACTGGAACTGGATGTACACTACTATTCCGGCGATCGCGGAACGCTCGCTGATCGTGTCGACATCGTGTGACCGCGATTGTCTGGCTCTGCTATAGAAAGTCTCTCGGCTCCTTCAGGGATGTGTCGCCCCTTCAGCGAAACGATGCCGCTGCGACGAACTCACGTCGCTTCCGTACGCACAGACACTCCACTTCAGTAGACCTCTTCGCTAAATCCGTACGGGCATTTCCTGACTGAACGGTATCGGGTTTGCGAACTCGTGTCACTCACCGCCGAGATTGACCCCATGCGACTGCACAGTCGGGCATGGGAGACGGTTTTCAGCCATTGATGGCCGCTCTTCCTCCGTTGTCCGGATTCTAACCAGACAACATGTCCGCTCAGCCGTCGCCAACATTCTTCATTTTTCAGGCCTCTCCCGGATCCGACAGCAGGCGCTGCTGTTGATCAGAGATCGCCGTTTTCAACCACCGAAGTGACAGGAGACCGACATGAACCCATTTTCGACCGTCAACAACCTGATCCTCGCCGTGCTCATTGTGGGCGTCGGGGCGATCTGGGGCTATACAGCCTATTCTGGCCCGCCGACTCCGGATCTGCAGGAGGAAGAGATCGCCCAGGAGATGGGCGAAATGATTCAGGACAACTCGGACACGATCGTCCGGGAATCGTATGAGCTGACCCGCGACGTTGTCCCGCCGCTCGCGACTGCCATGCAGAAGCAGCTCGAAGAAGATTATCCGAAGTACGTGAAGATTCTCGATCGCGAGAGCGCCACGTATCTGGACGATCTTGAACAGACGCTGGTGCAGGAAACGAAAAAACAGACCGATGATTTCTGGGTCGCCCAGCGGGACGTCGTTGCCGCTGAATTTCCCGAGTATGCGAGTCGTGAAGAAGTCGACCAGCTGATCGCCGAGTTCCGTAAAGTGGGTGATCGTCTGATGGAACGTTACTCGATCGATGAACTCAAGAATCAGTCGGTACGGACGATGACTCTCTGGGAACAGATCGAACCGATCGAACAGGCCTCGCAGGAGCAGACCCGCGAACAGCTCTTGAAATATCTCTCCGACTGGCTGGTCCTCAAGCTGAGTGACAAAGCCGAATCGGAGATCACTCAGATGGCGTCCGAAGGTTAGAGCAGTTTACTTTTTGGTTGTAACCGTTCGGTCCGCGAAAGATGCAGCGTTTCAGGCGATTCGACGCTCATTCGCGGACATACGGTAGAGCGATCCGCTCTAATCACGACCTCTGATCCGAACACAATTCACACACTTTCTACCGAATGGAAATACAGGAGTTACCTGATGTCAACGAATAGTCACGACAACAAGAGCCGGTCGAACGGACCGGGGCTCACCACGGTCCTGCTGATTGTCTTCTGCGTCGAACTCATCGCCATTGCCGGGATGACCTACTCTCAGGTTCAGGAGAACCTGGAGCCGGAGAACATTGCCGCGGCGACCGAACAGTATGCCGAAGAGAACTATCCGGAGATCCGGAAAGAAATCGTCACGCGAGTTCGCGAGAACAGCGATCAGTACGCCGAGACTGTCAGTCAACAGCTGATGGCCTCCAGTGACGACGCTCGCATTCAACTGGAGCAACTCACCGAAACCGGTGTCGAAGAAGGTCTCGACGAAGGAACGCAGATGAGCAAGCAGGCCTTCCGTGAATTCCTGAAAGAGAACCATCAGGAAATCGAGTCGTACCTGAAGGAACTGGAAGACAGTCCGCAGGAAGCCCGCCAGTTCATCGTCGGCCTGGAGCAGGATCTGGAACAGGCTCTCGAAGTTGATATGCAGAAGCAGATGGACAATCTGGCAGAACTGCAGACTCAGTTCAACTCGAAAGTCGACCGTCTGACCGCCGGGGGAAACATGGAACCGATTGAACTGCTCGAGCTGCGAATTCTGCGTCTGATGAAGACGCTTCAGCAGCAGAATCAGAACGCCGTCGCAACGACGGAGTAATCCGCGCGACCACGTTCGCAATCTGAACCACGGAATGATCCGCAGCGTCTCGCGTCCGCTGCGGATCTCTTTTTTTCTGACCGCGGTCCGCTGAATAAACGCGAACCAATCCCAACTCGAAGCCACTTCAGGTTGAGATCATCTCTGGCGAGTTACTTCACCGCGGCTTCGGCTTTGGCCAACGCTTCCTGGCAGCTCTTGATGTAGCCCTCGATCTTGGTGTTTTCGATCGCGGCTTTCAGGTGCGGAATCGCTTCTTTGGGTTTGTCGAGTTCGAGGTAGATTTCGCCGATCTTGCGATGCCAGAAATGGGTGAGCTGGTCAGAGCGGGTGTCGGGTCCCAGCTTCTCCGCTTTCTCGACGGCGGCCAGCGCTTCGTCTTCCTTGCCGAGCTTCATCCAGCAGTCAGCGGATTCCTTCAGGTACCAGCTGGCCGTTTTTTCATCGCTTTCCGCGGCTTCTTCGTATTTCTTCGCCGCATCTTCCAGCTTTCCCGCCTGGGCGAACTGCCGACCGAGATCACCGAGGTGACTGGCCGACACTTTCACGCCGGAGTCTTTCGTCAGTTCGGCGTAGGCCTTGGTGTGGGTGATGGCCAGTTCCGGTTTGCGGTTATACCGTCCGTACAACTCCATCAAAATGTAATGGGACAGTTCCAGCTTCTTCTTGCTGGCAATGTTCTTCGTGTACCGGTCTTCGATGACGTTCAACTTGCCACGCTGAAACATGAAACTCAGCAGCGCACTCCGCGTGAGCGACTTCTTGGCGTCGTACTCGGCGTTCTCGATGATGAACTCGGAATTGTCGACGAACTTATCTGGCTCCGGCAGCAGGCGATAGCTGGCCATCAGAGCTTCATGGATCCGCATTTTCATGCGGTCGTCGTCGGTCATTTTCAGAGCCGCCTCGAACGGCTCCTGACTGGCGGCGTAGTTGCCGGAGCGCAGGGCAGCGGCTCCGGCATTCCAGGCCTCAACAGCCGTCTGATACTCCGCCGCAGCGCAGGGCGAAGCGATCAGTGCAGTCAACAGTAGACACGTCAGCAACCCGCATCGAACGAACATAAAACAGTCTCCGAACGCAAGAAAGGACTTGCGAACTGGACTGTCGGGACGGAGTGTCAGGACGGGAGGATCCAGTTCGCCGGTATGGTGCTACCCTTGGGTGCGACGAGGATTCCGTCGCGGATATAGAGCTCGGGATCAGAAAGGTCCGCCTCCTGACGATTGCCGGGAGCGACGACAGCTCCGGCGCCGATGCGGCAGTTCTTGTCGATGATCGCGTTCTCGATCACGCAACCATCGCCAATACCGATCATGGGGACGCCAGCTCCATCATTATGTTCAGTCTCTTCCTCGGATTCAAAGTAATCCGCCCCCATAATGATCGAATTCTTGATCATTACGTTCTTGCCGATTCGGCAGCGAAGTCCGATCACGCTGTTCTCAATCCGCGTTCCTTCGTCGATCACACCGCCATCACCGATGAGCGAATGATCGAAGTAGGTGCCGGTAACCTTGGTCGCCGGGAGGAATCGAGGACGGGTATAGATGGGAGAATCGGGACGATAGAATTCGAACGGCGGGTTCGGCTTCGCCAGATCCAGGTTGGCCTGGAAGAATGACTTGATCGTTCCGATGTCTTCCCAGTAGCCATCGAACAGATGCACGTTGACGTTGTGATCGGCGATCGCCATTGGGAAGACTTCCTTGCCGAAATCTTCGTGGGTCGTCTTCGTCAACAAGTCGACAAGCAGGTCCCGGTCAAACAGGTAAATGCCCATGCTGGCCATGCAGTCGCGGCCCTTGCTGTCGATCCCTTTAGAATCGATCCACGCGGGATCCATTCGGACCGAATCAATTGCTTCCTTGGTCTTGGGCTTCTCGACAAAGCCTTTCACGCGGCCGGTGTCGTCCAGCTGCATGATGCCGAAGCTCTTGGCATCCTCGCGATCGACAGGCAGGGCCCCGATCGTCACATCGGCTTTGGTATCGAGATGCGTCTTGAGCATCTGCTGGTAGTCCATGCGATACAGCTGATCGCCGGAAAGAATCAAGACATAATCGATGCCCGGCTGCTGAATGTAGCGGAGGTTCTTACGGACGGCATCGGCCGTTCCCTGATACCAGTCGGCTCCTTCGATCGTCTGTTGAGCGGCGAGGATCTCGACGAAGCCGCCGTGAAAGCCGTCGAAGTTGTAGGTCTGGCGAATGTGCCGATGCAGCGATACGGAATTGAACTGCGTGAGCAGATAAATGCGGTCGACGCCACTGTTGATGCAGTTCGCGATCGGGATGTCGATCAACCGATACTTCGACGCCAGAGGGACGGCTGGCTTGGACCGCTGAGCAGTCAGCGGAAAGAGTCGAGTACCTTTACCTCCACCTAGGACCAGACCGACGATATTGCGCATGATGTCCTGTTACCCTCTGAAGTGTGTGCATGATGACTGACAGGAGGCTTCGCGGCGCTGCAGAAATGCTGTCGCTTGGGAACAGAATCGCTGACGCCGTAAGAAGCCGGCATGTAGACCTTCCCCGATTGTAAACAGGAATCGGCGAGTGTCAGAGGGACTGAGTGTGAGAATTCGCGAAATGTGCCGAAGCGTCGGGTCACATCCTTGAAATCAGCAGAACCCAGATTACTTGTTGGCCCAGTACTGTTTAATAATCTGAGCGGCATCTGCGGCCGGCGTGCCGTCTTCCACCGGGCTCAGCGAAATCGAAGAGGTTCGCGGCACCAGCGGAGCAGACGGACCCGGGGCGTCATTCAGCCCCATCTGACGAGCTTCCGTATTCGTCACGATCGTCGTATCGGAATCAAGCTCGGACTCATCTTCGGCCAGCCAGTCGATCACATCCTCTTCGGAAGCGGTTCGAATCGCATTGCGGGATCCGGGGGGGCGGATTCGTTCCGACGACTTAGGAGCCGCCTTTTTCTTTTCGCCGGCCAGCTCGAAGACCATATTGCCGACATGCAGTGTGTCGCCTGGCCGGATCTGAGCTTCGCCGAAAATGACCTCGCCATTGACGAACGTGCCGTTCCGGCTGCCCAGATCCTTCACGTAGACGTTGCCGTCCCGCAAAGTGATCTCACAGTGAATCCGGCTGACTTCGGTCGAATTGACGCGAATCTGAGCCGTGGGATCTCGCCCGATCTTCACGACATCGGCCGGAAGGGTGAGCATTCTCCCCTTGTGTTTGCCCGTCAAAATCTGAAATGAAATCTTCATGGCCCGCTCCGCAACGTCAATCCCTCAGCGAAGTTATCCCTCGCCGAAATGCCTGTTCGAATCACGCTTCCTGACAGTGAATTCAGAACGCTGACCGTAACGGAGAGTTCTGAATTCGTACAGATCAAACGAGAAGGCACCTCCTGCCGGACGGACCGGCAGAGGCACCTGTTCGCAAGTTGTTCTCGAGGCTCGTCGCGGGAGAAGCTGTTACAGAATCGCAGCCGCTTTGACGTCGATTCCCTTGAGAGCCATCTTGAGTTCTTCCACGTTCGGAGAAATCTCGAACGCATCGCCACGGCTGATCAGTTCCCGGTCGATGAAGGACTTCAGGCTGTCGTTGAACACCTGCATGCCTTCGTCTTTCCCGATGCGAATGGCCGCCGTGAGTTTTTCGTCCAGACCTTCCCGGACGAGTTTTCGCACCGTCGGGTTGAACTTCATGACCTCCACGATCGGGACACGACTCGGCTTGTCGACGATGGTCTTGAGCAGTTTCTGTCCCACGATCGCCTTCATGTTCATCGCGATACTGGCCCGAATGGCTCCGTGCATCGACGACGGGAACAGGTCGAGAATACGGGAAATCGTTCCGGGAGCACTCGAGGCGTGGATGGTTCCGAACACCAGGTGACCGGTTTCAGCCGCGTGGATAGCCGTTTCGAAGGTTTCCATGTCTCGCATTTCGCCCACGAGCATGATGTCCGGGTCTTCACGCACGGCATGTTTCATCGCCGTGTGGAAGTCGATCACGTCCTGTCCAATTTCACGCTGGTTAATCAGGCAGTTGTCGGAGGTGTAAATAAATTCGATCGGGTCTTCGATCGTGAGAATGTGCTTATTGTAGTTGTGGTTGATCCAGTCCAGCATCGAGGCGATCGTCGTCGATTTACCGGAACCGGTCACCCCGGCCAGCAGCACCATTCCCTGGTCGTACTTGCAAAGCTCTTCCATAATCGGCGGCAGAAACAACCCTTCGAACGGCGGGATGGACCGCTCGATCTTTCGAGCCACCATGCCGATTTTGCTCATCTGCGTCATCAGGTTGATACGGAAACGCCAGGGTTCGCCGTCGACGATCAGCGTTTTCGCGAAGTCGGCCCCGCCGTCACGATGGAAAATATCGAGGTTACGCTGGTCCATCATCGGGAACGTCAGCTCGATCATCTTCGACTCCGAAATCGGGTCCATCTGCAGCGGACGCAGCCCTCCCTTGATTCGGAACACAGGAGGACGACCGACCTGCAGGTGAATATCGGAGCAGCCGAGCTTGATGGCCGATTTGAAGATCTTGTCGATCTCAAGTTCTTTATTGGGAAGGAAAGTGGATTCAGTCCACTCGGAAACCATTACCATCGCGGATCTCTCCTGAACGACACTAAAGAATATTTTTGAGACTGGAGTCTGGAAGAGACGTCCCCATTCTCGAGTGGGGACTTCCTCAACATACTACTCTGAAGGAGCGGCGATGGCGAACGAAATTTGCCGGAACAATGCCGCGCCATTCAGCCCGTCCCACCCATCAGACGTTTAAGGCGGGCCACCACCTCCACGTACACAGAATGATCAGCCAGGCCAGAAGAACCTGTGTCGAGACGCCCGAGACCGAGGAATTCTTCCTGATCTGAGCCCCCACCCGCTGGGCGAGCAGCGAGAAGCCAACGATCATGGCGGTCCAGAGCAGGAACGCCGGCCCGAGAAAGAACCCGATCAGCAGAAAGGCCTGATAGCCATTGCGATAACGCAGTGGTCCCAGCAGCCAGCGACCGAGAAGCCCGGGGACAGCAGCCAGCAAAGCCCCGCCAAAGCCGAACATCGCAGCCTGCTGGAACGAAACCGACACGCCTGCGGTATCGGACTGGTCCACCTTCAGGGCCGAGACGTAATCCATCATCCCCACAGCCGGATTGAACGCGATGATCACGAAATGCAGGACAATCGCGATCAGCGGCCACCGCCATGGCGTCTGCTGTCCATCCTCTTCAATCAGAACAATTCCGAACAGAAAGTAGCCGAGCACGATCTGATGAATATAGACCAGCAGCAACGGACAACCGGGGAACTCGGTTAGCCAGTTGCCGCCGTGATCTCGGAGAAACTGAGACGGCAGCGAAATTCCGTGAGCGACCACAATCAGCACGAACAGAGCCGCGAAGAGCAGAGCGACCGCGGTTTCAACGAGCGGATAACGGATTGAAATCGGCAACTGGCAGAAGCGGCAGCGGCCTTTGAGTCGGATCCAGCCGAAGATCGGGATGTTATCTGAGCCGGGAATCGCGTGTTTGCACTTCGGACAATGACTGCGGGCCAGCAATATTGGCATCCGCCGGGGCAGTCGCCAGACAACAACGTTCAGAAAGCTGCCGAAACAGGCGCCGTAGCCGAACGCAAAGAGCACGAAGATGACTGTCGCGAGAATGGTGAGGGCATCCATGGTTCACCAAATCTCTCAGGCTCTATCGGCGGTTGTAGATATGACAAGACAAGCGGGCGGTCGCGGCGGGCTGAAAATCGCCATCATCAAAGCTGATTCGCCCTTCAGATGCAAGTCGCGCTTCGCCGGTAAGTTATTGAAATCGGTGATCCCCGGTTGGTATTTTCAGGGTTGGACCACGAGAACTAAGATTCGGCCCGAAGTCGCCGGCTCTGCCTCCGATTTCAGTTTCTCCTTCGGATGCACCTTTCGCGATCTCGAGCCATGTCCAATTCCCAACCGCCCCGCAGACCTTCTCAGCCGACTCTCGGCGTGCACATGAAGTGCTGCAACAGCTATATTTATGCCCGTTTGAACGCCGCGCAGGATGCGTACGTCGGCTGGTGCCCCAAATGCGCGAAGCCAGTCCGCATTAATGTGGTCAAAGAGGGCGGCTCGACCAGCCGCTTTTTCGAAGCCAGTTGAGCGTTTTCGACCGATCCCCAGACAGTCTGCTGCACATGTCCGAGTCCATGGAGTCCGCGCATTTCGCCGGCGAGCATCACGAAGTCCGGTACGATCCCGTCCACGACTGGCCCGTGATTTTTGCTCCGCCCCGGGCCCGCCGCCCCGTTTCACTCTCGCAAACCGCGGATGCCAAAGCGGGAAGCACCAATCCGTTCGCGGAATTCAACGAGCATCTCACGACGGACGAGTCGTTTGCGCTGCGAAACGACGATTCGAAGCCGAACGGGCCCGGCTGGCAGGTTCGTGTCATTCCGAATAAGTATCCGGTCCTCACGCCTGAGGCCTCCCCGGAAGAAGACTGTCAGCGACTGGCCGCCGGGCTGCACGAGGTCATCATCGAACATCCGCAGCCCCTGACGGACATCGCGGAATGCTCGGACAAGGAGTTTTCGCAGATTTTCCTCAGCTATCGCGAGCGTCTGAAAGCGCTGGCGGAGCATCCCGACGTCGTTCACGCGACCGTTTTCAAAAATCAGGGCCGCAACGCGGGGGCTTCACAGCCGCACGTGCATTCCCAGCTCATGGCGACGCGCTTCGTACCGCCGCATGTGAATCGTGAGCTCCAATACGCCGAACGATACCGGGCCCACACCGGAAGAACGCCGCTGCAGGATCTGCTTGAGGCGGAACTGCAGGCGAACGAGCGAATCGTCCAGCACACAGAGCACTGCACCCTGCTCTGTCCGTACGTCAGCCGGTTTGCTTTCGAAATGCTCATCATTCCACACGGAGAACGGGCGCACTTTCATCAGACTTCGGAGGAAATGCTGGAAGATGTCGCCGGGATGATGCGGCAGGCCCTGCTGCGTCTAAGATGTGTGACCGGTTCCCGCGACTTCAATTTCGTCCTCCACACCGCTCCCTTCGCCGCCGCCGACGAGTGCGGATTCCGCTGGCACTGGGAAATCTACCCCCGCCTCGCCGGTATCGCCGGCTGGGAACTCGGTCAGGGCAGCTACGTGAACCCGGTGTACCCGGAATTCGCGGCTCAGCAGCTCGCTGGGGCCTAGATCGCATCGAAGATCAGACTTCAGCCACGTGGTTTTGGGTCGGGTCGCACAACAGAGATGGCCCAGACGCACGCGTCTGAGCCAACCGAGATGACGCACGAAGTCATTCGGTCCCCTCCGCACCCGACTTCTGCTCCTGGCACGGCTTACAGATTGCCTATCTTAACGGCGGCGGTCATTTCATGGGTTCTGCGGCAATTCGTGCTGCAACTCTCATTTTCTAACTTGCTTGCAGGGAGTATGATGCGGCGACAGGAAACCTGCCGTGCTGTCCGAGGCGTTCACAGTGCGGCTCCGCCCCGCGGCGATCGACATCGAGTTAGGAAGCAGCTGGAATGCCCGGTCCCATTCGACTTGTTTTGGCCATCCATAATCATCAGCCGGTCGGCAACTTCGATCACGTGGTCGAAGAAGCCTATCAGGACAGCTACAAGCCGTTCCTCGATGTGCTGGAGAATTACCCCGCGGTTCGCATCTCGCTGCACAACTCGGGCAGTCTGATCGACTGGATCGAGCGGAATCGCCCGGAGTACATCGAGCGGCTCAAGCCGCTTTCGGACTCGGGACAGATCGAAATCCTCGGCGGTCCGTTCTACGAACCGATTCTGGCCAGCATTCCTTCCCGCGATCGCTTCGGTCAGATGAAGGCTTACGGCGAGCATCTTGAGCAGCATTTCGGCAAGAAGCCCCGCGGCATGTGGGTTCCCGAACGTGTCTGGGAGCAGAGTTTCACCCGCGATGCCGTGGCCGCCGGGCTGGAATACACCGTGCTCGATGACTTCCACTTCAAGAATGCCGGCTTCGGCGACGAGGAGCTCTACGGCTACTTCGTGACTGAAGACGATGGCCGGATGCTCTCGGTCTTCCCGATCAGCGAGCATCTGCGCTACACGATTCCGTTTGCCGAGCCGGAAGCGACGATCGACTGGCTCCGCGAAGTTCACGAAAAACAGCCGGACGCCGTGGTCGCGTTTGGTGATGATGGCGAAAAGTTCGGCACCTGGCCCGGTTCCAAGCAGCACGTTTACGGCGACGAATGGCTGACGCGATTTTTCCAGCTGCTCACCGATAATCAGGACTGGGTTCGCGTCTGCACGTTCTCGCAGGCCGTCGAAGAGGTCTCTCCGCTGGGACGCTGCTATCTTCCCGACTGCAGCTACCGCGAGATGACCGAATGGGCGCTGCCGACCGATCGTCAGCTGGAGTTGATTCGTCTGAATCGCGAGCATCGCAAAGAAGAAGACTGGCCGGAGATTCGCCGTCGACTTCGTGGAGGCTTCTGGCGGAACTTCCTGGTGAAGTATCCCGAAGCTCACGAGATGTATTGTCGGATGCGGGAGATCAGCGATCGGCTCGATCAGCTGGTTCGCAGCAAACCGGAGATCGAACAGACCGCCATCTTCCAGAGTGCCCGCGATCATCTCTATCGCGGACAGTGTAACTGCCCGTACTGGCACGGCGCCTTCGGCGGGCTGTATCTGCCGCACCTGAGAAACGCCATCTACCATCATCTGATTGAAGCCGACGGACTCGTTGAACAGCTTTCCGGCAAGACCGGCCGCTGGGTGGAGATTTCGTCCCGCGATATCAATCTCGATGCCCGTCAGGAAGTTCGCATCGCCAGCGATCAGCTCGTCGGTTATCTCGCCCCGGCGAGGGGCGGACATCTCTACGAACTCGATGCTCGGGGATCCCGCGTGAACCTGCTGGCGACGCTTAACCGGCGTCCCGAGCCGTATCACGAAACGATTCTCGCACACGCAGCCGGGCAGATCGACGGCAGCAACGAGACCGCTTCGGTCTCGGAAGACATTGTCTTCAAGCAGGAGAATCTGCACCTGAAGCTGATTTACGATCAGTGGGCCCGCAAGAGTCTCGTGGACCATGTCCTGCCGCCGGGAATGTCGATGGAAGACTTCCGCATGCAGGGCGATTTTATCGGCGAAGCCGAACAGGCAGTCTTCCAGACGACGCTCAAACGCAGCCCGAACCGCGTGGAAGCGGTGATGACCCGCCGTTGCCGCTGGGAAGGGCAGTCGCCACAGTTGACCAAGTCGGTCGCCACGTCGACGGCTGCTCCGTCGGAACTGGAGATCGCTTACCGTCTCGATGATCTTGAGCCGGGCCAGCGGGTTCATCTCGCGGTCGAGTTCAACTTCTCGGCCATGGCGGCTGGTGTGGAGAACCGCTACTACTACGCCGAAGAGGGGAACAACATCGGCCATCTCGGCACCGAGCAGAATCTGCACGAGCAGCGACGCATCGGTCTGGTTGATGAATGGCTGGGGCTCGATGCTTCGCTGGAGACCTCTCAACCGGCCGGAATCTGGACCTATCCGCTGGAAACGGTCAGTCAGTCCGAGGGGGGCTTTGAACTGGTCCACCAGAGTTGTGCCGTGATTCTGCACTGGGACTTCACGCCGGATTCCTCAACCTGGGAAACCCGGCTGACCCTGAACATCGACACTTCGGCGGCCCAGGCGCGACGTCTGGCCGAGAACCCGAACAACAAGCAGATTGCCGTCGAGTTCTAGAAACGTCCAACGGGTGGCCCGCCTGCGTGACGGTCGGGCTACCTGCTGTTTCCCCGCCCGCTTCATGACCTCGCGGGACCGGTTCGCTATACTGGAAGGAACAACGTAGACCATGTTCCGACCTGTTAGCGATGATTGGTTCCATGTCCGAACAGACACCCGCTGAAGACGCCCCGGCTGCCCTCGAAGTCCGCAATTTGTTCAAGAGCTACGTCTCGGCCGGGCAGGCCGTTTCGATTTTGCGTGAACTCAACCTGACGATGAAGCAGGGGGAAGCCGCCAGTATTACCGGACCTTCCGGTTCCGGAAAAAGTACGCTGCTGTATCTCATCAGTGCGCTCGATCGCCCTGATGCCGGCGAGATTTCGCTGCGCGGACAGGACATGGTCGCCGGCGGCGAGTCGAAGCAGACCGCCTTCCGCAACGCCCACATCGGCTTCGTGTTTCAGGACCACAATCTGCTGCCGCAATTGAATGTGGTGGAGAACGTTCTGCTTCCCTGTCTGGCGGGATCGGGTGTCGATCAGTCCCGACGCGATCTGGCCGGCCAGCTGTTGGAGCGGGTCGGACTGAAAGATCGGCTGACACATCTGCCGGCTCAGTTGTCCGGAGGAGAGCGGCAACGGGTCGCCGTCTGCCGGGCACTGATTAATCAACCCGAGTTGATTCTTGCCGACGAGCCAACCGGGAACCTCGATACCGCCACAGCCGGCGTCGTGGGCGATCTGCTGCTGGAAGTGAGCCGGGAAGCGGGAGCGATGCTGCTCTGTGTGACCCATTCCTGGGACCTCGCCCGGCGGTTTCCGACTTGTTATCAGCTGGAAGACGGCCGTCTGGTTACGGCTGATTCGACCGCCTCTCCCGCTTCCGTCTGACCGCGTCTCCGGACTGATCCATGAATCGCACACAGCTCGTTTTCCGCACGCTCGGCTACTACTGGCGAACCAATCTGGCGGTTCTGCTCGGCGTCGCCATTGGCACGGCCGTGATTTCCGGCGCTCTCATCGTCGGCGATTCCGTGCGTTACAGTCTTCGACAGATGACGCTCGATCGTCTGGCCGAGGTCGATGCCGCGATGTCCGGTTCCCGCTTCTTTCGGGAAGAACTGACGGACGATCTCGAACAGGCTCTCAGCGAGAACCCCGATACGGCCGGCGTTTCGATCGCTCCGGCGATCATGCTCACGGCTTCCTTGCAGCACGAGATGGAACCCTCAGAAGAAGGAGCCGACCCTGAAATCGCCACAGCCGGGCAGGTCAACCTTGTTGGACTCGACGAGCGACTCTGGGCCATGCTCCGCGGTGAAGAAGGCAACCTGCCGGATGATCAGAGCATCGTCATTAACCGAAGGCTGGCCGAACAGCTGGAGGCAAGTCCAGATGATGAGCTGAGTCTGTACGTCAATATTCCGCAGTCGATTCCTCAGGAGTCTCTGCTCGGCGAACGGGATGTCGATGAGCTCGTCGTCAACTTTCCGCTGACGGTCACGCGAGTCGCCGAACCGGAAACAACGCTCGGCCGCTTCTCCCTGCAGCCGAATCAACAGCTCCCTTTGAATGCGTATGTGCGACTCAGTCGGCTGCAGGAAGAACTCGATCTGCAGGCGGTCCGGGCGACGCCACGGAATCCGGTCGCGAAGCCGGCTCGGGTGAATGCGTTGCTCTTCAACTTCGGTGGGGACGTGACCGTGGGCAGCAAGCTCGCTTCCGCGGCGACCGGCTCGCTGGCACAACGGCTGCAGCTCGACGACTTCCACATGCATCTGCGGAAGGTGCCGGAGAAGAACTATTTCGCTCTCGAATCGGATCGGATGATCGTCGAGCGGCCGCTGTCGACGCATGCGGTCAACGTCGCCGAGCAGCTCGATCTCACGTCGTCGTCGGTCCTGGTCTACCTCGCCAATGAGATTGCCAGCGTCTCGAATCCGGAACGGTTCTCGATGTATTCGATTGCCGCAGGAGTGGAGTTCGTCAACGAGCCGCCGTTCGGACCGTTCATTAATACGGGAGGACAACCTGTCGACGGACTCAAAGCGGGGGAAGTGGCGATCAACAGCTGGCTGGCCGAAGACCTGCAGGTGCAGGCAGGGGATGAGGTCTCGCTGGCCTATCATGTCGTCGGCTCGCGCGGAGAGCTTCCCGACATCGAGAAGCGATTTCGTGTGGGAGCCGTGCTGCCGCTCGATGGTTCGGTGGCCGATGACCGGGGCTTCACGCCGTTCGTTCCCGGCATTACCGATGCCCGGACGCTCAACGACTGGGAGCAGCCCTTTCCGATGGAGACGGATCGCATCACCGAACGGGATGACGAATACTGGGAAGGCAACGACACGAAGCCGGACGGGTACAAGACGACTCCCAAACTCTTCATGCCGCTCGACGAAGCCCGGCAACTCTGGCAGAGCCGGTATGGAGAAAGCACATCGGTGCGGATTGCCGTGAATCCGGAGCTCGGTCTCGATGAAACCGCCGAGCAGTTCGAGCAGGCGTTTCTTCAGAATCTCTCGCCGGCGAGTCTGGGGCTGGTCGTGCTTCCGGTGAAACAGCAGGGACTGGCAGCCGCCCAGGGAACGCAGGATTTTACCGGACTGTTCATCGGCTTCAGCTTCTTTGTAATCGCCGCGGCAATGGTGTTGATCACGCTGCTGTTCCGCCTCGGGATTGAAACCCGGGTCGCGCAGACCGGTCTTTATTCGGCGATCGGAATGGCGCGGAGCAGCGTGCGGAACCTGCTGCTCGGCGAAGGGGCGATCGTTGCCATTGGCGGCGTGATTCTCGGTTCGCTGCTCGGGATCGGCTATGCCCGATTCATGATTTACGGCCTGACGACCTGGTGGCGGGGAGCCATCGGAACGACGTTCCTGCAGACATCGGTGCAGCCGCAAAGCCTGGCGACCGGAGCGGCAATCGCTTTCGTGGTTGCGATTCCGGGGATGTGGCTCGGAGTCCGGCAGATTCTCCGGGTCTCCGCGAAAGATCGACTGCATGGTGTTTCGAGTTCGCAGTCGGGAACCGTACGAACGGGCGGGGGAGCCAAGCTCTGGATTGGTCTGGTTTGTCTCGTCGTCGCCGTGTTGATGGTCCTCGGGGTGCTGTCGGGCCTCGTGCCGCGGACGGAAGCGTTTGGCGGATTCAACTGGCACATCGTCTGCTTCTTCGCGGGGGGATTCCTGTCGTTGATCGGCAGTCTGCTGCTGTATGTCGTCTGGCTGCGTCGCTATCGGGCCACCACGTTGAAGGGGAGCGGACTCTCGGCAGCGGTGCGACTTGGAGCTCGCAATCCCTCGCGGGAACGTCAGCGAAGCAGCATCACGGTCATTCTGGTGGCGCTGGCGACGTTCGTTGTCGTGGCAGTGGCCTCGGGGCGGCAGAATCCGTCCCAGATGGAGCCTGATTTCAACTCCGGGAACGGCGGCTTTTCGATCGTCGCCGAGTCGGCCCGACCGGTGCTTTACGATCTCTCCACTGAAGAAGGGCAGATCAAACTGGGGCTGATCGGCTCTCAGGATGAACAGCTCCGCCAACTGCTGGCCGAGTCGAACATCATGCCGTTCCGTGTGCGGCCCGGGGAAGATGCGAGCTGTCTGAATCTGTATCAGACACGGCTGCCGACGATCCTCGGCGTGCCTCAGGAGATGATCGATCGAGGCGGTTTCCTGTTCGCCGATACGCCGTCCGAGCATCCGTGGAAGCTGCTGGAAGGGCGGACAGAAGAGGGTGACGTTCCCGTCATCGGGGATATGAATACGCTGCAATACAGTCTGCACAAAGCGATTGGCGATTCGGTCGAACTGCCTGAAGAACTGCAGGCGGGAGTCGATCTGACTGTGGTCGGCTCGCTTGGCGGAAGTGTGTTTCAGGGCGTGCTGCTGATGTCGGAAGCGAACTTCCTCGAACTCTTTCCAGAGGTCGAAGGCTACAACTACTTCCTCATCGAAACGCCAATGGAAGACGTGGAACCACTGACGCGCGAGCTCGAAACGCGGCTGGTCACGCTCGGCTTCGACGCCGAACCGGTCGGGCGGCGGCTCGAGAGTTTTCTGGCCGTGCAGAACACGTATCTCTCCACGTTTCAGGCTCTCGGCGGACTCGGTCTGCTGCTCGGAACGTTCGGGCTGGCGATCGTGATGCTGCGAAACGTGCTCGAACGGCGCGGCGAGCTTGCCCTGATGCGGGCCATTGGATTCTCGCGGGGCATGATCGGCATGCTCGTGCTGATTGAAAACGCGGTGCTCCTGACCGTGGGGCTGGTCATCGGCACGGCCACGGCGCTGTGGGCGATGCTGCCCAATATTCTCAGCCGCGGTTCCGATGTCCCCTGGGCCAGTGGCGCACTGCTGCTGGTAGCCGTCTTTGCCGCCGGGATGCTCGGAGCGAGCTTCGCCATCCTGCAGGCCGTGCGAATGCCCGTGCTACGATCGCTGCGGGGTGAGTAAACCGGATTGTCGATGACCCTCCAGAATTGTCGGCAATAGTATCAGGTTGTTCATCTTGCGGAGCGATGCATTCAGATGTATCGTATCGGCACATCTCTATATTTCCCTTCCCTCTCAAATTTCTTCTGGAGACGTGAAATGAACGGTTCCCGGTCCCGAAGCGCGTTCACTTTGATCGAGCTTCTCGTTGTTATCGCGATCATCGCGATTTTAGTAGCGCTGTTGCTGCCCGCCGTGCAGCAGGCGCGAGAAGCGGCTCGGCGGTCGAGTTGCAAGAACAACCTCAAGCAAATCGGCCTCGCTCTGCACAACTATCACGACACGTACAATGTGCTGCCTCCGGGCTACGTCGACATGCAAAGCAATTCCAACAACAACTGGACGTCCAGCAACGACAACGATGGACACTGGTCCTGGACGGCCATGATTCTGCCGCAGATGGAACAGAGCGGCCTGTACGATCTGCTGAACGTCGGTAACACTCCGGCTTCCCAGGCGATCAACACGCACCGTGCTGAATTCCAGGGCTTCCAGGCCGCCTTCAACTGTCCTTCAGATGGAGGTAAACCACGCGTTCACGATCCAGGTCCGGATCCGGGTTACGCCATCGACAACCAGCCGGGTTCAGGCGGAGCCAACACCGGTCTGCCGATCACGAACTATGTCGGCTCCAATAACATCGCGGCCGTGCGGCAACGGAAGGCGACGAACCCGCGTATTGGAACCACGGGAGCAATCGGAGCGTTCTATCGCGACAGCCGCGTCGGCTTCAACGACATTCTGGATGGCACGAGCAATACCATCCTGGTTGGTGAACGAGCCTGGCGTCTGGGCGGGCAGAGAATGTCGGCAGGAACCCTGCTGGCCGTGCGCGATGCAAACGGCACCGGTCCTTCCTCGCAAGACAGCGCGGTTGCCTGGAATCAGGGCATTATGTCAATCGTGGGATCGGTTCGTTACCCGATCAACCCGCCGTTGACGGGAGCGAACACCGATCGCAGCCAGGCTTACAGCAGCAGGCACGATGGCGGAGCTCAGTTTCTTCTCGCGGACGGTTCGGTTCGATTCATCTCGGAAAACGTGAATCTCAGCAACGATGGTTCCTGGGATACGAACAGCGTTCTTGAGAACCTGGTCGGGATCGATGACACCGAAGTGGTTGGCGAGTTCTAGAGCAAACTCAAAGTTCGACTGCAGGCGTTTGCAGAAGCAAACTCAGCATGGCAGCGGAATGGCGCCCATGTGACTGCAGGAGAAGCATGAAAATGCTCTCATCGCCCGCCGCGACGCATCAACGAAAAAAGGACTCCTGATTGTCAGGAGTCCTTTTTTATTCGACATCCACAGAAGTGGATTAGATTTCAGGAGGCGCGTCTGGCACGACCGACAGTCGCGGGGCCCGAGGAACGAAGCTCGGTTCCGGCAGTCGGATCGACTGGTCGTTGGCTTCCGGCATGCGTTCAGCTTCTTCGGGTTCAACTGGCGACGTGTGGATAATCTGCTCCTGGCCGTCGTAATGAACGCCGCCCGTGCTGGCTGTGGTCGGATAGGCTCCGTAGCCGTAACCAGCGTTGTAGCCGTTCTGGCAGCGTCCGCAGTAGCGGTTGTGCCACACAGCCGGGTGAGCGGGACCCGGTGTCCGCCAGGGCTGAGCCGTCCAGGACGGAACGTGCTGATAGTAGAAGCCGAGCTGAGCGGTGTCGGTTGGCGTGTAGACCATGGGATGGTAAGGCGTGACCGGTCCCGGGCCATATCCAGACCAGTAGTGCGGATAGTACTTCCAGTACTCGACCCGCAGCCGTTGCTGAGTCACTTTGCTCGGGGCACACCAGCCGGTTCCGGGTGAAGGGCGACGATTGCGACCGAGAACGCCACCACGGCCATCGTCGTAGTAGCCACCTTCGACGTAGCCGCCGTCGACATAGCTTCCATCGACGTATCCGCCATTAACGTATCCGCCATTAACGTATCCCCCGTCCACGTGGCCTTGAGACCCGTGGTAATGGGTGACGCCCTGTTTCGTCATGGCTTTGGATTCGGGAACGGGCTTCAACTTCTGAGCCGGTTCATCCGCGTTGCTGTTTTGAGCAACCAGTCCCAGTCCCAGGGCGCAGGCCAGGGAACAGCTGATCGCATGGGAGGTCAAGAGACGCATGAGACTTTCCTGTCTGATATCCGACTGTCAAAGATGAATCCGGGGAGTGGCCTCCTGCCCGTCCGCAGGAGGCGACGCTCTCTCAGTGTCCGATCGGGGCATTCTGCTGACACTGCGGGCAATATCCGCCCGGAGCACCGTAAGCACCGGCTCCGCCATAAGGAGCACCATCGGCTCCGAGGGGCAGATGGCCGTGCAGACCATACACTCCCTGAGGAGAGTGCATCAGATGTGGAGCGTGGTTGGAGATATGCGTCACGCGGCTGGCCGGGACTCCCCAGCTGTAGTTGTACTGATGACGGACAACCGGCGCCAGAGGCACACCCATCGGCACGCCATAGCCCTGGGCAGCGTGCACGCGGGAATCGCGAGGATCGCTGTAGTCCGGGTTCACCGGGTAAGTCATCTGGTAGACGCCGATCGGCGGGCAGCCTTTGCCGCCGCAACCGCGTGGATCGATCAGACCATTCGGCCCGCCGTCGTATCCCATTCCCCAGTTGAACGGATTGCACCGCTTCAGGCGTCCCAGCAGAGAGCCGTCGCCGCGGCAGCCGCGGAGTTTGCCGCAACGTCTGCAGCGGCATCGGTCTTTGCATTTGCCGAACCGGCTGTTGCAGATGCCACCGTCTTCACAGTAGCAGTAGTTGGCGCTGTCCTGGCATTGACCGCCCGGCAGGTAGTTCTGGCCATGGCCCGAAGAAGGCACGCTGTGGGCCTGAGGGGCCTGCACCTTTTCCGGTGTTCCTTCGGGAGCATCGGCGAACACGAATGCGGTGCTCATTGCGATCATCGCAATGACCATCGTCATCTTATGGAGAGGGGATCTCATAATATCATCCTGATGTAACTGAAACGGCGAAACAGGTCCTGCAGTGCTCGGCGTGAAAGGGCCCACGTCAGACGGGCCGGTGCTTCCTACCATTTCCAGGGATTGCTGGTGGCGGGCGGGAAGTAGAAGGAGAACGGCTTGTAGTGCGACCGGTACTTGACCGACACTTCCGTTCCCTGCAGTTCCCACCGGTCATGGGAGCGGACACCCAGCGGTGTCAGGTACCACGAGCCGCGGACCTTGTAATAGTAGGGGCCATACATAGCCTTGTACTGGTGCGGATAGAGCATCTCGTGCGGCGAGAACGCCTGATTGGTGATCATCGTGCCGCCGGCGTAGATCGGAGTCATCGGCTGCGGCGACGGATACAGCGGAGCGTTCAACTGCGGATAGCCTGGGCTCGGAGCGTGTGCAACCGGACCGAGTTTCGTCGGATGGTTGTTGTGATACTTCGAAACCGGAGTCGCGTTGATCGTGCCCGCCGAATTGATCGGCTTGGCGCTTGTGGCGTTCCGGATCAGACCTGGAGCGGACTGATTGGATTGACGGTGACTGACAATCCGCACCACTCCCGCAGTGCTGTCGTCCACCGATGATTCCGACTGGGCCCAGCTGCACTGCTGGGTCATGACGACCAATGCAACTGATGCTGCAGTCGCCAGACATACGAGCCGCGACATAATCCACCTCCCTGCCGACCTGTTGAGCCGATTTGTTCACTCGAAATCACGATCTTCGACAAGATCCCCCGGCCGAAGTACGTGTCTGCTACGAATTACCTGTCCCTCTTGGTGGCGTCGCGAGTTGAGCAAACCGTTTGAAGAGGAAGTCGATCTCTCTGGCGCAACTCCGTCAATGACGCACACTCATCATCAGGTTCGGCTTATTTCGAATATCCAGATGAGGCATTCTTTTTGATCAGAACCGGATTGGTCAATTTTGCGTAACTGACTGCTACCGCAAGAGATGCGACTGCCATAAAACCGGAATAGTCGTCGTGATCGGCAAAATCGATACGCCCCAAAAAGACGGAATATCTTTCCCAGTGTGATGGACTTTGGCGAGCACGTACCGGGGGAGAAGAGAAGCAGGCGAACACGAGCCGGGAATGTTCTTTCGCGTTGCCATCGTCCGCGAAAGCTAGAGCTTCAGGGGCGGGATCCCGGGCAGGCAAAGACCGCAGCGAGTTAGATCACCGAGAGAACGACATCACCGAAAAAATTACATTACCGAGAAGTAGTTCTCGACCGCGAAGTCGAAACCTTCCGGGGACATTTTCTTTTCGATTCCCTTGTAGACGCAGAAGTTTCGGACCTGAAGCAACAGATCGCGGGGCTGACAGGCACGGAACGGACGGTTCACGGCGTGGTAATGGGTGTCGATCAGATACTGAATTGCATCTCGATTCACCGTCATGCCGAACTTTGGTGCCATGATTTCGAACAGCTTCGTAAAATCGGCTTCGGAAGGATCCTTCACCTCGATTTTGTAGGGAATTCGGCGAAGGAAGGCCCCATCAACCAGATCTTTTGGCTCCAGGTTCGTCGAGAAAATGATCAGCTGATCGAAGGGGACCTGCAGCTTCTTCCCGCTCGGAAGATTCAGGAAGTCGTACCGTTTTTCGAGGGGCACGATCCAGCGATTGAGCAGTTCGTCCACCGGCATCCGCTGGCGACCGAAGTCGTCAATCACGAGGGTCCCGCAGTTACTCTTCAATTGCAGGGGAGCTTCGCAGATTTTTGACTGGGGATTCTGGGTCACTTCCAGTTCCCTCATCGTCAGTTCCCCCCCCGCAATCACAGTCGGGCGGACGATCTGCACCCAGCGATGATCGATGCCGCTGTTGTCGAGGTATCCCTCGCCACGGGGTTGTTCCACGGTCTGATGGACGCCCGGATCAAACAGGCGGATGATGTCGCCATCGATGCCGAGGGCCCGGGGAATCCAGATCGTCGAGCCGAAGCAGGAGGTCACACGCTCGGCAATGCTGGTTTTTCCGTTACCCGGCTCCCCGAACAGGAACATCCCGCGACCCGAGTTGATCGCCGGTCCGAGTTTGTCGAGCATGGTTCCGTCGATCAGCAGATCGGAGAACGCCCGACGAAGATCCTCTTCCTGAACGGTCTGCTTGGCGATGCTCTGCCGCTGCATCGCGTCGAGGTAATCTCGGATGCTGACCGGGGCGGCCCCATAATAAGTGCATTCTTCCGAGAACCGACGAGCCCGTTCGCGTCCGATATCGGTGATGGCGTAAATATAGTCGCCCATATCGGTTGAACTGCGCAAATCCAGAACCTGGTCGAACTTCCATTGTTTGAGCAGGGGATCGATCAGTGCGAATGGCAGACGGATCTGATTGGCAATCTGACGGCCGGAAGCAGATCCTTTGGCCAGCAGGAACTTGAGGATCAGCCGTTCGACGTCGTCCGCGCAGAGAATGGCTTCTTCGAGGCTACCCGGAGCTTTGGGCGAAAACCGTTCATTGACCGGTTTCGGCTCCTGGAGCAGCGAGTTCACGCGGTCGAAGAGATCAGACAGCCCGGCGTTTTTCTTAACCGACTGCGGCGTCTGTCGCAGAGCATCTTTCGTCCGAGCCGGGGCTTCCGCTTCCTGCGTCCCATCTCCAAGGAGCGTGTCAAACAGCGATGTCATCTCTTCGACGACAGGCTGTTCGGGCGCAACGGGAGCGTGAGCCGTCTCCTTAACGGAGTGCTGGCCCTTGAGTTCCTTCAAAAATTCACTGGGGGAAAGTTTAGACATCCTGGTATATTTTCCACGTAAAGAGACGTGCTTCTCCTACGTGAAGAATAGGCCAGAATGAATCGCGGACGCGGAAAACCGCAGCCGAGTGAGGGAAATATCTCACTAGTTACGATGTGCCAATCGATTCGACCCTCAGAACGCTCAGGAGGCGCCGGATTGAGGACGGGCGGATCCTTGACTTCCTGAGGTTGGACGCCGCGGAGGTGGGCAGCAGTTCATTGGACAGACGTCGTGGTTGCAGCCGTATTGCCCAATCGCCCGTCGCTCCTGATCGGAGTCGAGACGTTCCTGAATCAGTTCAACGAGCATCGCGACAAAATCGGAATGTGTTCCGACGGTCGAAGCACGCTGCATCGCGACTCCGAGTTCGGCGCACTTCTGGACAGCTTCCTCGTCGAGATCGAAGAGCACTTCCATGTGATCGGAAAGAAACCCGATGGGTGCGATGACGACCGCTTTTGAGCCGTCTTGAGCCAGTGCGTCCAGGTGATCCAGGATATCCGGCTCCAACCACGGATCCTGCGGTCGTCCGCTGCGGCTTTGATAAACGAGCTCCCAGCGTTCCGGGGAAACGCCTGCTCCTTCCGACACCAGTCGGGCGGTTTCCTGCAGCTGTTTCACGTAATCCGAAGTGTCGGCCATGCTCTGGGGGAGACTGTGAGCGGTGTAAGCAATCTGGCAGCTGTCACGATGTTCGGCGGGGAGACGGGCGATGGCCGTCTGAAGACGCTCGACGTTCGCTTTCACGAACAGCGGATGATTGTAGAAGACCCGAATCTTGTCGATCCGCGGGGCATCGCTGCCGATTTCGGCCAGTCCATCGGCAATATTCTCCCGATACTGGCGGCAGCCGGAATAAGAGCTGTAGCCGGAAAGCACGAGTGCTAAAGCACTTCGGACACCGTCTTTCCGCATCTGAGCGATGGCGTCGGGAATGTAAGGCGTCCAGTTCCGGTTCCCCCAGTAGATCGGCAGATCGACGCCAGCGTCGTCCATGGCAGGCCGAAGAACTTCGATCAGATCCCGAACCTGCTGATTGATCGGACTGACGCCGCCAAACATTTCGTAGTGGTGTGCGACCTCGAGCATCCGCTCCCGGGGCACATTTCGGCCGCGGAGAACATTCTCGAGAAATGGGATGACATCCTCCATTCCCTCCGGGCCGCCGAAGGAAACAATGAAAAGGGCGTCATAGCGGTCTGTCGACTGTTGTGTTCCTGCCACCTGCGTTCGGTCTCCCTCGATTGAACTCCAACCTTCTCCCGATGCCGATTGTAGTTCGGCAGTCTGATTTCCCAACTCACTGGCCAGGAAGTTGCAGAGATGTTGCTCGAAAGGCAATTCGGCCGCTCGTCGTCCGCTTTTCGCCCTTCCGGCAAACCTTGGTAGCTTGGCGAATTTTTATGCGTCAATGTGACGCAGCATAAGTTTCGACCCTGAATTGAGTTTGGATTAAACCGGGAATTCCGGTAGGATTATGCTACGCCACTGTGCCCCGATCCGGGGATGGAGTGCAGACGATTCTTCCGGGTCACGCACGCGTTTACCCAAAGTTGTGCTTAACGGCTTGCCAGAAGTCAGGACTGACGCTGACGGTAACCTCAGAATGCAAGTCTCACAAGGAGATTATATTGAGCCCACTCACCGTAGATAATCCAGACGATCTGACCAGCCGCATGAACGACCCGATCGTTCCGCCGGCCAAGCTGGAAGATCACGAAAAACTTGCTGAAAAACAGGACCATCACAGTCGGTGGCAGACCATGAAGCAACGATTTCCGCATGGGATTAACTGGGGCGTGACCGGTTGGCTGGCCGTTATGCACGTTCTCGCAATCTTCGCTCTGTTCAACTTCTCGTGGGCAGGATTGATCACGTTTGCCGTGCTTCATTTCGTCACCGCGTGTCTGGGAGTCACTCTCGGTTACCACCGCCTGCTCACGCATGGCAGTTTCAAGGTGCCCCGGGTTCTGGAGTTCTTTTTCTCCATCTGCGGCATCATCTCCGGCGAAGGCAGCCCCGCATTCTGGGTGGCGACACACCGTAAGCATCACGCCCTTTCCGATCAGGAAGGCGATCCGCACTCTCCGCTGGACGGCTTCTGGTGGTCGCACTTCATCTGGCTGCAGCCGCAGAAAAGCACCGCTGAAGTCAACCGGATGCTCGAACGTTGGGCGCCGGACATGTGGAAGGACCCGATGCACCGGTTCCTGCACAATGCCTACCCGATCATCCTCATCGCTTTTGGAGCCGGGCTTTACGCTCTGGGCGAATATGTCATCGGCGGCGTTGGACTGTCGGTCTTCCTGTGGGGCTTCTGCCTGCGTCAGGTCGCTGTTTATCACGGCACCTGGTTTGTGAACTCGGCCACACACGTCTGGGGATACCGCAACTACCAGACCCGCGATCAGTCGCGTAACAACTGGTGGGTCGCTTTGCTGAGCTACGGCGAAGGCTGGCACAACAACCATCACGCTTACCAGCGACTGGCCCGCCACGGCCACAAGGCCTGGGAAGTCGACATCACTTACGCCGTGATCTGGACCCTGAAAACTTTGGGTCTGGCCAAAGATGTGAAGAACGAACTGCCAGGCAAACGCCAGCAGAAGAAGGCCGCCTGAATCGAGCGAGCCGGATAGAAATCAAAAGCCCTGCGGATTCAATCCGCAGGGCTTTTCTTCTGCGCGGAACCGATCACGGTCGCTGCGTAGTGCACTACTCGTGGCTGTGGGCGTCGTCGGGGAAGGAGCCGGAGCGAACTTCTTCGGAGTACTGGCGAATCGCCTCTGAGGCGACGCCGTGCAGGTCGGCGTATTTCTTGAGGAACCGGGGTGAGAAACCCGGGCTCATGCCAAGCATATCGTTGAGCACGAGAACCTGCCCGTCGCAATCCGGACCGGCACCGATTCCGATGGTCGGGATTTTCAGCTCTTTCGTCAGACGGGCGGCGATCTTACGGGAGACCATCTCCAAGACAATGGCGAATGCTCCGCTATCCTCGGCGGCTTTTGCGTCGTTCAGCAGAGCCTCTTCGTCGCGCTGGATCTTCCCCATCGAGCCGACGGTACGGATCGACTGCGGTTTGAAGCCGACATGTGCCATCACCGGGATGTCGGCTCGGACCAGAGCCGCGATGGTTTCGGCTTGAGAGACGCCCCCTTCGAGCTTCACGGCTGCTGCCGAGGTTTCCTTGAGGATGCGTCCGGCATTCTCAATCGCCTGCTGAGGAGACACCTGATAGCTCAGAAACGGGAGATCGACCACAACCAGAGCGTTCCGGGTAGCACGGGCGACCATCCGGCCGTGATAGATCATCTCATCTATCGTGACGGGCAATGTGGTCGAGTTTCCCTGCACGACCATACCAAGCGTGTCTCCCACGAGGATCGCATCCACGCCGGCCTGATCCACAATTTCCGCCCACGCGTAGTCGTAAGCCGTCAGCATGGACAACTTGCGGCCCTGCTGTTTGGCGGCCATGAATTTGGGAACCGTCATTGCACACATAAGATGACTTTCTCCTGGTCTCCGGAGCAGATCTTTAAACTGAGACACCTGTAGCGAAATTGCACAGTCTGGACGTTGCGTTCTGCAACATTTCAGATTGCCGGAGCGGTTCCGCAGGGAGTCCTCAGCACATCTGGGCCCGTATTTATAGGGTTTCGTCGATTGTGCCGAGAAAAACTCGATTGGCACATCGCTTGCATTTCATAATCCCAGCCGCGAGGCAGGAGTTGGCCCGCACTTGCTTCGATGGTGGACATTGGCGTGATCGACGGTGTAGTCGATCACGCCTTTTTTTATTGACTGCAGAGGACCTCCGCGGCGACCCGCTGCGTGGCGAAAATCCGTCGCACAGACAGCCCCGGGGGCCATGCTTGAACCGCTCCGCGACCTGCTTACGAGCGAGTCAGCTTCACGAACCGCTCTTTGAGATCCTTGGTAATCTCCCCCGGTTTGCCGTCGCCGATCGGGCGGCCATCGAGTTCGATCACGGCAATGACTTCCGCAGCACTGCCGGTCAGGAAGCATTCATCGCAGACATAGATATCGTGCCGCGTCAACGTGACCTCTTCCACCGTAAGACCTGCCTCCCGGGCGAGTCGGATCACCGCTCGCCGGGTAATGCCATCGAGAATTCCGGCATCAGTCGAAGGGGTACGGAGGACTCCGTTCTTCACGATGAAGATGTTGTCGCCGGTGCACTCGGCGACTTCGCCCTTGTGATTCATCATCAGAGCTTCGAGGCAGCCGGCGTCGGTTCCCTCAATCTTGGCCAGAATGTTGTTCAGATAGTTGAGCGACTTGATCCGCGGGCTTAGCGCCTGGGGATGGTTGCGGAGCGTACTGGCCGTGATGATCTTCAGGCCCTGCTCGTACAGTTCTGGCGGATAGAGGCTGATCTTGTCGGCAATGATGATGACCTGCGGATCGCTCGTCCGGCGGATATCGAGCCCCAGCGAGCCTGAACCGCGGGTGACGACAAGCCGGATGTAGCCGTCCGTCAGTTCGTTGGCGGCGACAGTCTCGTTAATCGCCTTTTCCATTTCCTGTTCGTCGATCGGAATCTCGAGACGGATGGCGCGGGCCGATTCGTAGAGCCTCTCGATGTGCTCGTCGAGCAGGAAGCACTTCCCGCTGTAGATGCGAATGCCTTCAAAGACTCCGTCTCCATACAGCAGTCCGTGGTCAAACACACTCACCGTGGCGTCTTCTTTAGAGACGAGCTGGCCGTTCAGGTAGATCTTCATAGGATTCGCTATACGAAAAAAAGCACGAGGGAATACGCCTCGTGCGATGGGAATTGAGGACGACCGCTTTTACGGAAGCCTCGCCAGTGCGAAGTCGTCGAATCAGCCGGCGGCACGCTCCCGAATGTTCTCAATCTGTCCTTTGGACAGACGAACGATTCTCTGAGCCCGCTCGGCAATCGCTTCGTCGTGCGTGACCATCATAATCGTGAGTTGTCGCTCGGAATTCAATCGGTTGAGCAATTCAATGATGCCTTTCCCGGTTTCGACATCCAAATTCCCGGTTGGTTCGTCTGCCAGCAGGATTTCTGGCTCCGAGACCAGTGAACGGGCGATTGCGGCTCGCTGCATCTCGCCGCCGGAAAGCTGGTTCGGGCGATGCTTGAGCCGATGCGACAAACCGACTTCCTGAATCATCTCCTGAGCAGTGTCCTGAAGTTCGCGCCGCCGCTTCCAGTATTCCCAGGACGAATACCGGATCATCAGTGGAGAAAGGACATTCTCCAGCACGGTGAGTTCGGGGAGAAGGTGATAAAACTGGAAGACGAAGCCGAAAACGCGGTTCCGCAACTGATCCCGGGTCTTGGCCGGCAGATGGTCGATGCGTTTCCCTTCCAGACGAATCTCGCCGATATCCGGCGAGTCGAGCAGGCCGAGCAGATGCAGCAGCGTGCTCTTGCCCGATCCCGATCGACCGATGATCGAGAGAAACTCGCCGCGACGAACGTCGAGATTCACGCCCCGCAGAACATTCACTTCCTCCGGACCCTTGCGGTAGGTCTTGTCCAGAGCAACGGCCGACAACTGGATGGCGGGCGGGGTGAGCACCTGATTCATGAGAATTTCCGTTTGACGATGACCGCAGAGCGGATTGGAAGTTTTTTGCGGGGCCGGGTTCTAAACCCGGCCGAATTTTCACTGCGACCGGCTGGAAGCCGGAACTGCGGGACTCAGTCGCGGCGAAGCGATTCGACGGGATGCATCCGGGCGGCTCGACGAGCCGGGAACACGCTGGCCAGGACAGCGATTAACATGGCTCCCAGAGCGACCGAAACAACCATTGAAGGATGAACCGCGGTCGGAATTTCCGGGAAGTAATAGATCGTTTCATCAAAGACCTTCCGCCCGGTCACCCAGGTGATCACGTCTTCAATTTCGTTGATATAGTGCACGAACATGAGTCCCAGCACGACACCCACTCCGCTGCCGACCACGCCCAGCGAAAGGCCGTAGGACAGGAAGATTGACATGATGCCACTCGAGCTGGCTCCGAGTGCTTTCAGAATGCCGATGTCGCGGGTCTTCTCGACGACGATCATGTAGAAGATCGCCAGAATGCCGAATCCGGCCACGGCGATGATCAGGAACAGCAGCACGTTCAGAATGGCCGACTCGACTTCCACAGCCGCCAGCAGCGGCCCCTGCTTCTGCTCCCAGGTCTTCACGACAAACTGGTCGGGCGGGAAGGCGGACTTCAGCCGTTCAACGACATCGGAAGCCTGGGTGTAGTCTTTCAGCTTGATATGCAGCGACGTGATGGCTCGCTTGCCGGTGGCTGGCGAGAGCATCCCCCGGACTTCCTGCAGTTCGTCCAGATTACAGAAGACGAGATTGCTGTCGTACTCGGTCATGCCACTTTTGAAGACGTCGACGATCGTCGCCTGATAGGCGGCATGAGAGGGCGGTCGGCCGGCGGTGACGGTGCTGACCTTCACATCGTCGCCCGGCTTGGCCATCATCATGGTCTTCATTTTGCCGGTTTCGGGATCGCGATAAGGATAACTGACCAGCCCAACCCCAACATACACGCGGCCATCCATCAGCGCGTAGGGATCAGCGGGATCCGCATCCTTTTTGGCCGCGGTCGAATCGCCAAACGGATCGGCGAACGGATCGTTCGGCATGGCCGCGTCGGGGGTTTCCCCTTCCGTCGTTGCGGCGGCGGGATCGATCAACGGAGCCTCGGCCTTCTCCATTGCGGCGAGTTGCTCTTCGTACCACTTCTGCCGGTCGATTTTTTCGCGGCGATATTCAATCGCGTCTTTCGAGAGATTCCAGTTTGGCTGTTCGCTGTCGGGGCGGAGAGCGTCTCGGGCAATCTGATTCTCTTCGTAGACCGGATTGTAGCTGTCGAGGAACGATCGCAGCGGACCGACCTTGGCTTTCCCTTCCGGCTCGATTCCGATCAGCGTGACTGGTTTGGTGATCCACTGCCCCGCGAAGTTGAAGTTCAGCATGCCGTAAACTTCGACCGTCGGTGTGATCGCTTCGATGTAATCATCAGCGACTTCGCGGGCGATGCGAATCTGCAGATCCGGGTCGGAAACGCCGTCGTAGCTGTGTGATTCAATGACGACATCGGCGAGCAGTCCGTGAATGCGGTCCCGCATCTGGGAGCTGAAGCCTGACATCACACTGTTGACGACAATCATGGTCGCCACGCCGAGCATGACACTGATAATGCTGGCCAGAGCAATGTAGCGGGTTCGCAGATACCGCTGGCATAAAAGCGTTTTGTACATCTCGCCATTCCCTTGGCTGAGGTCTTCGATCGTCCACCAGGCCCTCCGGGCCGGATCGAGGGAAACAGCGCAGCCAGCATTCGCCAGCGCGTTCGCTCCCCATTCGATGTGCAATTTATACAAAGAGAAGCCGAACCGGCCAAGACCAACTCGGAAACGGAATTTCCGGGCGGGGGAAAACACCTTCCTGGTCGTGTGCCACTGGCTTCTCCAGCTCGGTTGAATCAACCGGGGCTCCGCAATTCGACCACGTCGTGTGGCCCCGTCCGTTCCGTTCATTGTGCCGGGATTCGCCTGCGGCTCTCCCAGCCTAGGCAGGGTTTACTCGGGCTTTTTGCCGGCTTTGATGGCTTTGAGCGTTTGGAATTCCGGCTTCGTCTTGTAGAAGTCGTCCAGCGGATAGCAGCCTGAAATCAGTCCGTTGCGGGGCCCTGTGGTGCAGTCGCTGAAGGTGCGGCAGATCTTTTTCACCGATTTGTAGTCCTCGCCCCGGAGAATCTGAGCCGGCATTTCCCACTGACTGAGAATCAGCCGGCCAATGCCGACAAAATCGACTTCATCGCGACGGACCACTGCCTGGGCGATATGAGGCAGATACTCCTGAAAATAGGAGTAAGCCGAACCCACGAGCGGCAGATCGGGCACTGCTTTCTTGAGCTCTGCCACCGCTTTCAACTGACGGACGCAGCCAATCAGCGGATCTTCCGGAGGCTGGTAGCCATCTGAGGGCGGAAAGTACGCCGGCCGCTGAATATGGGGATTGTAATACGGAGATCCAGCCGTGATGTTGACCATCGCGACGCCGAGTTCGTCCCGCATCAGCTTGAGCAGCTGAATTGTTTCGGTCAGCTCCATCTGCAACGGGTGCCGCCGATCGCAACCGAAGCCGGTGTAGTCGGAACCTTCGTACGACATTGGCTGCCCGGGGCCGGGACGTCCGGTTTTCTCGTCGTACGATTCCGGCTGGAACGGCAGAAAATCGAAGCCGGAAAGCCGCACGCCCAGAATCAGATTCGGGCAGGCCGTGTGAACCGCTTCGCAGATTCGACGGAGAAAACGCGTGCGGTTCTCGAAGGTGCCGCCATACTCGCCCTCGCGGGTGTACGCCGAGAGAAACTCGTGGCCGAGATACCCGTGACAGTGTTTGATGTCGACAAACCGGAAGCCAATCTTCTCGGCTGCCCGTGCGGCGGTGACGTACTGCTCGATCAGTTCCGCGATCTGATCGTCGGTCAGCAGATATTCCCCGGTCTTTTCAGCAATGCCAATCCGCTCATCGAGCAGCGGGTGAGGGTAGGCGATTTGTGGCTCGAGTTTCGCCTTGTCGTAAGGGCGGCTGAAGCGTCCGGAATGAGTCAATTGCAGGCCAACCAGCAGGTCCTCGGTGGAATCCTGACCGAAGCTGTTGCGATGGGCATTTTCCAGGGTCTGAAGCAGTTCCGCGAGCGAGGCTTCATTCTCCGGAGCGTAATAGAGCTGATTCGGGTTCGCGCGACCGGCAGGTGTCACAGCGATCGCTTCGCCCCCCCAGATCAGTTTGCAGCCCGACTCGCCAAAATGCTGCCAGCGGCGGATCGTTTCGGCAGTGGCTTTGCCATCCGACGTCCCATCCCACCCTTCCATGGGATGCACGGCCCAGCGGTTTCCGACTCGGAATCCGGCGACATCAATCGGTCTGGCGAGCGGCGATCCCTCGTCGGCTGAGAGTGGAGCCTCGTCAATCGCAAGATCGAGATCCAGACTGGCGAGATACTCTCGAAAGTCCTGGGTTGTCTTCAGCGAGGCGATGCGTCGATAGGCCATGGGAGTGTTTCAACAGGAGGAAGAGCGACGGCGAAAAGCAGTTGCCATCGTAGAGAAAATCCCATGAATCGCCAATGAAAAAGGCACTTCCGTTAACGGAAGTGCCTCGTTGACCTCAGACCGCTCAAGATCCGAATGGCTTACCACCAGGGGTAATAACCGGTGTAGCCGTAGTAGCCGGCGTAGTACCCTGGATAATAGCCTGGGTAGTAACCAGCCCAGTAGTTCGGGTAGTACCCGTAGTACGGATAGGCACCGTAGTTGTATGCGGCGTAACGGGGAGCGTACCAACTGCTGTACGCCGGTGCGTAGTAGGAATTGTAGCTGCCGTAATAGCCGTACCCGGCATGTCCGTATCCCCCGTAGCAGCTGTAACAGCTCGAGTGATAATGTCCCGCTTCCACAGTGTTGGTCTCGCTGGCCAGCACGAGGCCTGCCGAGAGAAATGCCAGAATCAGCAACCGGTTCATTGTGATCTCCCCTCAAAGTTCAAGCTAATCGGACAGCCCTCCGCACCAGCGAAAGGGTTTGCTAACTTACTGATCTTACCAATTCCCTCGCACTTGTAATGCCGGTTTTTACAATTTTTACAATTCTGTGGTTGCCCGACAGTTAGGGCATACGGGGTTCAGATCGGCGGCTCGACCGCTGTTTGCATCTTCAGTTCCGGCCGACAAGATTTTTTGAACCGCGCCCGCTATTTTCCGTTGTCCCCCGTAATAATGGTGCAGAACGTGCAACTTTCTGCACGGGCGGAGTCGTCTGCCAATGTGGCGGCGATTGCTGGTTTGGAGAATCCGTCGTCAGTCGAGTCGTCTGAGAAATTCAGCGAGCGAAAAAACGTCAGACTGGCTGATGACCTTTCATAGATGGCAGGAATGCCAGGAGAAGAGAGATGATTGAGTATCTGTTGTTCATGATCCCCCCCGTCCTGCTGATGATGTGGGCTCAGCACAAGGTCCATTCCGCGTTTGCCCATGGAATGAAGGTGCCGGCTCAACTGTCCGGCGCGGCAGCGGCTCGCCACATCCTCGATTCCAACGGGCTTGAGCAGGTCGAAGTGGTCGAAACACAGGGACACCTGTCGGACCATTACGACCCACGGCAGAAGATCGTACGGCTCAGTCCGGATGTCTATCGCGGCCGGACGGCTTCCTCCGTCGGGATTGCCGCTCACGAAGTGGGACACGCCATTCAGGATGCAAAGAATTATGGTCCGCTGGTGATCCGGAACATGGCTGTGCCAGCGGCTCAGTTCGGCGGAACCGCGTTCTCCATCCTGCTGATTCTGGGGATGCTCATGCAGAGCATTCACCTGATTCTGCTGGGGATTGTTCTGTTCGGCGGCGTGGTCTTCTTCCAACTGGTTAATCTTCCGGTTGAATTCGATGCCAGTAATCGAGCCAAGCGGATGCTGAGCGAAATGGGCATTGTCGACCAGAACGGCGGAGCAGCCGTAAATGGCGTGCTCAACGCAGCCGCCTGGACCTACGTTGCGGCCACCCTCCAGTCGGTCATGACCCTGCTCTACTACCTGATGATCTTCGCCGGCGGTCGCCGCGACTAGAGCAAATTCAGCATGGCAGAGGATTGGCCCCCATGCGACTGCAGAAGAAGCATGTCAATGCTCTAACTTCTCTTCGCGACAATGGAAAAGGGGATTCTGCTTCGGCGGGATCCCCTTTCTTCATTGAAGAGCCGTGGCGAGTTGCGTTCGACAGATCAGCCGTTGGAGACTGGCTTCAGTAACTCAACTCCAGTGCATCGCACAGGAACATCATCAGCGGTTCGGCCAGGCGGATGCGGTCAGCGACAACTTTTGGGAACTCGGGAGTTTCGACCGTCTTCGGATCGATGTCTGACACCGCGATGAAGCTCTTGCGTTTAATTTCTTCGATCATCGGATGGTCTTTGTCGAATCCTCTGGGCGGACGTTTCAACGATTCGCCGTCGATCCGGTATGTCTCGCGGAATTTCTTGCGGTTGATGGTCCGCTTCCACAGATCAGGATGGTTGGCAATCCTCTCGCGGACCCACAGGAGTGGATCCCGGTCGGGTCGCCACATGCCGGCTCCTATGAAGACATTGCCAGGCTGAATGTGGACGTAGATGCCGGGAGCGTGGATGTTCTTGCCGGCTTCGTGGCGGAACTGAATGCCGATGTGCGTCTTGTAAGGCGTGGGATCGGAAGAGAAACGGGTATCGCGGTAGATGCGAATCATCGAGCCGCCCGTTTTCTTCGGGATCGCCAGCAGAAACGGCGAAGCCTTTTTCACGAGCGGAGCGATGGCTTCAATGAAAGCCAGCGTCGGTGTCACGTAAACCTGCTCGTAACGATCCTTCTGCGTCGCAAACCAGTCGCGCTCGTTGTTCTGCTGCAACTCCTTCAGGAACCGCATGGTGTCCGGGGGGAAGCCGGGAAAGTTCGGTTTCGCCATCGTCGTGTCCTGCCTGGTATCAATTGTTCAAGCTGGTCAGGAAGGCCAGCGATTCCCGTGCGATCTGCGGAGCCATGTGCGCATGGCGACTCAATTCGACGTGAACGCCCCCGGAGTAGTCGATCTTCTCCAACGCCCGGAGCACCGGCGGAAAATCGATCTCTCCATCGCCGAACATCAGGTGTTCGTGCACGCGCTTCCGCATGTCTTCGATGTGAATGTTCCAGATTCGATCCCGCCATTCGGAGATCACATCCGGGATCGAATCCGACTCAAGGCAATGCACGTGGCCCAGGTCGAGCGTGAGGCCGAGGCGAGGATGATCAAACCGGTCGAGCAGTTCGCGGTAGCTGGCCATCGTATCGATGAACATGCCCGGCTCCGGCTCGAAGGCGATGCGAACGTTATGCTCGCCGGCGTAACGGGTGACATCCTCCAGACCGGCGACGAGACGTTCCCAGATTTCTTCGGTCGTGGCGTCGTCGTCCGGTTGTCCTGACCAGAGGGAAACGATCTCGCAGCCGAGGCGTTCGGCGATATCGATCGAGCGGGCCAGAAAACGGATTCTCCGTTCCCGGCCTTCAAAGGCAGCGGAAAGCAGCGTCGGCTGATGCTTCCGCCAGGGATCGAGTAGAAATCGCGAACCGGTCTCGACCACACAGCCGAGCTGAAGCTCTTCGAGTCGCTGACGGAGGGCTTCACAGCGGCCTTCGAGATCATCCGCAAAAGGATTGAGATGATGCGTATCCAGCGTTAGTGCCACACTTCGATAGCCGAGGGCGGAGATGATCTCGAGCGCCTGATCAAGCTCGTGGAAGGCAAAACCATTGGTGTTGTAACCGAGTTTCATGGAAATCACCGACCGGAGGAATGAGAGACAAGGGCGCCAATAAAAAAAGGACGCAGCACAGGTTCATGCTACGCCCTTTTCGTTTCAATTGGCAGTCTCAATGGCTCGACCGAAGAGGACTCTCCGGCGGTTTCGCCATCGCGGTCGATCAGTTCCCGATGACTTCGGTCTTTTCGATCACAGCTTCGGCCTCTTCTTCGGCATCGTCAGCATCGACGACGACTTCGGCCTGAGCTTCTTCGCGATCGCCTTCGTCCGGCTCGATAACCAGGATCATCCAGCCATTGACGGAGTGCATCGAAGCCAGCTGAACCGGGACTTCCTTCTCTTCGTCGTCGGCCTTCAGCACGAAGAAGCGATCAAACGTTTCTTCAGCCAGGCGTTCGGCGAACCGCTGACGAATCCGGTCAGCGATGACCGGGTCTTCACCGCGGCGGTAGTTCGGGTCGCTTGTATCAAGCGGCTTCGAGTAGACGTCGCGATTCTCGGCCACCTGCAGGCGAATCTGATCCCCTTCAAAGTAGTATTCGAGCGGAATCTCAACGCGGCGGACAGCGATCGGATTGTCACGATCAGCAGCCTTCAGACCCACGCGAAGGATCGCCTTAATGATGCCGCCTTCGAACTGCACGTGCAGCGGATCGACATCGTAGATGATGACCTGATCGTCGGTGTCATCTGAAGATTTCGTTTCACGATCGATGTCGAATGCACGACGGAACTTCTCCGCCAGCAGACGGCTGAACTCGGGGAACGGAACCGACATGCCTGGTTCGAGGTCAGTCGTTTCGATCGCCAGGGAGTTGTTGACCCAGCTCTCGTGGATATGAACCGTCATGCCGGTCGGCGAGTTGAAGATCGTGGTGGCCCGGTCAGCGGCGAGCTGGCCCGGGTTCATCAGGCGTTCCGCAATTCGCAGTTCGTCATCGTCGGTGCGGGCGAGCACTTCGTTGGGAGCGATCCCTTCTTCGGCCATCCGCAGACGACGTTGGCGATTCTCTTCATTCACATCGTTGAATGTGTTCTCGACTTCGCGATTGAATTCCGGCAGAACACGGTTACGCAGACGGCTGGCGGCAATCGCTTCGGTCTGCGGCGTCTTCTCGACAGCCTTCTGGTAAGCGATCTTGTCGCCGATCAGCTTGGCGATCAGTCCGCGATGGTTCAGGCGGGCACCGGTCACCTGGTTGTTGGCGTTCACGCCCAGCGAAGCACGGTAGTACGAGTACTCGTTGCCGTCGAAGCGGATCACCTTCTTACCGTTGAAGTAGTGATTTCCCTTCGTGAAGATCGTGGCCTGATCGGTCACGCCCCGTGTCGAAGCACGGGTGTTGCCGTTAATGCGGACAGCGAACTCGGCGGCATCGTCGCAGGGCAGGAAGTCGATGTACGTTCCCGAACTGGTTCGCTGCGTGCCGGAAACGCGGGCTCCGAGAATGAAATCGCAGACCGGACCACATTCCAGGCGGCACTGATAGAAGGCGTAGTCAGCGAACGGTTCGGAAATGAACGTCCGCACGTTGAAGTTGTAATAGTTGACACGAATCGTGGTCGCGAGAGACTGAAATGCTTCTCCGCCGGCGGCTTCGATCTCGGAAAGAAGAGCCGGAACGGTCTTCGGCTGCTCGTCGTTCAGAGTGATTTCGACGTCGCGATCGTCCGATTCATAGCGTTCCAGAGCCTGCAGCAGTTCGGCGATGGCGGGACGCAGTTCGTTCATCTGCTCTTCAGAAGCTGATGTCGAGACGGCGACCAGGTCTTCGTAGATCGCCAGGCGACGGGAGATCTTGCCTTCCAGATCGACGAGCAGATCAAGTGTCTGACCATCGACTTCACCGAAAGCGGCATAGACTTCGTCGAGTTGCCCGCGAAGTTCAGCGAGCAGAGCGTTCTGTTCTTCAATTGTCAGCGGATCGAAGCCGTACAGCTTCTGCAGCTTGCTGACGGTTTCGTCGCGCCATTCGGACCAGGTTTCCGGCAGCGCTTCGAAATCGCCCCGGCGGATGCCCCAGGGTGGCTCGTTCAGAATGGCTTCACGGAAAATCGCCTGCAGCCCGACTTCGTCTTGAGCCTGAGCGGAAACAGCACTGGTGATCGTTATCGTGGCGACCACCATGCAGATCATCATCTGCTTGAAAATGGGAATCGGCTTCATAGAGTCAACTTTCCAGAAGGATGACGTACTGAATCCTTCAACAGAACCGGCCTTACGTGTTTATCGTCCGTCGCATGAGGCCAATGATGTTCAACCTGAATGATTTGCGGCGTTCACGCCGTACCCCGGCGCACAAAGCCCCCGCAACCACCAGTTTAACCATATTACCCATTTAACTCCGGTTTCCAGAGTCAATGTGAGGTTTTTGCGCAAAACAGGAAACCAGAGATAGACGGATCGACAGGATCGATACGGTCAGCCTCCCCGGGTCCCCATGCAGCGGTCTCGGATCGTTGTTTTCTTGTCATCCTGGCTGCGGCGCTTGAGGAACAGCCATTCAGCGGAAACAATAGGAAGACATCGTTCGCTCCCTTCAGCAGTCCAAATCTATGCCCGACATTCCCGCAGAACAGAAGGCCAAGGTTCCAAAACGGAAACCTAAGCGGCCCGTCAAAACCGCGGAGGCGGTTCCGCGGTATCAACAGGAGTGTGTGTGCGGGAAGCCGATCGAGGGCGATCGATCCGATGCCGTCCAATTCATCACCTGCCGGAATTGCCAACGGCGACATTTCGTTCTGCCGATCAGCACTTACCCGGAACCGCGCCGTATCCGTAAGAAGTATCGGCGGAAGAAGGGGGAAGCCCCGATCTCGCAGAAGCTCAGCGGGGGACTCCGCCGAATCAGTCGCACACTCGGCCTGAAAACCGCTGCAGCCGGTACTGCTCTCCGGACACAAATCAAGTACCTGCTTTGGCAATGCTGGCAGGCGCTGACTCCACTCCGGCTGACGATCGTATCAATTGTGCTGGTCATCGGGATCGGCGGCTATCTCGCCGTTCGCAGCCAGCAGCAATCCCGTGCGTTCGGCGTGCTCCGTGAAGCCACGGCGGCCGGGGAGCAGGCCCTGGCGGACGAACGCTGGGCCGAAGCGACCGATCACTACCAGCTCGCCGCGCAGGCCGTTCGGGAACTGCGTCGGACTGATCCGTTCGCGCTCGATGTCCTGCAGAAGGACCGGGAACTGCAAGCCGTTCAAGGTTTATGCGTGTTATCGCTGGGCGATGTCGTTGAGGAATTTGGATCGTCCGACACGACGATGCTTGATCGCGAGACTCTGTTTCGACTGCAACTGGCCAATCGCTGGCTCGTCGTCGAGACCTGGCTGTCACCGCCCAGGGAGGGCGAGTCGGTCACGCAGCGGATTCCCCTGGGAAAGCAGACACTCGAAATCGTCTGGCCGACGCAGGTTCTGCAACCGTTTGGGCAGACCAGCGATAAGCTGCATCTCCTGCTCGCGGGCCAGATCGAGGCACTGAGCCGCGCCGACGATCCCCGGGAGAATGTCTGGCGGCTCGTGGTCGTGCCGAACTCGGCATTCCTCTGGTCCAACCCCGAAACCTGTATCCCGCTGGGTTTCGAACTGGAATCGGAATGGATGCCCGACGATTCTCTACGGACCGTATTGGAACGCCAGCAGAAACTGCTGGGACTGGAGAAGCCATGAGAGTTCTCTCGATCGTTGCGGCACTTGTCTTCTCTCTGACCGTGCCGGCAGCCGCGGCGCAGAGGACGTCGTTCTCCATTCCCGAGTTCGTTGCCGTCCAGGATCAGTGGGCCGATCTGGTTGGTGAACCGCTACGTGTTGAGGGTCGGTACTCGTCGTTCACACCGACCGCGATGCGTTTTCTGAAGTGCGATCTGTTCTTCTATCTCCCCTCTGGAACACCTCGGCCCCTCGGCCGCAGCAAAACACTGGAAGTCACCGGCCGACTCAAACGCGATCAGGGCGAACTGAAATTCATGGTCGATTCGGTCCAGCAACGACCTGCCGATACCGACCAGCTGCAAATCTCGCGGGCTCTGTTACCCGACAATGATGCCGAGCCGTGGTACGAACTCGGGGAGAAGACAGTCGAACGGGCCGACTTTTATGACGACTCCCTGCTCAAGAAACTGGGGATCGATCTGCTGGAACGGGGACTCCAGATCGAACGGAGCCGGCGCGCGGAAATCACCCCCGCATTTCTCAAAGAGCTCTCCACGAAAGCCGCCCGCATGGGGATTCCGGCCAACCGGCAGCAGGCCCTTCAGCACGAAGGCCTGCGGCTGCAGCTGGAACAGCGAAAGTCGACGCCGACATTTGACTGGGCCAGCTTTCGCGAACAGGTCGAGAAATCGCTTCCCGGCAGCATCGTTCCCCTCACCAGTCTCTCCGGAAAACTGTTCGACGACTATCGTCGCAATCCGATCGAAACCTACGTCGGAGCATCGAACCATGCCCGACAGCAATTGAGTCGCCTGTTTTTTCTGGAGGTTCTGCAACAGGAGATGACCGATCGACTCTCAGCGGGCGGTGCCAATGGAGACCTGCTGGCGAAAGAATACGCAATGGTCGCTCCCGATGATCCCGACTTTGCCCAGCAGCTCCGCGATGCGGCTCTGATGTATCGCAGCGGCAACCTGCTCTCCGCCACCCGGACCGAATTGCTCTCGCTCGCTCAGCAGTACTGCGATCAGGGCGATGCGAAGATGGCCGAAGCGGCGATGCGGAAATGGCTCGACCATCGCGCAGGGCAACTCGATCGGGCTGGCCCTTCAGACTATCTGCAGACGGCGGTCGATTACGACGACTGGCTCGACCAGCGGGAACGGGCCAAAGAGGTTCTTTTAAGAGGAATCGAACGCTATCCCGGCGATACGCCGCTTCAGGGACTCCTGAACAAATGGGGCTTCATCCAGCAGAATGACAAGTGGATCTCGAGCGATGACGCGCCGATGGTTCAGCCAAACGAGATCGAACTGGCCATTCAGGCCGGTCGGATCGTACCGGGTATGAAACGGGAACACGTCGTCGCCACGATCGGGGCTCCGAAAACGGTGACAAGAATTGCTTCTCAGTCAGAAAACTTGTTGATCTGGAACTATCCGGATGTTAACCTCGCCGTACGATTTGAGCAGCGACGTCAACGCAATGACTATGAGGTTGTTCATGTCGGACCTCTCCCGTAGGAGAGCTGGAACGTCCAGCCCATTCATCGGGCAGCAATTGCCGGACTGAGCTGGTCCATTTTCTCCAGAACCTGTCGGGAAGTCGTTTCTACACGTGTCAGAAACTCGTCTGCCGGTTCGGTCGTCCGGCCTGCAGTCACGAGCCCCCGGGAAAGAGCTTCAAGCAACCCCCGGAACCATATCTCCATTTCCGTTCGGAACTCGTTCAGTTCGTTCGTATTCAGGTCCTGTCGCGACAGGATCGAAGCGTTATCTGATCGATGCCGCCTTAACCGGCTGAGCGTCGTCCCTTCACTGCGATAAAGATCTCCGCTGTGGTAAGCCCGGCGGAGTCGAAACAGTTCATCAAACTGATAAACGGGATCAGCCCCGAAGTAGAACGAAGGCTGTCCCAGACTCCGGAATCCGACGAAGACTTTGCGGCCGTCGAGGATCAATTCTCCCCGAATTCGGCACGCGGTGGCTTCCTCGAACAGATCCTCGCGATCGGCTTCCTGTCTGGACATTTTTCCGCTACCCTACCGCTGACACCCTTAAACACGTTCTTATATGGTGATTCCACCGAGCTGAGAGTTCCGAGCGCTCCCTCGCCAGCACGGGAATGCCTGAAGGATGACTACTCAAAGATGCTTACCATGTCGATCGATTCGAGCCCGGATTTTTACTCGGAAGCGGTTGTTCGGAGGGAGACGTCCGCGAAATCGCGTTCTGCATTCTGGCTGATGACAGCCGCGATCACCTTTCTGATCGGGGCTCTGGGCACCATCTTCTACATTCCGATCGGTCTTCAACAGGCCTTTCTTACGGAATTGCGCGCCGATGGAGTCATGATCGCCACGTATCCTCGTGAGTCGACGTGGACCGGCATTGCGAGGGAGATCGAGCGGCACACCGGATTTTCGCCGCCGGTCATGCAGGCTATTCAACGGATCAGCTTCGGAACAAGGCCCGTCGCCCCGGAAACGCTCGAATCGCTGCCAGACTTTCCCGAGATTCGCGGTCTGTCGTTCTCCGGCTCCGATGTGACCGAAGATGATCTCACCAAACTGATCGGCGATCTGCCGAATCTGGCTGATCTCCATCTGTTCGCCTGCCCCAATCTTTCCTCGGAGTGGATCCGCGAACTCCGCGAGGCCAATTCTCATATGAGTCTCACCTACCGCGGGACCGCTTATCTTGGAATCGCGGCGGCTACAGAAGAGTCCGCGCCCAACTCCCGATGCCAGGTCGTTCATGTCGAACGAGGCACCGCGGCCGAGCAGGCTGGACTGCGGGTTGATGACAATATTGTTCGAATTGACGACGTGCCCGTCGACTCGTTTTCTGATCTCGTCATGGAGCTTTCTGGGTATCAACCGGGCGACAAGGTGGAAATCCACGTCGTGCGCGATAATGATACTCTGGTCCTCAACTGCGAGTTGGGTGCCTGGAAGATGTACTCCAACTGATGAAAAGGAACAGATGGCACGACACAAGCAGAGCCTTTGGACCGATCCGGTCCGGCTCGTCCTGATCGCCCTCCTTCTGTGGCCCTGCTCAACGGCACTGGCTGCTCCCGCCGAAGACCCCGAAGACAGTGATTTCCCTCCCGGCCTGCTGGCCACCTACACGGCAGGCGATGTCTCGATTCAGCGACTCGATCCCGACATCGCCTTCGACTGGCAGCAAGGCTCCCCGGATCTGCGACTGCCTCCCGGCTCCTTTTCCGTCACCTGGGACGGAGCGTTTCTCATCCGAAACAACGGAGCTCATCGCTTTCACGCCTACCTCTGCGGCGAAGTCGATGTGCTGCTGGACGGCAAGTCGGTCCTCAAGGCGACTGCTTCGGAACCGAAGTGGGTTTCCGGAGAGTTAACCGATCTCAACTTCGGAGAGACAGAACTCGAAATCAACTATCGAAAAACAGGCTCCACGGCAGTGGTCAAACTGTTCTGGTCCTCCGACAAGTTCCCGATCGAGCCCCTTCCTTCTTATCTGCTTTACCGGTTTGAGGGCGAACCGGAACTGGCGGAGATCGAACGGGGCCGGCTCGAATTCCGAGCCCGGCATTGCGATCGCTGCCATGAAAAGAGCAACACGCTCGAAAGCTCCCCCGGCCCTTCTCTGCTGCACGCCGGAACGGCGCTCGAAGAAGCCTGGATTGTTTCCAAGCTGATCACACCGGCGACACAGCATGAAAAGATGCCCGATTTCAAGATGACCGCGGAGGAAGCCGCAGACATCGCCCGCTATCTGCGGAAGTCGTCCACGAAGTCGCCCCAGTTGACCAGGGCCGACAGGAAGCTGAAGGACAAAGACCGTGAAGAAGGCGAACTGCTGACCCGTTCGGCTGGCTGCCTGGCCTGCCATGTGATCGGTGAGCTGGGCACGGACGGACTGTTCGGCGGAGGAAGTCTGGACGGCGTCGGCTCCAAGCGAAGTCAACCCTGGTTGATCAGCTGGCTGGAGAATCCGGCTCGACTCAACAAACATCACCGGATGCCGGAACCCTCGCTGGAGAAGAAAGAGATCCAGCAGGTCGCGATGTATCTGGCATCGCTGGAACAGGATCCGGGCTCGATCGACAATGCGGAACACGATCCGAGCATGGAGCACGGCAGGAAATTGATCAACCGCTTTGGCTGCGTCGCCTGCCACGAGATTCCCGGCTTTAACGAGACTTCCGCCGACGACGAAGCCGCTGCGAAGCCGCGTGAATACATTTCGCTCGCCGGCCGCACTGACCGCCCGGGGTGCCTCGAACCTGCCAGCGACGAGAAGCTTCACCACCGGCCGCATTATCCCCAGGCCGATGCGTCTGCCATTCAGGCGTGGCTCAAGAGCTATCACAACATTGATGAAGAGAATCCTCATTTCCGTGAGATGAGCTTTGCCCGAGGAGCGGATCTCCTGACGGAAAAGAACTGCCTGGCTTGCCATCCTCGCGATCGCAACACCGGAATCGCCATGGTCGCTGGCGAGGTGTCGCAGCACGACAAGCGACTCGCCGGACAGAGTCAGGGAATGATCGCGCCGCATCTCACCGCGGTCGGAGATCGCATGCACGAGGAATCGCTGGCGAAAGGGATTCGCGGCGACTTGCCGAAACGACTCCCCTGGCTGTCAGTCCGCATGCCAAAGTTCAAACACAGCAAGACCGAGTCTGACCAGTTACTTCATTACCTGATTTCTCACGACCGGCTGCCCGATCCCATCCCCGATGAACGTCTGCAATTGTCGTCTGTGGAGCTGACGTCAGCCGAGCAGCTTCTGGCCGGACGGGAACTGACCGGAGGCCGCGCCTTCAACTGCATCGCCTGCCACAAGTTCGGCGATTACGAGCCGCGAAACACCGCGCTCGGCACACGAGGCTCCGATCTGCTCGGAATCGACAGTCGCCTGCGGGCTCCGTATTTCCTGCGCTGGGTGTCGTCTCCACTGCGAATCGTGCCGGGCATGGAAATGCCGAGCTATAACATGGCCAAACCAGGCTTCGCCGTGCACGATGTCCATGATCAGCTGACGGTCGTCTGGAAGGCGATCAACAGTCCCGACTTCAAAGCGCCGTCGAATCCCACCGTGGTGGAACAGTACTTCGTTGTGCAGCCGCACGAACCATCCCGGGTGATTCGCGATGTCTTTGAGCTGAATGCGAGCGAGAAACGTACGTTCATTCCCCGGCCGTTCGCCGTAGGTCTCAACAACGGACACAGTCTGCTGTTCGACCTCGACCAGGCCCGCCTGCTTGAGTGGACTTACGGCGACTTCGCCGCTCAGGAAGCTGAGGGGAAATCGTGGCTGTGGAAACTGACTGGCGCTCCGGTCGTTAAGAACTTCAGCCAGCCTTCCGATTTCGTTCTGCTCGCCTCTGACGAGAAAGAGTCTTCACCGATCGCCCCCCAGCTCGAATCAGGCCGGGCGGCTTCACTGCACGATTATCAGATTATCTCAGACGGGGTGCAGTTCACCTATGACCTGTGGTTTCCGGTCGACGGACGACGCATTCCTGTGCAGATTCGCGAACGATGGACGACTGCGAAAAGCTCGGCCGACACCGGATTTTCTCGCGTGATCGAAGCCGGCGGCATTCCCAACGGATATCAACTGCAACTGCGCCAGTCGGCGGAAGGCCCCCTGCTGGGGGAACCGCGTCTGCAGGCAGGCGGCAAGCAGATGCCGCTCGGAACGTCCCAGACTTCATTGTCGTTCGAATCTCAATCGGACTCGCTACAAACACTCCAGTTGAGCTACCTCACTGCGTTGAACAACCGCGTGCTCACTCCGTTTGCCGAGAAGCCCGAAGTCTCCACACGTCCCGATGTCCTTTCTGGAACTCCCGGCTTCAAAACCGAGCGTCTGCCGTTGAGCAGCAATTTGATGCCGACGGCATTCGCATGGTCAAGAAAGGACCAGCTCCTGGTATCGTCTCTGAAAGGGCAGGTCTACGCCGTCGACGATTCCGACAACGATGGACTCGGCGACAAGCTCGAGGTTATCGCTTCAGGCCTCGCCGCACCGTTCGGCCTGCATGTGGAGGACGATTCCCTCTACATCGCTCACAAGCCGGACATCCTGAAGGTCGAGAACTATCGAACTTCGCATCCCACCGTGGACCTGGTCGCCGATGGCTGGGGGCACAGCGATAACTATCACGACTGGGTGACCGGCTTCGCCAAAGACGATGAGGGCAATCTCTACGTGGCCACAGGCAGCGACTACGCTCAGCCGAAACGTGATCCTGCTCTGATTCGCTGGCGAGGCGATGTTCTGAGAATCAATGAATCGAAGGAACCAACACAGATCGGTTCGGCTCTCCGGTACCCCATCGGCATCGCGGCTGACAGTCGCGGCCGGATTTTCGTCAGCGATCAGCAGGGGGTCCAGAACTGTTTCAACGAGATCAATCACATCGTCCCCGGCGCGCAGTACGGAGTGCCTGCCTTGCAGGGTGCGAACGGCGAGGAGAAACGAGCAGCCATTCAGATTCCACACCCGTGGACTCGCAGCGTAAACGGGATCTTCTTCATTCCGGAGGACATCGAGTCACCGGGGTTGAAAGCGTTCCGCGGACACGGCGTCGGCTGCGAGTACAATTACCGCTTCCTGGTCCGCTTCTCGCTGCAGGACGTCGGCGGAGAAGTGCAGGGCGCGTGCTACGCGATGACGGAATCGGCGGAACAACTGCCGGACGATGCCCCGGTCTTCCTCGGTCCGATGTGCGGAACCGTAGGTCCAGATGGCAACATTTATATCGGGAACATCCACGACAGCGGGTGGCGCGGCGGCCAGAACACGGGCGAGATCGTTCGGATGACGCCTCAGAATGAGTTTCCGAATGGCATTCGGGAAGTCCGCGCGACGGCCGATGGCTTCGACATTGAACTGCTCGAACCACTCGACGGTCAAACGCTTCGCGAGAAAGAGACGTACAATCTCGTGGGCTATACCCGCGTCTGGGAAGGAGATTACGCCACGCCCGATTCCGGCCGCTATCGCCCCGCGATTGAAGCGATAACCGTCTCCGATGATGGACGGACCATTCAGCTGCAGGTCGACGAACTGCGACCGGCCTACGTTTACGAACTGCACCTGGCGGAAAGCCTCGGGCTATTTCCGCGATCGGCCTACTATACAATGAACCGCATTCCCGACGCCGCTCGATGAAGGCGACCATCGCCGCGAGGAAGACGAACCAGCCGCGTTGATCTGGGCAGGCTACGTCATCGTTTACAACCGAAGAGCGGATGCGTACACTCGAAAGGCCTGCATCAACATATCAATCGACGACATTCTGACGACGCAGACGTTGACGGAAAACAGCGAGACGATTGACTCCAGCCCGCTTGAACACACCTCATCACTCCTTGACTTGCACGCAAAGGAATCAGCTATGAAGTTCTCACACCTGGCAGGGTTATGCCTGTTACTGGTGTTCGCGACAACGCTGAACGCTAATGACTGGGCGCATTGGCGTGGCCCGGAAATGAACGGCGTCAGCCGCGAAAAGAATCTGCCGGAAAGCTTCGATCTCGAGACCGGGGAAAACGTCCTCTGGACTTCCGAAATCGGCGGTCGATCGACTCCAGTTGTCATGAACGGTCGCGTTTACCTCAACTGCCGCACGGCCGATGACGTGACCGATCCGAAAGAAAAGATTCACGCCCGCGAACAGGTTGTCTGCTGGGATGCGGAAACGGGCGACGTCCTCTGGAAGGACGTCTTCAACGTCTTTCAGACCGACATTCCCGCACCGCGAGTGGGCTGGGCCTCGATGGTCGGCGATCCGGAAACGGGCAACGTTTATGTTCACTCCGTCAGTGGTCTCTTCAAATGCTACAGCCCGGAAGGTGAAGTGCTCTGGCAGCACTCGCTGTTCGAAGAGTATGGCAAGATCTCCGGCTACGGCGGACGAACCCAGACTCCGATCATCGATGAAGATCGCGTGATCGTCAGCTTCTTTGGACTCAACTGGGGTGACACCGCCGCTCCGCCGCCCAAGCAGACTTACTACTCCTTCGATAAAAAGACGGGTTCACTGCAGTGGGCTTCTCAGGTGGGCGGGGCTCCGCTGGACACCAACTACTCCGGTCCGATTATCACCGTGATCAACGGTCAGCGAATGATGATTGCCGGGAACCCGGATGGCGGCCTTTACGCGATCAACGCCCGCACAGGGAAAACGATCTGGGGTCACAAGATGTCGAAACGGGGATTGAACTCCTCTCCGGTTGTCGACGGTGATCTCGTCTACATGTCGCACGGGGAAGACAACGTCGACAACATCAAGTTCGGCCGCGTCGAGTGCCTGCGGGCCACCGGCGAAGGCGATGTGACCAAAACCGCTTCGGTCTGGCGTGTCGATGATATCAAAGCGGGCTATGCCAGCCTGCTGGTCAAGGACGGCATCCTGTATGTCGTGACTGACACCGGCAACCTGGTCGCCTTCGATTCCAAGACGGGCGACCAGTTGTGGAGCCATTCCTTGGGAACCGTCGGCAAAGGTTCGCCGGTCTGGGCCGATGGCAAGCTGTATGTGATGGAAGTGAACGGCAACATTCACATTCTCAAGCCAAGCCGCGAGAAGTGCGAATCGCTGTACCACACGCAGCTGCTGGCCACCGAATCGGCTGGATACGATGAGATCTATGCCTCACCCGCCATTGCCAACGGACGCGTCTACTTCTGTACTCGCGACCGGATGATCTGCATCGGCGACAAAGATGCCAAGGTCGAAGCAGACCCGATTCCGCCGCTGGCGAAGGAAGAAAGTGCCGGCGACGAGATCGACACCATTCACCTGATGCCGTACGAGACTTACGTCACCGACAATGGCTCCGTCGAATATGAACTGCGTGCTTACGACAAGAACGGTGTCTTCCTGAAGACGCTCGACTTCGAACTGACCCCGGACGATGCACTGGCTTCTGTCGCCAAAGCAGACGGGAAGAAGCTGGTTCTGGAAGGTGGCAAAAAGGACTACGCCGGCCTGGTCACGGCCAAGGCGGGGGATCTGACCACCACCGCTCGCGTCCGGTACTTCCCGGGCGGCGACTGGAGCTGGAACTTCGATGGCCTGACTGGAACCCAGGTTCCGCCAACATGGGTCAATGCGTTCCTGAAGCTCAAGCCGCATCAGGTCGATGGCGAAAACGTGCTGATTAACTCCCTGAACAAGGGACGTCCTTCCGCCTACATGTGGATCGGCTATCCGGAAATGTCCGGCTACACGATGCAGGCCGATGTGATGATGAAAGAATCGGCTCGCCAGTTGCCGAGCGTCGGCATTACCGTGCAGCGGTACAACCTGATTCTCAAAGGAAACTTTGGCAAGCTGACAGTGCAGAGCTGGGCTCCGCACCTGCGGATGGCCAAGGAAGTGAAGTACCGCTCCGATCCGGATGTCTGGTACACGATGAAGTGTAAAGTCGAGATCCGCGATGGCGTGGCCCATGTTCTGGGCAAGGTCTGGAAGCGTGATGAAGACGAGCCGGAAGAGTGGACCATCGATGCCGAAGATCCACATCCCAACGAGCAGGGGAGCCCGGGCTTCTATGTTTACGCCATGGCCGACTCGCTGTTCGACAACGTCAAAGTCTTCCGCGAAGAATAATTGATACACAGCGAGCGCAAGCCGCTTCCTCTGAAATAAAGGATTACTTAGATGCCTCAATGGTCCTGGAAAACCATTTTACAACAGACCTCGTTCGCGGTGCTCGGCTGCTCCGTGGCCGTCTGGGTGGTGGGATGTGCTGAACCTCCCCAACCTGCCACGCCGACGGAAGAAGCGGGTCACGATGATGATCACGGCGACGACCACGGTCATGATCACGGACACGACGACGATCATGGACACGATCACGACCATGACGGTGATCACGGCCATGCCGACGATGCTGCTCCGGCAGCCCTGGCTCCGGACGCTCTCGAGAAGATGATCGTTCCCGATCTGACGACCGTGCCGCAGGTTTCGCCGCCGGCTGACAAGCCAGCCCCGGCTACGACCACGACTCCGCCACCGGCCAAAACGAGCACTCCTGCTCCGGCAACGACCTCAACCCCGGCCCCGGCCACCACGTCGACGCCAGCTCCAGCTGGCACAACAGCCGCAAAAGGAATGAAGGAAGAGAAGCCAGCCGCGGCTGAAACGTCCAAGGCTGACAGCAAGCCGGCGGAAACCGCTCAGGCGAACGGCGCGGGTGCTGGCGACTGGCCGATGTGGGGTGGAGATCCGACCCGCAACATGGTCAACAAGATCTCCGGAGTTTCGCTCGACTTCGAGCCGGCTCTCGAAGCTTCTGAAGGGAAGAACCTGATCTTCACCGCTCGTCTCGGCTCCCAGACCTACGGCAACCCGGTTGTCGCCAATGGCAAAGTGCTGGTCGGAACCAACAACGGTGGGGAATACCGTCCGCAGCACGAAGGGGACCGCGGCGTCGTCCTCTGCTTCGACGACGAAACCGGCGAGTTCCTCTGGCAGTTGACTCGCGAAAAACTGCCTCAGGGCCGTGTGAACGACTGGCCGGAACAGGGCATCTGCTCGACGCCTTGTGTTGAAGGCAACCGCGTCTGGGTCATCACCAATCGCTGCGAAGTGATGTGCCTCGACCTGGAAGGTTTTCGGGACAACGAGAACGATGGTCCGTACACCGAAGAAGCCGACAGCGAACAGCAGGATGCCGACATTATCTGGTCGTACGATATGATCGAAACGCTCGGCGTGTTCCCGCATAACCTGGCAACCAGCTCGCCCGTCATCCATGGCGATTATCTGTATCTGCTGACCTCCAACGGGGTCGATGAGGCTCACCTCGAAATCCCTGCTCCTCGCTCTCCGAGCTTCCTGTGCATGGACAAGAACACCGGTGAGATCATCTGGGAAAGCAACGAACCGTTCGACCAGATTCTCCACGGTCAGTGGTCCTCGCCGGCTGTCGGAATGATCAACGGGCAGGCTCAGGTCTACATGCCTGGTGGAGACGGCTGGCTGTACGCCTTCGATGGCAAGTCGGGCGACATCGTCTGGAAGTTCGACCTCAACCCGAAAGACTCCCGCTGGGAACTGGGTGGACGTGGAACGCGAAACAACATCGTTTCGACGCCGGTCTTCTTTGAGAACAGCGTGATCCTGGCCGTCGGTCAGGATCCGGAACACGGCGAAGGGGTTGGCCACATCTATCGCGTCGATGCGACCAAGACCGGCGACGTCTCTCCCGTCACTCCGGAAGGCGAAGAGAACCCGAACTCGGCTCAGATCTGGCACGTCGGTGGTGTTGATGCCGATGGCTCAATCACCGGCCGCAAGGGCGACCTGATCTTCCGCCGCACGATTTCCACAGCGGCGATCCACGATGGTCTCGTGTATGCTCCGGACCTGAGTGGCTTCCTCCACTGCATCGATTTCAAGACCGGGGAACGCTACTGGGAATACGACGCCTTTGCCGCCATCTGGGGTTCCCCGATGGTTGCAGACGGCAAGGTCTTCCTGGGCGATGAAGACGGCGACCTCGTTATTCTTCAGGCCGGTAAGGAAGAAAAGGTGCTGGCCGAAAAGCTGTTCGATTCGTCGATCTACAGCACGGCGACATTTGCCAACGGCAAGATGTACGTCGCCGACCGGTCCCGCCTGTACTGCTTCAAAGCGAAGTAGTCCAGACAATCAAACAGAGCTGTCCGCCTGGCGGGCAGCTTTTTTTTTGCCCTCACAGGAGTGAAACACATCATGAGAATCTACAAGTTGCTCGGTCTGATTCTGTCCGTCGTCCTCGTTTCCGCGACTTCCACTTCCGCCGCCGACAAGTTGTCAGTCCTGCTGGTCGATGGCCAGAATAATCACAAGTGGGAAATCACTTCGCCGATCCTGATCGACATTCTGGAGTCCACAGGACGCTTTCAGGTCGATCGGGCGACGTCTCCTCCGAAAGGCGAAGACATGTCCGCCTTCCGGCCCAACTTCGCCGACTACGATGTCGTCGTCTCCAATTACAACGGCACCCTCTGGTCGGAACAGACCCGCAAGGACTTCGTCGCCTACGTGAAGAATGGAGGCGGGTTCGTCTCTGTCCACGCAGCTAACAATTCCTTCCCGGAATGGCCGGAATACAACCAGATCATCGGGCTGGGTGGCTGGGGCGGTCGTTCAGAAGCCTCGGGCCCTTACATCCGCTTCCGCGAGGGCAAGGTCGTTCGCGACGAATCGCCCGGTCGTGGCGGCAGCCACGGATCGCGGCACGAGTTCGTCGTCACCACCTTCGATGAAGACCATCCCATCATGAAAGGGCTGCCTTCGAAATGGATGCACTGCGAAGACGAGCTCTACGATCGGCTGCGCGGACCGGCACGGAATCTGAACGTGCTGGCGACCGCTTATTCCGATCCAGAAACTCGTGGCTCAGGCGAAGTCGAACCAATGCTGATGACACTCGAATACGGAGACGGCCGCGTGTTCCACACCGTCCTCGGACACGATACCGTCGCGCTGAGCAGCGTCGGTTTCCAGGTGACGCTGCAGCGTGGCACCGAATGGGCCGCGACAGGCAAGGTCAGCATGACCGACGTTCCCAAGAACTTCCCCAGCGAATCGAAGTGCGAAACCCGCTCTTTTGAATAGTTCAGTCGACACCTGACCGACTGTAAACGGAAACCACGCGACAAAAAAAAGCCTTCTCTCGATTTCCGGGAGAAGGCTTTCTGTTTTCAGTCGACTCGGCTGAGTCTTACGAGTTGACCAGTTGCGGGCGACGCTTACGTTCCTGCTCGGTCAGGCCGATCTTCCGCAGGCGAATCGCATCCGGCGTGACTTCGACATATTCATCCCGTTCGATGTACTCCAGAGCCACTTCCAGCGACATGTCGCGGGGCGGCTGCAGCAGGATGGCATCGTCCGAACCGGACGCCCGGACGTTCGTCAGCTTCTTCTCGCGGATCGGGTTCACGACCATGTCGTTGTCGCGGGAGTTCTCCCCGACAATCATTCCGGTGTAGACCTCGGTTCCCGGCGGAATGAACATCACGGCTCGTTCGCCCAGCTTCCACAGAGCATAAGCCGAAGCCTTGCCTGAATCCTGAGAGATAAGTACGCCGTTCGCCCGGCTCGGCAGTTCGCCTTCGCTGGGGCGATACGAATCGAAGCGATGGTTGACCACAACTTCCCCACGGGTCGCATTGAGCAACCGGGTTCGCAGGCCGATGAGGCCACGAGCGGGAATCATGAACTCCAGATGCGACTGACCGGAATCGCCCGAACTCATGTCGAGCATCTGTCCGCGACGCGGCGTGATCAGTTCCATCACCGCTCCAACCAGATCGGTCGGAACATCGATCGAGAGCTGTTCGAATGGCTCGTGAATAACGCCGTCGACCTCTTTGCGAATAACTTCCGGCTTGCCCACAGAAAGCTCGTAGCCTTCCCGTCGCATCTCTTCGATCAGGATCGACAGATGCAGCAAGCCACGGCCTGAAACTCGGAAGCACTCTTTGACATCCGTTTCTTCAACGCGAAGGGCGACATTCGACTGCAGTTCGCGGTGAAGACGTTCACGCAAATGGCGAGTCGTCACAAACTTGCCCGACTTTCCGGCGAACGGCGAGCTGTTGATCGTGAACGTCATCGAGATGGTGGGTTCATCGACCTTGATCCGCGGCATGGCGGTCGTAACCGACGGATGGGCGATTGTATCGCCGATCTCGGGGTCCGGCAGTCCGATCAGAGCGACCAGGTCGCCCGCGGTGGCTTCCGGAACGGCGACGCGGCCCAGGTTATTGAAGACCTCGACCTGTTCCACGGTTGCGTTTTCCCGCTTGCCATCGGCCCGCATGACAACGACTTTTTCGCCGGTCTTGATTTTGCCCGACTTGATGCGCCCCGTGGCGATCCGGCCGACGTACTTCGACCAGCTGAGGGTCGTCGCAATCATCTGGAACGGCTCTTCCATCTCAACGGTCGGGCCGGGGATGTGTTCGATAATCATGTCGAGCAGCGGCTGCATGGTGCCCTCGCGATCTTTCGGATCGTGGGTGGCGAAGCCGCTGCGGCCACTGGCGTAGACGTACGGGAAGTCGAGCGTCTCGTCATCGGCTCCCAGTTCGACCAGCAGGTCGAAGACAAAGGACAGCACCTCATCGGGGCGACAGTCGGGGCGGTCAATCTTGTTGATAACCACCAGGGGCTTCAGTTTCTGCTCGAGAGCCTTGGAGAGCACGAAGCGAGTCTGGGGACGCGGACCTTCGAAGGCATCGACGAGCACGAGGGCTCCGTCGGCCATACTGAGAACGCGTTCCACCTCGCCACCGAAATCGGCGTGGCCCGGGGTGTCGATGATATTGATCTTCACGCCGTTGTAGCTGAGGGCGATATTCTTCGCGAGAATGGTAATACCCCGTTCACGCTCCAGATCGTTCGAGTCGAGAATGCACTCCTGTGTCAGCTGGGAGTCGCGGAATTGCCCTGACTGCTTGAGCAGACTGTCGACGAGCGTGGTCTTCCCGTGGTCGACGTGGGCGATGATGGCGATATTGCGGAGGTCGGAACGTTGCATTTGTGTAGGAACTCGTCGGAGGTTGGGCGGCATCAAGCCGCGGGGTAGTGCCGTTTCGCGCGAAACGGGCGAAGCATTGTCGCCGACCGTCAACTGGACGACGCTCTCCCTGCTCGTAATGACTGACGTTTGCAGGTCGGCAGACGCGGGGATTATAAGGGCATTCCGGAAAACATCACGATCAGTTTTGCAGTTTCCGTCCGGAATTCCGCGAGTTCTCTGCTCTTTATCAAAGTTTGCTGATGCCAGAACTGCTAATCAGTGTCCGAAATGTCCCTGAAGCAACTTCCGCACTGGACGGCGGTTGCAGCATCGTGGACATCAAAGAACCGGCGAACGGCCCTCTCGGAATGGCATGCGTTGATGTGATCGTGTCAATCGCGAAACACCTCGGCTCGTCCCGCCTCCGCCGGCTCAGCGTGGCATTGGGAGAGCTTGATGAATGGCCCGCTGAGCGCCCGATCCCTGCATTGCTCAACAGTTGCGATTATCTGAAGGTTGGCCCGGGGACACTTGAGGATCCCGCCGAATGGGAAGAAGCGCTCCGGCGTCTCAGGCAACGTTTTGATCAGGCCGGAATCAGTCGCCCTCGCTGGATTGCCGCACTCTACGCCGATCGTCCATTGCTGTCGAAGGCTTTCCCCCAAATCGTCTCATTGCGGAACATCGGCTACGACGGATTGATGGTGGATACAGCCGAGAAAGCGGGACGGTCCCTGCTCGACAGCCTGCCGGTGAATCAACTCCGGGATCTCGTTGAACTCTGTCGAGAGTCGGCGATTCGCATTGGCCTCGCCGGTTCGCTGTCGCAAGGCGCGATGGAGTCTCTGTTGAAGGCCGGCGTGCGGCCCGATCTGTTCGGAGTGCGGTCGGCCGCGTGCGGCAATCACGATCGTTCCGGGACGGTTCAGAAAGCTCTCGTCGAGCAACTCCGGAACGTCCTGCGGCCGCATGCGTGAAGCCGAGATCCGTGGCCGCGACAGACTGACCGACCGGCCCTCGTTGCACGATGAGGATCAGTCGCCATAATGCGGAAGGCCCCCTGTACGCCACTTTCCACTGAGGAAAGAGAGACCTTTCATGCTGAAAATTGCGACCAAGTTCGCCCCGGAAACGCCTGCCTTCGAACTCGCCTGGCGAGCCGGCTTCCGTTTCGCCGAGTTCTACCTGTCGGCCGATCTGCTGGAGAACGTCAAGAAGATCATCGCGAACGCGCACGATTTTCCTTTCGAGTACGTGCCCCACTTCCCCAATAAAAAGGTGACGGAGAAGACCGTGGCTGCAGCGGTTGAACTCTATCGCCAGCTCGGCTGCCGCACGATGGTCATTCACCAGCCGATGATTGACCAGTGGGGAGCGACACTGAAAACTCTGCATCCCGAGATCCGCCTGGCTGTCGAGAATCACTATCTCGATGAGAAGCAGATCTGGGACTGGGCCGAGAAGAACCCCGGGCTGAACCTCGACATCGAACATCTGTGGAAGTTCACACTGAAGGACGGGCCACGAGAAAAGGTGATCGACCTCGTCTCGCGCATTCTCGAGAAGTACCCCGACAAGTTGAATCACATCCACCTGCCCGGTTATGTTCCTGGGCACGACGAACATCGGCCGATGTACTGTTCCCGCGAACTGATGTTCGAGATCTGGAACCTTCTGCACAAGAAGAAGTACGCCCACTTCATGGTGAGCGAAATCAACGCACAGTACCAGACGCTCGAAGACCTGAAGATGGACGTCCTCCTCTTCGAACGCTGGTGGGCCACCCGCCAGAAGTCGTAACGAATACAACCACAAGCAGGCTCCCGCCTGCCGCACCGAATCAGGAATCGCGGCCCTCTTTCAACGAGCCGCCGGCAAAGAACACCAGTCAGGACACCCCATGAAACGTACCGCCAGTCAGCAGCAGATCGAACGGGCCCGCAAAGTCATCCCGGGTGGAGTCAACAGTCCCGCTCGCGCCTTCGGAGCCGTCGGCGGCGATCCCGTAGTCATCGACCGCGCCCAGGGCGCGTACCTGTACGATCTCGATGGCAACCGCTACATCGATTACATCGGCTCCTGGGGGCCGCAGATCCTCGGCCATCGACATCCCAAAGTCACCGAAGCGATCGCCGCTGCTCTGGAGAAGGGGACCAGCTTCGGTGCTCCGACTGCCGCTGAGACCGATATGGCGGAGTTTCTCTGTGAAGCCGTGCCTTCGCTGGAAAAGGTCCGCATGGTCAACTCCGGTACCGAAGCGACGATGTCGGCCATTCGTGTCGCTCGCGGCTACACCGGACGGGATCGCATCGTCAAATTCGCCGGCTGTTATCACGGCCATGTCGACAGCCTGCTCGTTCAGGCCGGCAGCGGAGCACTCACACTCGGCACGCCATCGAGCCCCGGCATTCCTGAAGGCTGCACCAAAGACACGCTCTCGGTTGAGTACAACGACTGCCAGCAGCTCGAAGAGACCTTCCAGAAGTACGGCTCCGAAATCGCCTGTGTGATTCTCGAACCGGTCGTCGGCAACATGGGAACCGTCGTTCCTGATCAGGAGTTTCTGCAGACGCTGCGCCGACTTTGTGACGACAATGGAACGGTTCTGATCTTCGACGAAGTGATGACCGGTTTCCGCGTTGCTTTCGGCGGCGCTCAGACTCTGTTCGGCATCACGCCGGATCTCACCGCGATGGGGAAAATCATCGGCGGCGGCATGCCTGTCGGTGCTTACGGCGGCAAGAACGAAATCATGAGCCGCGTCTCGCCAGAAGGGCCCGTGTATCAGGCCGGGACACTGTCCGGAAATCCCGTTGCTATGGCGGCTGGACTCACGACCCTGCAACTGCTCAAGGAACTCGATCCGTATCCGCGGCTCGATGAGGCGGGCGCGAAACTGGAAGCCGGACTGAAGGCCGCCGCGGAAGCTGCCGGGATCCCGCATCAACTCGCCCGCGTCGGCAGCATGATGACGCTGTTCTTCAACGACCAGCCGGTAAAGAACTATTCGATCTCCAGTCAGAACGACACGAAGCGTTTCGCCCGCTTCTTCCACGGCCTGCTCGACCGGGGCATCTACTTCCCCTGCAGCCAGTACGAAGCCCTCTTCATCTCAGCCGCCCACACGGATGAAGATCTCGACGCCACAATCGACGCCGCGACCGAGGTGCTGAAAGAAATCGCCGACTAACAGCCAAACGGAGCTACTCTGCCGATTCCTCTGGAGCGATGATTCGTCGTCGCGGCACGGCATACAGCAACAGAGCGAACACGACTTCGCTACCGAAAGAGACCAGTCGCAGCAGGACCGATGCCAGGACGGCGATTGAGGTGTCAATCTGCGGAGACAACTGGAGTAGACCGACCAGAATGGCTTCGCGAACGCCGAGGCCGCCGGGAGCGAACAGCACCCAGAAGCCGAGCGAAGTTGCCCCCGCGACCGCACAGGTCCACAGCAGGGGCTGATTGGTGAGATCAGGATTGATGCCGATGCCCTTGAGGACCAGACCGAGCGACAGCCCATTCAGCAGCCAGCCGATGCCGATCACAATCCCCCACAGAAGCACGGTCTTGAATGGCAGACGCAGTTCCGGCGGTTGAGATCCGTTCGAAGATTTTCCCGAGAGCTTCTTTGCCGCCAGTGCCAGCAGTCTCGAGAAGACAGGAATCAGAGCCGCGGCAACAATCACGACAACTCCCGCAGCGAGCCAGCGCTGCCACGAAGGAGCCTGAAAGATCGGCGCCAGTTGCGGCGGCGCTTCGGCAATCAACTGAGGACTGGCGGTCCCGAGTACGACCGGCAACAGAACCACGGTCAGCAGCATCCCGGTCGACATCGTGAAGAGGGTTTCGACAGTCGCCATCATCGCGGCCAGACCCATCCCGATATTGAACTCGCGAACCAGGGCGGCTCGAATCACCAGAGCCAGCGCTTTGCCCGGCACATACTTCCCGATGTGTCCGCAGAAGTGAGCCCGGAGCAGCGAATAGGAATCAATCGAGGCCCCGGCCGAGCGCATCAGTTCGCCCCAGACCCAGGCCGCCGGGATCCACCCGAGGAAGTAGACGATCACAGCGAGAATCAACCAGCCCGGCGACCACGAGATCGACCGCCAGTCGATTTGCTGCGTCTGACGATAGCCGTAGCGGACCACGAAGATCATCACAACGATGAACAGGCTCCACTTCAGTAGAGCAATCGCGAGGCGCCGCATGTTCGGCCGGCCGGCGGACGAATCGGGATCAACAGAAGTAATGGTCGTCGTCCCTCAGATCGTCTTCCGTGATAATCTCCAGACCGCGATCCCGCAGAATCTGCATGGCGATGTCGACATCATCGACGGAAATGGCAATCGCTCCGCGTCCACCACGCCGGTAGATCAGAGGATAGGTGTACTGAATATTGAGCTCGGCCTGCATCAGAGCCAGGCAGACGCGAACCATCGGCTGCGGATCGTCCGGCAGGCAGACGCCGACGACATTGTTCTCGAACCAGGTGAAATTCGAGAGCTTGAACAGTTCCCGGGCCCGGTCGGCATCGTCGACCATCAGGCGGAGGGTTGAAAAATCCGCCGAGTCGACCACGCTCATCGCGATGACGCGAAGTTCATTGCGTTCCAGCACCTGAAACAACTCGTGCAGACGCCCGACGCGGTTCTCCATAAAGACGCAGAACTGCCGCAGACACGGCCAGCCGCGACTGCGAGCCGTCATCGGAGTCATCGTAGAATCGTCACCGTAACTCATGGAGCGCCGCTCTCATCCTGAATTCGGCTGCGGGCCCGCAACGTTGCTGTTGACCCGATCGCCGTCCGAAGCACTGCGCGGACTGTATATTTTCCGGGAAAATCGGTCAATAACGGCTCGCACCGCCCCGAATCAGGCGGTGGCTTCGATCTCTTCATCAACATGTTCGGCTTCGTCCTGAAGGCGTTCCAGCGAGAAACCGGAGCGGCCGAGGTACCAGAAACCGATCGCGGTCACCACAACATACTGCAGCAGGTGGTAATAAATCGAAGCCGCAAAGGCCGCGTTCGCCGAGACATCGAAGATCTTCAGCGTCTCGACGAAGGCGACCTGAATGGCTCCGAAAAAGCCGGGCGAGGTCGGAATAGTGACGGCAAATACAAGCACGCCCAGCAGAATCAAGGTGGCCGGGAAGGGGACTTCGACCCCGAAACTCCAGAGCGAGATCAGGATGAGGACGCAGTTCAGGCTCCACTGAACGAAAGAATTCAGCATCAGAAGGGCAAGCAGACGGCCCCGTCGCAACACCCCGGTTCCTTCCGCCGCCGCGACGACAAGTTCGGTCAGCTTGTGCTTAAGTTCGGATCCCAGCGGCAAATGTTCGATCAGCCAGCGAGCCAGTCGGACGGCTCGTTCGATCCAGATCACGGCCAGAATCAACACCACGACCATCGCGATCGCGACAAGTCCAATATAGAAGAAGCGCTCCACAAAGACTGGGGGAAGGTTCTGCACGGTAATCATGCCCAGACCAACCAGAGACAGAACCGCGAGGAGATCGAGCACGCGTTCAATCGCCACACTGGAGAACACGGCCGCAGCCGGAATCTTCTCCTGCCTGCTGAGCATGAACACGCGGATCAGTTCGCCCAGACGGGCGGGCAGAACGTTGTTGCCCATGAAGCCGATCATCATCGGCCCGGCGGCCCGGCGGGCCGGCACATCCTTGAGCGGCAACAGGATCCATTTCCAGCGGATCGCCTTGAGCACATAGAACGCCGCCAGAGCGATCAGGTAAAGAGGGATCGTTTCATAACGGGCGTTCGAAAACTGTCGTCCGACTTCCGTCCAGTCGACATCTCGCACCGCCCACGCCAGACAGGCGATCGTGATGGAGAACCCAACCGCCAGATGGACCCATTTATTCTTGTGAATCGAACCGCTCCCTATGAACCGCTATGCAACACTTCCCCGCGCAGTGTAGCACGTCGGTCGAAGCGTCGAACAGAGAGTCGGACTCGGCCGTTCCGCATGAAGCAAGCCCATATGATTAAGGACTTTACGGCACACCATGACCGCGAAGCTCCCACTACGGCCGGGCAAACAGAACTCGTGAACTCGGCAGGCTCGGACGGCCATACCCCGCAGGTTGCACCACGGTCGAGCGCTGAATGGACGCGGACGGGGCGTCGAAAGGCAGTTCCTGTCGCGATTCCGTCTCAGCCGGGGCACCGGGAAGCGGCACCTGCCGCGGAAACTGAACCGGCGGAGGAGCAAGCTCTGGGGGCACGATAATCTCAATAGGCGCCGCCGGCGGGGCTGGCGCGATCGGTCTCTCGACAGATCCCGGCTCGGACATCGGTCTCAGCGACTCGCGGACACCCATCGGCTGGGAATTCACGGTCGCGTGATTCGGCGTCACTTGCGAAGAAGCCGTCTGATACTCCGAAGGAGCCGGCGTCATCGATGCCGGACCATGCAGCCAGCCAAAGTAGGCCGTAGACGCCGGAGGCGAACTGTCATGGCCGATCCGTTCAAAGATCAGGCTCGGCCGGGAGTAGCTGTTCGTATCGGCATTGAGGTAAATCAGACTGGGGAACCCGCGCAGACCAGTACAGCCCGGCAATGCAGCCAGAATCAGAAGAGTCGCGAAGAGATGAAGACTGGATAGAGTGCGCATGGCGATAACCTGTAAGCTGGGAACCACTTACGTTGATTATCGTCGCGACGAGTGAAGGTCTTCACCCTTGTCTGAGTCAACCTGGAGAAAATCGGCAGACTCTAACACCGATCGCTGCACCGCCCGGCAAACCACGCTGCCAGCACGGGATGACGTCGCCTCGATTAGTTCTCTTCATCTTCAGGACGAACGATTTCTCCCTGGGTGAAGTCGAAGTTGTGAACATGCTCGCCGTCTTTCTGGACGGTGGCGGTCGTCCGAAACTCACCCACCACGGTTTCCTCATCCTCTTCTTCTTCGCTCGGCTCCACGACCCGGACGGTAACATCGTGCTCGCCAACAATCGCACCGGTTACTTCCGGGATCGAATACTCCCCGTTCTTCACATACCCGAAAGCGGTTGGAGCATTGGTGATGTCTCCCTTGCCGACGTTCGGGCGGAACTCGATTTGAGCCAGCTCAATCGGATTGCCGTCGACCGTAATTTTCCCGGAAACGGGCACGCGACTCGGACCGGAGTCGCCGCCGCAACCCGTGAGGAGACCGAGGGCAAAAACCGGGATAACAAGAGAGCAAATTCGCAGCGAAGTCTTCGTCATAGGATGTGCAACCTGTTCACTGATGCCTGAACGGCAAGGGAAGGCAGGCCACAAGGATCAGGACCACTGACAATGCGGCTCTGCCTGATGATACTCACTCAGATAGGAATGCCGGCTGCGGGCAAATGAACCCGCAGCCGGCGAATCGTCTTAAAACGCACCAATCACGTTACCGTCACGTCGGTTACCCAACAGGGTGTAAGTGGCGTTACTCAGATTCTCAGAGATGAACCGGACCGACCCATCCGCCAGGACAAATTGCGCTCCACCTGAGTGGAGCGAAGAAAACTGTCCTCGCGTGTAATTATGCTGCAGGACATCGGACGAGTCGTGTACATTCTTGGTGTTAGGTTCATGGCCGGTCACGCCAAGAGCGTCTCCGTAGCCACAGCCTGTGCATTGAACGTCCGCATCATTCGAGGATCGGGTAACCCAGAGATTTCCAGCATTGGCGTTCACAGTTTCAACCGCACCAGAACCCGGGTTCGTGACTTTGTACTCCCAGCATCGCTCGCCGATGATCAGCGTGTTACTGGTCCCATCCGTGATGTCCCTCATGCGGGTTTTGCTGTCGACGGTAAAGATTCCGTTCGCCTGGGTCTTTCGAGCCCACACGTTCCGGTTATTCGCTCCGCGGTTCACACCAATGTAATTCGTGATCGCCACAGCCCGCAGTGTTCCGCTGGTCGAACCCCGCACGCGGCGATGACCCGTTCCAACGTCCGGAGCTACGTCAGACGGACAGCGAAACGCGGACACCGGAGTCTGAAACGTATTTCCGGTCGCCGACCAGGCGTCGATCGCGGCACCACCGTGACGGCCGGAAACGTCGAGAAGATCGTAAGCGGCGGACTGTTCCATCATCGAAGCGATGAAAGCCGTCCAGTTCCATTGTGCGGCCCCGTTTCCTCCCGCACTTGTCGCTCCCTTGGGATGAATCGAAGGGGTGGTTCCCGAATTGCTGTAGTGCCCGTAATCGCCGATGTATCCCGGCGGGAACACTTTGAACGTGTCGTGGTAGTTGTGCAATGCCAGGCCAATCTGCTTGAGATTGTTCTTACAGGAACTCCTGCGAGCTGCCTCCCGGGCCTGTTGGACTGCGGGCAGCAGCAGGGCAACAAGGATCGCAATGATTGCGATGACAACAAGAAGTTCGATCAGCGTGAATGCGGATCTCTGACGAGAATGGGGGCGGCACGGCGACATGGGGACTCCCTGAACAGAACAACCGACACAGAAAAATCCGAGAACTCGGAACTACGAATTGGATCGATCTGGACGGAGGTCAAACAGATTGCCACAGGAAGCCGTCCATAGCATCAACGATCGCTGATGTCGGACATTTGTTCAAGTCGAAACATGTACGTTCAAAAATTTTGTCTGAAATCCTGACGCACCCTCCACACCGCTACGGTGTTGCGAACGAAACGCCGCAACACCGCATGATGGGCAGGGGATTGTTGCCTCAGCGGATTAGAACTCGCCGACCACGTTTCCGTCGCGGCGATTCCCGATCCGATTCAAGGTGACGGTACTCATGTTCTCACTGATAAATCGAACCGAACCGTCTGCCATCGTTACCTGGACTCCACCCGCGTGGAGCGATGACAGGCGACCGCGAATTCTCCAATGAGCGACGTTTCCGGCCCCGTTGAGAATATCCTTCGGATTCACGGACAACCCGGTCACAGCCAGTGCGTCGGAATAGCCACATCCGGCGCACTCATTGTTTGAATCATTGGATGAACGGGTCACCCACACGTTGCCGGCCCGGGTTTGCGCCGTCACGATATTCCCGTTGTTCGGATGGACTGTCTTGTACTCCCAGGAACGTTCACCAACCATCAGCGTATTGCTGGTTCCGTCGGTGATGTCCCGGATCTTCGTCTTGCTGTCGACATAGAAGATTCCAGTCGACTGACGCTTGCGAGCCCGAACGTTGAGACTGTTGGCCCCGCGGTTGATGCCCACGTAGTTATTCAGAGCAACTTCGCGGAGCGTGGTGCTCGTTTCGCCACGGGTCCGTCGAATACTTCCCGCGGTATCCGGACCGGCGTCCGAAGGACAACGGAAGACAGAGACCGGCGTCTGGAACGCCGACTGCGTATTGGCCCAGTCATCGATCGCCGCGGCCCCATGCCGTTCGCTCACCCCGAGAAAATCATACGCCGACCCCTGTTCCACCATCGGAGCGATGAAGGCAGTCCAACTCCATTGGGCGACGCCGTTGGTCGCCCCCTTTGGATGCACGACGGGAGTAGCACCCGAATTGCTGTAATGGCCGAAATCGCCGATGTATCCGGGTGGGAAGACCTTGAAGGTGTCGTGATAGTTATGCAGCGCCAGGCCAATCTGCTTGAGATTATTCTTACAGGCGGAACGACGTGCGGCTTCGCGGGCCTGCTGGACCGCGGGCAGAAGCAGTGCGACCAGAATGGCGATAATTGCGATCACAACGAGCAGCTCGATCAGCGTAAAGGCCGACCTGCGAAGAGACTGAGGCTTAAGAGTAGACATAAAGACTCCGTAACAGAGGAACCGACAGAGAAAATCCCAGGAAACAATCGGAATGCTGTCGGGGGATTAGAACTCGCCCACCACGTTGCCATCGCGACGATTGCCGATGCGATTCAGGGTGGTTGTGCTCAGGTTCTCACTGACGAACCGGACCGAGCCATCCGCCATGGTGACCTGAACTCCACCAGCGTGAAGCGAAGAGAGACGTCCACGAATGCGATTGTGGGCCACATTGCCGGCCGAGTTGAGAATGTCTTTCCCATTCACCGACAGGCCGGTCACAGCGAGAGAATCGGTATATCCGCAGCCGTTACACTCATTGTTCGGGTCATTCGAAGACCGTGTCACCCAGACGTTACCGGCGTTGGCATTCATCGTCACGACGTTTCCGTTGGTCGGATGCACCGTTTTGTACTGCCAGCAACGCTCACCAACCAGCAGCGTATTGCTCGTCCCGTCGGTGATGTCGCGGATGCGGGTCTTGCTGTCGACATAGAAGATGCCAGTCGACTGACGTTTCCGGGCACGGACGTTGGTGTTGTTGGCTCCACGATTCATGCCGACGTAGTTACTGATGGCAACCTCGCGACGGGCGGTGCTGGTCTCGCCGCGTGCGCGTCGCAAACCGCTTCCGGTATCCGGCCCGGCATCCGAAGGACAGCGAAAGACGGAGACGGGTGTCTGGAACGTCGACTGCGTATTGGCCCAGTCATCAATAGCCGCGGCTCCGTGCCGATCGCTGATTGCAAGCAGATCGTAAGCCGCTCCCTGTTCAACCATCGGAGCGATGAAGGCGGTCCAGTTCCACTGAGCGACGTTGTTGGTCGCCCCCTTGGGATGGACGACCGGAGTTGCACCAGAATTGCTGTAATGGCCAAAGTCGCCAATATAGCCTGGTGGGAACACCTTGAAGGTGTCGTGGTAATTGTGGAGGGCAAGGCCAATCTGCTTGAGATTGTTCTTACAGGCGGAGCGTCGTGCAGCTTCGCGGGCCTGTTGGACGGCTGGAAGCAAAAGCGCGACCAGGATCGCAATGATTGCGATCACGACAAGCAATTCGATCAGAGTAAACGCCGAACGGCGCTCCGTGTGCCGAAACATGACAACATCTCCTTAGCTGTGACAGGAAGATATCCCACACATAGATATGTGGGCTGACAAATAGATATAAAGCGTCGTGCGAATGCGCTCGAATGAGCAATCATTGATTTGTTGTCTTGATCGAGCTTCGGTCATCCGATACCGATATTCAACCCCAATGTGTGATTTTTTTATTCAGATGGCGGATTTCCCCGAAACCAGACCGCTTCAGCGAGGTTGCGAAATCCACTTTGTTTTCAGGGTTTTGGGGGATATGATGACCTGTTGACACCCCGTTTCTGTCCCAATACCCGATTATTTACTTATGTCGTCTTTCTTTCGTCCTCCCCGATCGCTGGAGCTCTTTCTGCTCGGCAAGGTCGACTTTTCGTCCGCGCAGGCACTGCAGAAACTGTTCGCCGAAGAAGTGCGTGCCACGCGGATTCATCGGGCGGCGATCCTGATCTGCGAGCACCCGAAATCGACCTCCAGCGGAACCGAGGCGATCTCCAGCAGGGAGTACGAAGACCCCGAACTCGTGAAATTGCGACGCAGTGCCGTTCCGATGATCCGTCCGGGCGGGTTGTGGGAGCACGGTCCCGGTCAACTCGGCGTCTATTCGACGTTTTCCCTTGCCCAGACTGAACTTTCGGCAATTTCGTTTCGAGACGAATTCGCCCGGCTGATTCAGGAACTTTGCCGCGAAGTCCTGGCGCCCCAGGTGTCGTTTACCACCGGAGCAGGGCATCTGGGACGGACCGGTTTGATTGCCCGCAGCGGGCATGCGGCTCGACAGTCGCTGATTCAGGGCGCGACCTATATTAATGTCAATCGCACGTATCGGCTCGCTGAAGAGCGGAATTCCTCGTCATTATCATCCGAAACGATGCAGCGAGTCGGCCTCCCGGCTGTGAAAACCTCGCTTGTCGATCTCATCAATCGCTGGTTGGATCAGACCGAGATTACCGTTTTCTCCCGCCATCCGCTGCTGAGCCGAATCTCTTCGTCGAATTCGCCTAAATGAACCGTTGGCAAGCCGATCGGTTGCCGATTCCGAGGAACAGAGACGCAGAATTCTGAGCATGATTCGCATCGGAGCCGCTGCCGTCTATAATCTGGTGCACACCCGCCATGCGGAACCTCATTGTTAGAGATTGGTGTCTGCTCTCATGCAACAACTGACGATCGTCACCCCCGAGCCCGAACGCCCCAAACGCCGCCTCCCCAAATGGTTGAAGCGGCCGCTTCCCAGCACGCAGATGGCGTTCACGTCCAATATCATTGAAGACCTGGAACTGGAAACCGTCTGCGAAAGCGCAAAATGTCCGAACCGGACCGAGTGCTGGGCCCAGAAAACGGCGACCTTCATGATTCTGGGCAACGTCTGCACCCGCCCGTGCGGATTCTGTTCGGTTCCCAAGGGGAAAACCGGCGACATCCTGATCGATGAGCCGCAGCGACTCGCCGAAGCGACTGCTCGCCTGGGCCTGAAGTACGTCGTCATCACCTGCGTCACCCGCGACGACCTCCCCGATGGCGGGGCTCAGCATTTCGTCGAATGCATCGAAGCGGTTCGCGAGAAGACCGGAGCCGAGGTCGAAGTGCTGACCTCCGATTTCCGAGGCAACCGCGATTCGATTTCGACGGTCATTCAAGCCCGACCGGATGTCTTCAACCACAATATGGAATCGGTGCCGCGACTGTATCACCGCGTGCGTCGGAACGCCGGCTATCAGCGGTCGCTCGATCTGCTCAAGCAGGTGAAAGACGAAGCCCCGAAGATGCCGACCAAGAGCGGACTCATGCTCGGTCTTGGCGAAACGATGGACGAAGTCCTCGAAGTCGCCTCCGATCTTCGCGGCGTCGGCTGCGACATGCTGACCATTGGCCAGTACCTGCAGCCCGGCCCGGGACAGTTGCCGGTCGAGCGGTACATTCCGCCGGAAGAGTTCGACGAACTCGGCGAACAGTGCCGCCTGCTCGGCTTCTCGATGGTCGCGAGCGGACCCTTCGTTCGCTCCAGCTATCACGCCGGCGAAATGGCTGCCCAGGTCTCCCACTAATTCATCGCCGGCTGCCCTATGAATTCGTCGTCCGGCCGCTTCCATGATCTCGCGCTTCAGGTGCCGAACCCGGGCATCGGTGAGACGACGGAGATTGAAGGGGAGTTGACCGCCTGGTATGTCCGCCCCGGCCAGCAGATTGCCGCCGGTGATCTACTCTACCAGATCACCTGGCCGGGCGTCGTTGTCGATGTCAGTGCCGAGTCCGCCGGCGAAGTCATCCACCTGCTGGCTCGCCTGCGAACCCACGTCAACCCCGGCGACGAAGTAGCGGTCCTCCGCGCCCAGGGCGGCGACCCGGATTGAGCGACGTTCCACGCTTCTCTCGCCGTCGACTTTTGACATTGCTTCAGAAGCTTCTTCGGAATCGAGCTTAGGCCGCACAATTCCGTCTCCAGTTGTACGCCCGTCCTCAACCTCGTAGACTGACAGTTCAGTGCTGAACAGGTCGGTAATCACAAGCGGGGCGGGCCAGCATGCCTGAAATCACAAAACTGATGCAGGCGGTCCAGGCGGGGGATCAGTCCTCGGCTGAAGAATTGCTCCCCCACGTTTACGATGAGCTCCGCAAACTGGCCGCTTCCTATCTCGCTCGCGAACCCGCTGGCAACAGTCGCCATGCGACATCTCTGGTTCATGATGCCTATCTTCGGCTCGTGCTGCATTGTCGCGATGAATGGAAGAACGAGGGGCACTTCTTCGGGGCGGCTGCGATTGCGATCCGCCGAATTCTTGTCGAGCACGCTCGTCGGAAGCAGAGTCTCAAACGGGGCGGAAACGCGATTCGCCATGAGTTCCACGAGCAGATGACCGTCTCCTTCTCAGATCCGGCAGAGGATCTTATCGCGCTTGATGATGCGCTCGAGAAATTCACCACGGTGAATCCGCAGGCGGCTGAGCTCGTTCAGCTCGTCTATTTCTCAGGGCTGACGCTGCGGCAGGCCGCCGAAATTCTCGAGATCTCTCCGCGAACCGCCGACCGTCACTGGGCGTACGCCAAAGCCTGGCTCGGACGTGAGATTCGTGGTTCTCGCGATTTTTCTGAAAATTGCTGACGTACTCAACGCGCAGAAATCGCACTGACTGATGACGTGCGAAACACTCTTTGTCTGAGTGCCTGGTCGGCCGGGGTTCGCACGCTCGCGATCCCAGCGCCTTTTCACGTTCAGCGAAACGGGATCGCAATCGCTGCTCTCTTCCGCTCCTGAACTCAGAAAGGCAAACGTCATGATTTCCAACCGCAGTCTGTCCGCTACCGTTGCGCTCTTCTCGCTGCTCGTCACCGCCAGCTTCTGCGAAGCCCAGACCTCGACCGCGATCAACCGGGCTCAGGACTATCTCGATTCGACAAACAATGCCAAGCACATTATCGGAATCGTTCACATGGGGGCGGACCTGACCAGCTTCAGCTATGTGCGACGGGGGGGCGTGACCAATCATGCCGGCGAATCGATCCCGGGGCACTTCTACCTTGCCTACGACTACGAATGGAACTCGGGCGGCTACGGCGAAACTCGACTCGCCTTCCTGTGCGATGAACGCGGCAACATTTACGAGGTGAAGAATCTCGGTTCGTCGGGTGTGCTGCAGGCCCCGTTTCTCGTGGCAAACGGGACGATCAAAATCATCGGTCAGCTGCTGATCGAAGCCTTCCGCGAGGAGATGTCGACCGAGGAACTGAAGCAGGTTCAGCGAATGGTCCAGAACTCCGATTCGAAGGGATTGCTCGAGATGGGCATCGGTCTTCGACAGGCGTTCGGGACCCGTTGAAAGTTCGACGGAACTCGTCGGGATGATGGGCACCTTCCGGCTTTTCGCGAGTGACTTGAATCCCGGTCGAGTTCTATCCAATAGTGCACCCTGTGTTCACTTTATCATCTCCCGTCCAAACGAAGCGTTGAAGTCGTAACGATGAATGAGCAAACGATCTTTACGGAGGCTCTCGCAATCTCCGACGCCCGCCAGCGAACGGATTTCGTCCGGCGCGCATGTGGCACGGACTCCGATTTGCGTCAACGAATCGAAGCGTTGCTTGTCGAGTATGAACGCTCGGGCAAGTTTCTGGATGTTCCTGCTCTGGAGCAGATGAAGGCAACTTACCTGGCGCAGGACGCGCCGACCGATGGAGAGCCGAGCGGGAAACAACATTCCGCTGAGGCGACCTTTCCGTTTCTGGAACCTTCCGATTCGCCGGATTCGATCGGTCGCCTCGCACACTACGAGATCACCGAACTGCTCGGCCGGGGTGGCTGCGGGATCGTGTTCAAGGCATTCGACGAACGACTGCATCGCACGGTTGCGATCAAGGTGATGAAACCCGAACTCGCGGTGACATCGCCAGCCCGGAAAATGTTCCTGAGAGAGGCACGGGCCACCGCATCGATCCGTCATGAGAATGTTGTCGGCATTTATGCCGTGGAAGACTCGCCGGTGCCGTTCCTTGTGATGGAGTACGTCGACGGGAAGTCTCTGCAGGAACTTCACGAAGAGACCGGCCCGTTCGAGATCGAAGCCGTATTGCGAATCGGAAAGAAGATCGCCCGCGGCCTGGCCGCTGCTCACGATCGAGGTCTGATTCACCGCGACATCAAGCCGGGAAACATTCTGATCGAAGCCGGCACCGAACAGGTCAAGATTACCGACTTCGGTCTCGCCCGAGCCGCGGATGATGCCAGTCAGACGCAAAGCGGAATCGCGGGAACTCCATCCTATATGTCGCCAGAACAGGCGCTGGGCCATCGGCTCGACTCTCGCAGTGATCTGTTCAGTCTGGGTAGCGTGCTCTACGTGATGTGCAGTGGCCGATTGCCATTCCGGGCCCCCAAACCGATCGCGGTGATGAATCGGATCATCGATGAGAAGCCGCGTGATATTCGCGAGATCATTCCCGAAACGCCGCAGTGGATCACCGATGTTGTCCGAAAGCTTCACCACAAGAATCCGGCAAAGCGATTCCAGACCGCTGGCGAGGTGGCGGATTTGCTGGACGACTATCAGCGACAGCTGCAGAACCTGGACATCGCCGCCGCTGGAAAGAACGCACGACTCCGGCCTGCGGTGATGATTGTCAGCCTGCTCTGTCTTCTGCTGTTCAGCATGGGAGCGACGGAAGCGACCGGCCTCACCAGCGTCAGCAGTTCGGTCATTCGCCTGTTCTATCCCGAAGGCACGCTCGTCATCGATGTCGGAGATCCACAGGTCAGCGTCTCCGTCGATGGCAGGGAGATTGTCGTCTCCGGGACTGGGATCAAAGAATTGAAACTGAAGCCGGGAAGCTACAGGTTCGTCGCGACGAAGGAGGGGCAGATTCTGCGACAGGAACTGGTGACCGTCTCGCGAAATGGACGTGAGGTCATCCGCATTTCTCGCGAACCGCCGCCCGAAACAGCACCGGATCTCGCTGAGGTCGACGTCGATCGTCGGGCAGCGGAGTATGTGCTCTCGATCGGCGGGAAGATCCGCATCAACGATGACAGCACTTATGGTGAGACACCCAATATCACTTCAGTTGAGAACCTGCCGCCGGGATCGTTTCGGCTGACCCATGCCAGTCTCGATCGCAATGAGCGTGTCACCGATGCCGGTCTGGCGGCGTTCCAGGGAACCACGAACTTGCGGGGATTGTTTATGGAACGGTCTCCCAACTACACCGATGCGGGGCTGGCAAACTTCCGTCAGAACCGTGGCCTCAAGGTGATCAACATTGGCGAATCGAATATCGACGGCAGTTGCCTCAAGTACTTCACGAATTGTTCTGAACTGGTCGACCTGCGTGTTGGCTTCACGCGGATCACGCACGAGAACCTTTCTCTTCTCCCATCGTTGTCGGGAATGAAAACCCTGAACTGTCTGCTGTTGACCTACACACCCGCCGACGATGCCACGGTGGCGGACCTGAAACAGGCCCCCCATTTGAATTTCCTCACTCTCGAAGGAACCTCTGTTTCCGACGACGGACTGAAGCACCTGGAGGATCTACGCGAACTTCACACCCTGTTTCTGACGAAGACAAAAGTCACACAAGCTGGATTCCACAGGATCTCCCAGGTCCTTCCCCGAACAACGATTCACTGGAACGAGCGAGTCTCGAATCCCGTCCCGGTATGGACGCCGACCGCCGATCAGCAAACGTTCTTCGACTCCGTGGCAAGGCTGCCGATCGACAGGCAACTCGAAGTTGTTAAGAACCGAATTCGATGGGAGAATCCCGAATTCGGTTCCCATGTGATCGAGAAGGTCGAAGACGGTCAGATCGTCAGCCTCTCCTTCAACGGAGACGGCCTGGCACGACTCTGGCCAGTACGAGCGTTGCCCCATTTGAGGGAACTCTGGATCAGCGGCTCTCACATGACTCACAGCGGGCTGACCGATCTCGCGCCGCTTCAGGGGTTACCGCTGACAACACTCGACATCAGCAATTCAAGCGTTTCCGACCTCTCGCCGTTGCGCGGTCTGAACCTGAAGAAGATCTATTGTGCTCATACAAAGATCTCCGATCTTTCCCCGCTGGCGGGGATGTCACTCGAGGTTCTGTTTTTCTGGTGCAATGAGCAGCTGTCTGATCTGTCGCCCGTGGCCGGGATGCCGTTGAAATATGTGAACTGTGATCTTTGCTCGATCTCAGACCTTTCGCCATTGAAGGGGATGCCTCTTGAACGATTGGCGATTTACGGGACGCCGGTCAATGATCTGGAACCGATTCGCGGGATGCCCCTCTGGGAGCTCAGCTGTGGTCAAACGAGAATTGTCAATCTCAGTCCGCTTGAAGGCATGAAACTGAGAAGGCTTGAATGTGCCGGGCTCCCCGTCTCGGACTTCTCGATGCTGGCCGGGATGCCGCTCGAAAAACTGGAGGCCGGAAACTGTGGAGCGCTGGACACGCTGGCCCCCATCGCCGGTTGTCCGTTAACGGAACTCGACCTGTCAGGATCGAAAGTCGCGGACCTCACGCCATTGGCTCCGGCTCCGCTGAAAGTCGTCAAACTGGACCGCACTCTGGTCGCCGATCTGGCGCCGCTTCAGGGAAAAACCCTGGATCATCTCAGTTGCAATGACACCCGGGTCCGAGACCTGGCTGCTCTCGGGGAGGCCACAATTACTCAGCTCCACTGTTCCGGGCTGGATCTCATCGACCTGCAGCCTTTGAAATCGTTGTCTCTCAAAGAACTGACGATTGATCTTCCGTTCCACGATCCCGCTGCTGAAGAGCTCGTCAGAGATCTTTCGGTGCGAACAATCAACTCCAGATCAGCCGGGGAATTCTGGGAGCAGCGACGGGAACGTCGGGAAGAGCTGCAGCAGTTCAGCCGGTCGCTGGAATCTCTAGCCGCTGCCGATCAGATCTCGGCTCTGCGAACAAAGCTCGACGAGTACAACGATCCTGAAAAGACCACCCTTCAGTTCTCACAGACCGATGACAAAGTTCGAGGGCTGACTCTGAGCCTGACGGAACAGACCAGAGACCTGACGCCGCTGGTCGCGATGACGACTCTCGAGCAACTGACGCTCCCTGGTGCACCGGCGCGACTCGATCTCTCGCCGCTTGTCTCACTGCCGCTCAGAGAACTGACCTGTCCTCCTGAACTCGCGAAGAATTCCCGCGAGACAATCCGCCGAATCGCAACACTGAAGACGGTGAACGGCACGCCGATCGATCAGTTTCTGGCCAACTGATGGTCTCCGTCCTTCCATGGAAAAAAACTCAGCGCCGGCGATGCCAGCGCTGAGTCTCTTGTGATTCTGTTGAACGTGAGCGATCCGCTCCAAAGCAAATTCAAACTTCGACTGCAGGCGTTTGCAGGAGCAAACTCAGCATGGCCGCGGCTTGGCACCCATGCGACTGCAGGAGAAGCATGGAAATCCTCTAGTTGAGCGCTTCCCATTTGCCCTTCATGAAGGCGAGGCCTTCGCGGGCCAGATGTTCTTCGCTGGGGTACATGCGTCGCCAGATGCGAGTTGCGGCGGCGAGTTCCGGGAGAGCCAGGCCGAAGGCTTCGATGACGAACCAGCCGTCGTAGTTGACCTTCTTCAGTGCCTGGAAGGTTTCATCCCATTTGATGTCCCCTTCACCCGGAGTGGAGCGGTCGTTCTCGGAAATGTGAACGTGAACCATCTGATCCTGGCAGGTTTCGATCGCCTGCGTGATCGACTTTTCTTCGATGTTGGCGTGGAAGGAGTCGTACATCATCTTCAAGTTGGGATGATTGACTTCGCGAGTGAACTTCGAGCAGTCTTCGGCGCAATTGAGGAAGTAGCATTCGAAGCGATTGAGGTACTCGCAGACCAGCATCACGTCAGCCTGTTTGGCGTGATCGGCGGCTTGGCCGAGTATCTCCTGAGCCCACTTCCATTCGTCTTCGGTGCGGCCCTGTCCGCTGAACTCACCCAGAGCCGAGTGAATTGGTCCGCAGAGGTGCGTGGCACCGGCGGCTTCACAGGCATCGATGGCCCGCTTCAAACGATCGAGACCCGCCTGACGGATCTTGGCGTCCGGCGAAATTGGGTTCTCTTCGGGCGTGCAGACCGTCACGGCAGTTGCTTCGAGGCCGGTATCTTTCAGCTTCTGGCCGAGCTTCTGATGATGAGGAACGTCGAACTCGAACATGGGAAGTTCAACGCCGTCGTAGCCCCAGCCTTTGATGTTTTCGAGCAGCGGAAAGTGATCTTCCGTCACGGCTGCGGTCCACAACAGCAGGTTCATTCCGTATTTCATCAACGCACTCCTCGAACGCAAGTCTGAATGATCTGAGAGACGGGACAGGGACGAACGGTCATCGCGACTGCGGACGACCGGAGTCCACTTGAGTTGTGTGAGCATCAAGAGAGTCGAGGACATGAGCCGGCAGCAGATCCCGATGTCGTGCTTCCACGACCTCCAGAGATTCGGCCAGGGTTTCCTCGATTTCGTCGGCTAACACTGGGAGTTTGACGCGTCGCATGACCTGATTCAAGCGAAACAGAAGTTTCTTCTCGTCCACGTAATCCTGCAGGAAGCGTTCATCGACGAACCGCGGCAACAGACTGCTCAGCCGATCGGTCGGCCGCGTCGCGATCTGCCCCACCGTGGCCTGGATCTCGTCGGCGTCGACAAACGCGATGGCTTCGTAGTAGCGATCAAGCAGTTCCGGACACCGTTCGATCAGGATTCGATCGAGCAGCATCTCGGTGACGATATGCCCGAGAAAGCCAGCGCGGAAGTTGTCGTCCGGGCCAAGGTCCCTGCGGAATCGCTTCGCGAGGTCAGCGTTCACTTCCGTAAAGATCCGCTGGCGATGAAACCAGTCGTCATCGGTCAGATGCTGGCGGGCCCCGGCTGCGAACGCAAACGGAACGTCGGTGCAGTTCTCGTCGGCATCGTTCTGATCGTGCTCACCGAGGAACTTGTCGATCAGGCGGGCCCGAATGCGTACCGGTCGGTCGGCGACGCTCAACCAGTCAGGGGCCGAGGTCCCGGCGACGAAGTAAGGATTATCGAGGAAGGCAATCGCGTGGGCGAAGAAGTTCAAGCGGAGACTCCGTGTTCATCTCGAGTGGACCAGTCCATTTTTCAACCCGAACCGTCACTCCGTGGCGGCGGTACTCACAAGCGGCGGCGGCCAGGATGGTGCCTCGTCGCAGACCTCGCGAGCATGTCTATCGAGATGAAATCCGATGGAGGGCTATTGTTCCGCACGGACGGCGTCGATTTCAAGTGCTGTCGAAGTCAGCGAAGCGGCTGGAGCCCAGCGGCGGCGGCCACGCGGACAGCTTCTTCCTTGTCCGACTTGGCCAGCCTGTTGAGGCGGGAATGGAAGCGGCCGATCGCCTCCTGCTGACTCGCCAGAGCATTGAGCGCAGCGGTGCGAACTCCGACCGGATTAGACGTATCCTCGGCGGCTTCCATCAGCAAGTCCTGCAGATCCCGATCGTTTTCTGAAAGTTTCATCAACGAGAACGCGGCGGCTTCCCGGACTCTTTGGTCAGAATGCGTCTGGAACGTTTCGATCCAGAGCTCGGTCCCCGGATCGGACTGGAACAGGGAAACGGTCCAGACCGCGGCCATCAGCAGAAACGACGCACAGAGAGCGACCCAGAAAACCTTCAGCGTTTTCTCGAAGACCGCGTAGACGGTCGAGAGTTGCTCGGGCTCGATCAGATCCGCGGCATCCGGCGTCATCTTGACAGCCGAAGTGCTTGAGGCTGTCGTATCGATCAACTGCGGCGAAAGACGAATCCGCGAGAGCCGCTCGGCGACTTCGAGAGCCGATTCCGGACGGTCGTCGATCTTCTTCTCCAGCAACTGCATCACCAGACGATCGAGTTCCCTGGGAACATCCTTGTTCACGCTCGAAATCGGCTTGACCTGCTCACCGAGATGGGCATGCATGGTCGTGGCCGGGTTGTCGTACTCAAACGGAGGATTCCCGGTCAACATCTCGTAGAAAACGCAGCCGAGTGAATACAGATCGCTGGCGTGAGTCAGCGGAGGCTTGCCCCGAATCTGTTCGGGCGACATGTACTGCACGGTTCCCATCGTGCGGCCATCGGCGGTCAGGCGGGCTTCCGACATCACGCTCACCAGCCCGAAGTCACTGAGTTTGACCTGTCCCGCTTTGGTGATGAGAAAGTTGTTCGGCTTCACATCGCGATGCACAATCTTCTTGCTGTGAGCATAAGCAAGAGCAGCACACATCTGCTGGCCGTAGTCGGTCACCTTCTGCCATTCGAGGTAACCTGCGTTCTGGATCTTGTCCCAGAGCGTTCCCCCGTCGACGAGTTCCATCGCGTAGAAACGCTGCTTGTCTTCGCACACGCCGCCGAAGGCACGCACGATGTTTGGATGGCGCAGCGTTTTAAGAACGCTGATCTCCCGTTCGAACCGGGCCAGCAGTGTGGGATTGGTGATCTCCGTCGGAATCAGTTTAACTGCGAACAGGCGATCGTCTTTGACGTAGCGTGCTTTGTAGACGACACCCATTCCCCCTTCGCCGATTTTCTCCATCAGCTCAAAGGGCCAGATCCACAGACTCGGCATAACTTTACTTACTTACGTGAATCTCACCTTGCAGACCCGCAGCGGCGGACCCGCTTTATTCTGCCACTGTGCAGCGAAGCTGACAAGCAGTGAATATCAGATCATCCTCCGATACGGCATATGCCGGTCGTACAGATCGCGTAGTCTGCATAATCCTTACGACGTCAGCGGAGCATAGTTTCGCACAATTTCGCGAGCCGATCGCAACCCGTCCACCGCCGCCGTCACAATGCCGCCCGCGTAGCCCGCGCCTTCTCCCACAGGGTAAAGCCCGAAGAATCCCGGCGTCTGCCGCGATTTCAGATCGCGATCGATCCGCACCGGAGCACTCCCCCGCATCTCCGGGCCCACCAGCGTGGCATTCTTCAGAAACTCTCCCTGCCAGCGGCGATCCATCAACGGCAGCCCGGCCGCAATCGCCTTGCTGATTATTGCCGGCAGAACCTGGTGCAGGTCGGCGTTCACGGCACCGCGCTCATACGAGGAGGTCAGCTTCGCGCTCGCATCAAATCGTCCCGCCAGAAAATCACTGGCCGACTGAATCGGGCAGAGATAATCCCGACGTCCGATCTCAAAGGCAACCCGCTCGAACTGCCGCTGGACTTCGACACCCGCCAGCGGATGAGTGCCGCCAAACTCACTCGGCTCCAGCGTGACCATCAGCCCGCTGTTGGCGAACGGAGTATCGTGCCGAGACCGGCTCATTCCGTTCGTGCAGAACATATCGGGTTCGGAGACCGACGGGATCACAAAACCGCCGGCACACATGCAGAAGGTGTAAACGTCTCGCTGCCCTTTGGCGACAAGCGAATAGTCGGCTGCACCGAGCACGTTCTCGTACTCCGGCAGTCCGTATTTATGTTCATTGATCTGCTGTTGAGGCTGCTCGATACGAAGGCCGAGCTGAAACGGCTTCTGCAGCATCGGCACGCCCATCTCGTGCAGCATCTCGTAGGTATCGCGGGCGCTGTGACCGATGCCCAGAATCACGTGCTTTGTGCGAATTTCTCCGGACGACGTCTGCAGACCGACGACTTCGCCATTTTCGACGATCAGCCGCTCGACGCAGCAGTCGAACCGGTACTCGCCGCCCATTGCCTCGATCTTCCGGCGGAAGTTGCGGCAGATCATCGGCAGCTTGTTGCTGCCCAGATGCGGCCGCTGTTCGTACATGATGGAATCCCGCCCCCCGCAGACTACGAAGGCATCGAGCACCCAGTCGACATCGGGACCGGACAGACGGCATGTCAGTTTGCCGTCGCTGAAGCAGCCGGCTCCTCCTTCGCCGAACAGATAGTTGTTCCGCTCGTCGAACACGCCGCCGCGATCAAAATCGCGAATCGCGGGAACCCGTTCTTTCACCGGTTGGCCCCGTTCGAGCACGAGAGGCTGATAGCCTCGCTTCGCCAGATAGTAAGCCGCGAGCAACCCTGCGGGACCAGATCCCACCACGACCGGCCGTTCGTCCAGTGGCCGCGTCCCGTCCTCCGGGTCGTCGAAGACTTTCCCCGCGTGCTCGATGACTCCTGGCAAGTGCGTCATTCGCGAAGGAGAGCGATCCCCATTCAAATCGACGGCCACCGAATACACGAAATGCAGACTGTAACGGTTCCGCGCGTCCAGGCTCTTCCGCAGGATTCGCCACGAGCCGAGTTCTTCGGCGCGGATGTTGAGCCGCTGGCAAATCAGTTCCGGAAGGGACTGTTCGCTTTCAAGGACGGGAAGTTCGAGATTGGTCAGCCGAAGTTTCATAACGCGCAATAATACGGCTCGCGCTCCGAATGAAAAGCGAGTCGGCGAGAAACTCCCAATTCAAATCGTGCCGGGAAATGTTCGCTGGAAAAACTGGACCGTCCGAGTCAGCAAAGAAGCCGGCGCGACTTCGATTCGCGAGGGGCAGATCTGAAAAAATGTCAGCGGATAGTCGGCTTCCGAGGTGAGTTGAACCGTCGCCAGAAGATGAGGGGACGACTCCGCTCCCGGTCGCTGTTGCTGATAACGCTGCAGGATCTCGTAGTCGGGCGTCGTCGCTTCTTCGAATGGCCGGGATGTCGATGCCGCCAGATCGGTGATTCTCCCGTCCATGAACCGTCCCCCGAGTTCCGGCACATACACGCACACCTGCTGTCCGATGGAGACCTCTCGCGACCAGTGTTCCGGAATCGTCAGCAGAACCTCCGCACCTTCCGGCTGAACGACCATCCCCAGAACGGACCCCGTTGAGACGGCCTGACCTTCCGGCATGCCCTTCAGGGCGGGCACGGCGATGAGGGGCGAAAAGTCATCGTTCCCGCTCAGTGAAACGAATGTGCCCTCCGCGTCCGCAGCCATCCGCAGTCGGGCCTGTCGTTCCTTCACCTGAGCGATCTGCTGATTGATCGCGAGCCGCAACTCGCGGGAAAGCTGAATGGCCGCCGCGGCATCGTCCAGTTGCGTCTGCTTGCGGAAGATCGCTTCTTCCCGACGGTCCGCCACGTCGAGCCGCCGTTTCAGCCCCTGCAACTCGAGCAGGGAATCCGGGTCGTCCAGAACGATGAGGGTGTCTCCGGAATCGACCCGCTTCCCGGAAGAAGGCATCTGCTCGACAACGCCTGCAGCCGGAGCAAACAGGAGTTGGGCACTGCCGGGGCGCAGAACTCCGGTTCCTGGAATCCAGCGGGGAAACGGGACGAATAACAACGCGACCGCAGCGATGGCAACTCCGGCTCCAACGGTTCCTCTGCGAAACTTGGAGCCGTGTCTTAGCTGCACTTCCTGTGTGTATTCCCGCCGCAGCCCAATCCACCCACCAAACAGCATCGGAGGAATCACAATCACGCCAAGCAGCATGGCCAACACTTCGAGCCGGAACGGCTGCAGCAACACATGGATGCCATACAGAATAAGCCCGACGATCAGCCACAGGTAAACCGTGGACGCGAACCCATAGACGGCCAGTCCCGGCGAGAACTCTTCGACCGGCTTTTGCCGAGGCCCCAGCAATGTTCGCCACAAAACCCGCCGCGACTGGTGCGTCGATTCGGCTCGCAGATTCGGGATGCCGGTGAAGTCACTCAACAGAAAGTAGCCATCATATCTCATCAGCGGATTGCCGTTGAGTAACAGTGAATTGACCGAACCCGTCACCGCGACGAGGAGACAGAGACTGTGAAAAATCCCAGGCTCGCTGACACTCCACAAGAGTAAAGCGATGGAGGCAATCCACAGATCGACAAGAATGCCCGCTCCGCTCACAGCCGCCCGCTGACTGCGACGGGGGAACGTCCAGGCATCCGTCACATTGCAATACAGGCAGGGGACAAAGGCCAGCAGCATAACGCCCATTTCCGGGCAGGCCCCTCCGTGCCGGCGGCAGCTGAAAGCATGCCCCAATTCGTGCAGTGCCCGGCAGACGAACAGCGTCCCCACCGCGAGGAGAACCAGCTGGGGGGTAAACAGTCGCGGCAATTCGGCCAGCTCCCACGTGATGGCCCGAAACTCCGTCAAAGCAGCCAGCAGAGCTGCGACCATGACCAAGAGGGAGAAGGCGCGAAACGTACGAGAAAAGAAGACCTGAACCCAGGGCTCGGTCTGCTCCAGAAACGATTGGGGATTCCAGCCGCGAAAGCGAATTGCCAGGGGATTCCACCGGAATGCACGAGACCCGCCGGAGGTGGCGGAACGGGCGGCTGGCTGCGAGGTCAGCACAAAACGATGCCGGACCCATTCGGCGAACAGGGATTCGAGTTCTGCCGGTTGGAGCACGCGCCCCTGAAATCGAGCCGCGAACGATTCGACAATCTCATGACGGTTCTGCGATTCCTGAAAAGCACGAAGCAGATAGTGTTCTTCCGCACCGAGTCGAAAGCAGTCGCCAGTTAACGGATCTCGAACGACCCAGGTCGGGGAAGTTTCCCCTTCCAGACGAAAGAACTCCAGGTCTTTCCGCACTACAAACGGCATGAACGTTCAGTCGGTTTGGGACTCGCAAAGCAAAGCATCGAGCGCCGATTCTACCCGATCTCCTCGGATGGGCGAAATGATCTCCGGCAACGACACCGGCGGCTCTACGGTACTGCGGAGAAGTCGACGGTCCCGGGGCGCCACCTCACTTCTTTGCTCTGTCCAAATCCCAGCATCAGTTCCGCCAGGGGGGTCTCGGTGAGCTGGCGATACCCCAGATAGCTGGTCGTCATCCGCGGATTTACCTCCAGAAGCTGCAGGGGCGGGGATGCTGACGTCGAATAAAGGAAGTCGAAGCCAATCCAGCCTCGAAGTCCCGGCAGCTGGTCGCAAACCTGTTCGATGATCCCGAATGCGTCAGCGGTGGCTGGACAGGGAAAGGGAATCGTGCCTCCGCTGTAATGGCCGTCCGCGAATTTCTGGCGTCCCAGCGGCCCCCACTGTCGGCGGCCCGTTTGCGGACAGACGACCCCGGCAATTGAAAGGGGCATCGCATCGAGCCAGGGCTGAATGATGAAGGGCCCGAACTCACGATGTTGCTCGTTCTCCAGGAATCGTTTCGCCGCAGCCTGGCTTTCGACTCGAACAGTCGCGGTCGCTCCGGCTCCATAGCGAGGCTTGATCATGTGCGGCTGGGCCCAGTCGATCGCAGAAAGACCATCGTCCGCAACGATGCTCACCGGGAGAGTCGCGATTCCCCGTTCCTCACACCATTGACCAAACCGTAGTTTGTCGGATGTTAACGAGACAGTCGGCGAAAACGACATCGTGCTGTTCCGCTGCACCGCCTCGAGCCAGGTGACACGGCGTTCGAGTTCCTGCCCCAGTTCGGGAGCGATGACCAGTGTCGCGGTCGAGCGCTGGGCGAGCTTCTGAAAGCAGCCCCATTCCTCGGAAGACGACTTCACCCGCACGAACTCGATCGCCTGGGGGCAATCCGGCCACGCCCGCTCATCGAGCGTCGTGCAAACGTGATAACGTCCCGTGCGGAGCAAGTCTTCGCAGACGGCGGCAAGCATCGCCTGGCCTTCGCTGGTCAGTGACTCAGGAAGATCCTGTTCGGAAAGGGCTCCGCTACAGAGAAACTCGGAGACGAAGATCGATTTCATGAGGCCCGTAACGAAACGACGCCGCCATCGCTTTGAGGGGGGAAGCGATGGCGGCGAGTTCGACCTTACTAGCTGGGTCAGGCAGTGATTGCGGCGTCCTATTCGGTGAAGAATTCAACGCCATTGAAGTCATCGACACGGAATTGAGTGCCAACCAAGCAAAATTCGCGAACAACTACGTATAGAGGTTCTGCGAACTGTTCAAGTCGTAGCGGATATGGCGGGGGATCCACCTGTGAACGCAAAAAAACCGGCCGGGAAGACTGGCTTCCCGACCGGCTGTATTCAGTCGTTGTTCAACGTCAGGTCAGACTAGATCCGCTTTGGACCTTCGTTGACGGGAACATCGCAGGCGATGTCGCACTGATCGTTGTCGCAGTCGTCAGTTTCGTCCTGGAAGGCCGAACCGCGGGTGTAGGCCTTGAGGCCGTTACCGCCATTCTTTACCGAAGAGAATCCGGAGAACCAGTAAGACTGATTCAGGCGTCCGATGGCGTCGCCAACGTCGTTCAGTTCAGCGACGACGGCGTGTTGAATCGAGCTCAGTCCGACGATCAGGCCGATGACCAGGATCGTGGCGATGAGCACCAGCTCAGCGGAGACAATGAATCCGCTTTCGTCATGCAGCAATGCACGCATCATAGTTGGGGGTTCCTCTTTTTTTCTGAACATGGAGATGTGTTTTTTGGAGCGAAGCGAAGAATTCCGCCACTCCGAGAGTTGAGCCCGTTCGTTCGCGAACACCGACCGTCGTCGACAGACAGTCAGCAGACCGCCAGGAGATGAACGTTTCCTGTGGAAACACCCGGTTTGGCCGACCCGGCGTTTCGCTGCAGCAGGGATCCCTTGCTGAGCTCCGAATCCAGGCAAAGAGCCCGCATCCCGGTTCAGAGCCCCTCAAAACGACGCAATTTTGCATCATCCCGAGAAAAGCCGTAGCAGAATATCATCATTCCCATCTGATACAATAGGAAATCCTAGAAAACTAGGACTAATCCCAAGATCCGGAAAACCCCTATTTGACTACCAAAAAATAAGTACAAACCCGTAGTTTTCGCCGTCGAGAGCAGAAAACTTCTTGCCCTGAAATTGACCGAGAAAACCCTTTGACACACCCAGAGTTCACGGGCAGAATAAGAAAACTGGCGGGCGAAGCTGACCTGGCGTCGCAATTCACCGACGTACCCGGCCTGAGGGAGGTGTTGCATGGCGATCGATAATGCCGATCTCGAGCGACTGAAACTGCTCAATCTCCAGCAGCTCAGCGATCTCGAGTACATTCTTCTCGGGGATCTTCGAGACGTGCTCGAAGAAGAATCGACCGAGGAAACCCGCAGATGGCTGACGGCGATTGTCGAAGCCCTGCTCCGTACCGTGCCGCGAGAATTCGCGCTCCGTTCCCGGGACGGCTATCTGAATTCCCTGCTGCTGGAATGCCCGGAAGCGGATTCCAACGTCAAGCGGCTCGAGGTCGAACAGACCACACTCTGCGAGCAGCTGCAGGAGCTCTACGACCGACTTCAGGGTCCCGGCTCGTTCCATGCCCACGCTTTTGAGCTGAAACGCGATCTCGCGGGCTGGATGGAACAGCTGCAGTCTCACAACCTGCGGGAAGAACGGCTGTTCCAGGACGCCTACTTTCAAGACACCGGCGGCGGCGATTGATCGTTCGACCAGACAGGCTGAGCACGTGAAATACGCGTGAAAGACTCTACTTCTGCGCCTGCTTCTCGCTGATCGTTGATCGAAAGAGTCTCTTGGAGATTGTTGTCAACAGCCGGCGCGGGAGCAGTCGTGGCAGGAATGTCATGACTTGATAACGAACGGCTGGGACGGAAACACGGCATCCGCGGCGAGCCGCATTCAATCCGGTTCGCACCACGAACTCCGGTGTTAATCCTCCCCAGCGGTCGATCCAGCCATCGGCTCCCGCGGAATCGAAGAACTCCGTCTTCGTCGTCCCCGGACAGAGTGCCGTCACACGCACGCCCGAACCCGCAGCCTCTTCCGCAAGAGCTTCACTCAGGTGAAGCACGTAAGCTTTGGACGCCGCATAGACCGCCATATACGTGACCGGCTGGAAACTCACGATGGAGGCGACGTTGAGAATCAGCCCGGTGCCTCGGTTCATCATATCAGGCAGACAGGCGTAGCTGAGTTCGGTAAGGGCTCGAACATTCACATCCACAATCTGGAGCATTCGTGTGGGATCCGCCTGATCGGCGGCAGTCACGCTTCCCAGTCCCGCGTTGTTAATCACGATATCGATCGTGAGTCCGCGGCCGCGAATGTCGTCCAGCAGTTTCGGCACACTGTCGAATTGCGACAGATCCGCGGGAATGACGACCACGTCGATTCCGAATTCAGCCCGCAGCTTCTCGGCAAGCTCCGCCAGAGCCGATTCTCGACGAGCTGTCAGAATGAGGTGAGTCCCATTCGCGGCAAGCTGCCGGGCAAACTCGGCTCCGATCCCGCTGGACGCTCCTGTGACCAGTGCCCAGCGATCTTTGAAGTCGAACGTCTTCATGGAATCTCCGAGGGAAACGGTCAGGTCTACTAGAGCGGATCGCTCTACCGTATGTCCGCGAATGAGTGTTGAATCGCCTGAGACGCTGCATCTTTCGCGGACCGAACGGTCACACCAAAAAGTAAACTGCTCTAGAAAGGACCAGGCAGCTTACTGCTGCTTGCCCTTGGTCAGTTCCATGAAGGCGGTTTCGAGGTTGACCTCTTCTTCACGGAACAGGGTGAGGCGATGCCCGGCTTCAAACAGCGCCATTGGCAGGTTTGAGTAATCCATGGTTCCGGGCTTGAGTCGAGCCAGAATGGTCTCTTTCTCGATACTGACGTGATCGACTTCATCGCACTGCTCCATGAGGGCGGCGGCCGCATCGAGGTTCTCTGTGACCCGGATATGCAGCACGATGGCCTGTCGCGCCTTCTGCATCACTTCGCTCACGTGCCCGTCGACGATCAGCTCTCCCTTTTCAATCATGCCCACGCGGGTACACACATCGGCCAGTTCGGGCAGAATGTGACTCGACACGATCACCGTCTTATTCATCGCTCCGAGTCTGCGAAGCAGATTGCGGATTTCGATACGGGCTCGTGGATCCAGACCACTGGCTGGTTCGTCGAGCAGCAGCACCTGCGGATCGTGCAGCATGACGCGAGCGAGCCCAATTCGCTGGGTCTGCCCGCGTGAAAGCTGACTGACCATGGCGTCGCGTTTGAAGGCCATATCGACCAGATCGAGTTTCTCTTCGCAGATCTTGCGGCGATTCGGACCGTTGATGCGGTACGTCGCGGCGAAGAACTCAAGGTACTCGAGCACGGTCATGTCGTCGTAGACGCCGAAAAAGTCAGGCATGAAGCCGACAAGGCGGCGGATCTCTTCGGCGTGCGTATAGATTGAGCGTCCGCAGACATACGCTTCGCCGTAGTCCGGCTGGAGCAGCGTCGCGATCATCCGCATCGTTGTCGTCTTGCCGGATCCGTTGGGACCGATGAAGCCGAAGACATCGCCTTCGGTCAGCTTCAGGCTGATCTCGTTGACAGCGATGAGGTCGCCGTATTTCTTCGTCAGTTTAATGGTTTCGATCACAGTCGCAGATCCACAAGGAGTTTGAGCCGCCCGGCACTTATGTACTTCGAGAGCGGAGAGGCCTCATTTCAGTTGCCGTTCTTATCGTATTCCGGCAGACGGTCGAGTGCCTGAGCGCTTTGTTCGACCGGCAGTACGAACCGCACAAAGGAGACATCGGAATTGGTGATGACCGTTTCGCCCTCGACGTCTGGCCGCGGAAGTTTGTTCGTCACTTTTCCGACGAGAACCGCACGTTTCAACGCGATGGATTCGGAAAGATCCCAATTGGTCAGTTCGATGTTGCTCAGCTTCGTATACTCTTCGCCGCCGACAATCTCGTAAAAAGTCATCAGCGAAATGATGTATTCCAGGTCGCGTGAAAACGGATCGTAATCGCGTCGTCGAATGATCAGATCCTCCCCGACGCCCGACTTCCGTTTGACCATCGACTTCGTCGTCCCGGTCAGGAAGGCGGTCAACTCGCGCTGCAGGATTGCCGAGCCGGGAAACTCCAGCACCTCACCCGGCGAGAGCGTCGCGAGCGGATGGTCGTCGCTGACGAAGAAAACCAGTTTGTCGTAAGCGAGCAGCCAGTTGGTAATTTCACCGTCAAGTGAGTGTGACAGTGAGCCCTTCAGCTGACTGCTGATCGTTCCCGAAAAGTTCGACGAGACCGCGAACGGCGCATCACGGGCGACGTTCTCCGGTGTCGAGATGCCTGACGTTTCCAGCAGAAGCGTGGAACGTTCGTGAATGGGAACTCCGGTCACGTTGCCTTCGAGCGGATGAACTTCGTAACTGGTCTGATCCAGATGTGTCCCGGAAGCCCGGTAGTAACCGCGGAAGGTTGCTTCGGGAACTGAAGAAGGAGCGGTCTGCTGCTCGGGCGTGCCCGTCGCGTATGGAAGTTTGAGCGACGTGGAAACATCGAACCGCCCCGTTTCGGGAACGAGTACCTTAACGAACCGACGGTATCGCTCAGTCCGGGTATCTCCGGCGTAGTCAGCGACGAGGGCCTGATTCACCAGAGCGACTCGTCCCTCTGCGGCCGCCTTTCCGCTGAGCGGGACTTTCTGCTGAGCAGCCGAGTAGATGCCCCAGCCGACTGTCAGAATTACGAGCAGCGGCAGCGTAATCCACGTCAGTCCCGGCTTCTTCAGGACATGGCGCACCAGGAAATAATCAACGGGCCCGACGAGCAAAGCCGCCACCAGGAGCAGGCTGAGCGGAATCCAGACACTCGGCGTCATCAGTCCGAAGTCGGACAGTCCGGCGTCCCACTGGGTTTTGAAGTCGCTCAGTCCGGCCTGGGTCAATAGGTTGGTCGAGTTCGACGAATTGCGTTCATTGTAAGCCGGGAAGTCGGCGAGCACCCGGAACAGCTGCGGCAATGCTTCCCAGTCCTGCAGGACGTCGTCGTTCAGGTTCAAAGTGCAGAAAGTCAGCCGCCCGAGGCCCCAGGGCATCCGAGCCGCGAGAGCACCGGTCAAACCGCCCACCAGCGTCTCTCCCGGGAAGTCGATCAATCGCGGAATGTTCAGCGTTTTGTTGACGCGAAGCCGACTGGCTTCGCCCACGAAGCTCTCCAGTCGACTGAGATCCCGAATCTGAGCGGTCTGCTCGAACGTGGCCGGGATCAACTCAGCAAAGGGAGTTGCCAGGAACTCTTCGGCAGGGACATCGGGAAAGGCAACCAGATGTCCTCCCGCGTTGACCCAGTCTTTCAATCGCCGCAGAGCCGCCAGATCGTGGCCGGTTACCCCGTAGGCGATCACGTTGACGCCGGAAAGACTCAGAGAGTTCTCCGGCAGATCGTCGATGCCATCAACCGTTGTGACCTGAAGCTGGGAGACAAACTCGCTGGTGATTTCGATGTTGTCGACGCGTCCGACAGCGACCAGCCACGGCTCGGACTGCGTTAGAGCCGTCAGATCGGCCGTTGAGAGACGCAATCGTCCCGCGAGAGCCCCTCGCTTCTGATCGCCATCGAGTTCGTAAACCTGGATGGCGAAGTCACTTCCCAGGCGGGAAACCAGAACCGGGATAACAGTCTGAAAACGGCCGGCTTCATCAGCGGTGACAGGCTGATCAACAAAGCGGGCGTGATTGCCATCCGCATCGAGGACAGAGACTTCAGCTTGATAGCTCAGACCGGCTGTCAGCGGAGCATCGATTTGGACTTCAGTCCAGCAGCCGATTTTATACGTATTCTTGAGCCCGACCTGAGCGGTGACAGAGGCGGGAGCCGCGGCGTTGATGAGCCCACTCGAAAACAGAACGAGCAGCATGGCAACGAGCGGGAACACCGGACGGAAGCCCGACCGAGAACTGGAAATCAAGCGAGGCTGCATCGACATAGTTGAAACCCGAACGGGAAAGGTCGCCGAACGAAAAGAGGTGGCCTTCGACCGAAAAGATTCCGGCGAAGGCCCTTTTTCATTCCAGTCAGGCGAGCTCGCGGACCGCAGCGGAGATCCCTTGAGGATCGAGCCCCTGATAGCCCATCTGTTGCCACAGACCGCCGGATCCTTCCTTGTGCGTGCCGATGTGGTTGTATTTGCCCTGGAAGCCGTACTTCAGCAGTTCCGAGCCGAAGCGAATTCCCAGTCCAGTGTTCACATTGAAGCCTTCGGCGACAAGGATGAATTTCGCCTTGGCGAGCTTGGCCATCATTTCCTTGTCGTAGATGTTCAGAGTCGGCTTGTTGATCAGGCCAACGTCGAGTCCATCTTTCTTCAGCGTGATCACCGCATCGAGAGCGCGGTAGAGCGTTTCGCCGAAGCTGACGATATAGCCAGCCGAACCTTCGCGGATGACTTCATCTTTGCCGGTTTCGAACTTGTAGTCGTCGCCGTAGAAGCGGTTGCCATCGTCATCGAGAATGTCGGGCACAGCCGAACGGGTCGAGAAGATGAACCGCAGCCCCCGATCCTTGAAGATCTTGTTCAGACAGGCTTTGAACTGATGCTGGTCAGCCGGGAAGTAGAGCCCGGTGTTATCGTGACCATCTTCCGGCAGCCCGTTGTGAGCGAAGAAGCTGTTGATCCCGAAGTGGCAGGTGTTGTCGGCCATATCATCGCAACCGGAGTGCGAGAAGTGAGCCAGCACGTTCGACTTGTTCAGTCGAGCCATCGTGATTTCGGAAACGATCATTTCCAGGAAGGCCGAGAAGGTCGCGTAGATTCCCTGCTTGCCTTCTTCGTAACCAAATCCAGCCGCGGCTGAGTAGTTGCCGCGTTCCATGATGCCGCCGCGAACGAAGATCTCCGGGTGCTCTTTGCGGATGCTGTCCAGACCGCAGGAGCCTTCCAGGTCGCAGTCGAAGACGCGAACGGTGCGAACGCGTTCTTCTTCCGGGATGCTGTCGAGGATCTCGTTCATGAACTTGCCGAACAGAGCCCGGTTCTTGCCAGCGCCTTCCGAGCCCTGATACGACGGGCCACCCGGCAGCTTCTCGACCGATTCCAGGTACTTGACGGCTTCCGCGCGATCCTGCTTCTTGAGATGATCAATCGCGGTTTTGATTTTGATGACGTCGTGACCGTGATTGGAGCCTTCGAGCCCCTCGATGCCGACGCACATCTTACGATTATTGATCAGGGCGATCGGGCCATCGGTCGTTACGGCTGCACACATGCGGCTGTAGAGTTCGTCGATATTTTCACCGTCGCCGGTGTTTGTAGAGAGGCCGTGCCCTTCGAGAGTCTTGGCGACATCGAAGCCACGCAGGTAGTCAGAAGGGAAACCGGCGATCGTCACGTCGTTGTCGTCAATCACGAGCTTGACGTTGATATTGCGGGCGACGGCGAGGCGAGCTGCTTCGGCGTCGTTACCTTCCATTTGCGAACCATCGGAACCGAACATGAACACGGCGGCGTCCGGGTTGGCCAGGGCCACGCCGTTCACGTACGGCCACATGTGTCCCAGACGACCCGAGGAGAACTTCACGCCCGGCGTGAAATCGCGTTCCGGGTGCCCCGGCAGATGTTCGTTGAATTCGCGGTAGTGGAGCAGCTTTTCGGCCGGCAGATTGCCTTCGATCACGGCCATCAGATACTGCAGAGCGACGCGGTGACCGGCTTCATCGAAGAAGACCGGCAGTACGGGATGAGAGCCGCCCTGCTGAGCGTTGAGCATGAATCCGTAGGCGATCATCGCTTCCGGAACGATGTCATAAGGACCGCCGGTGTGTCCGCCGAGTCCCTTGCCATCGGCGACTGCGGTGAAGAAGACGATGACGTCGCGGCAGAACTTAATGTTCGCTTCCAGTGTCTTTTTCTGATCAGCGGTCAGCTCGGTGGCCGTCGGATCGAGCGGCAAGGGCTTGAATTCACTGAAATCGAACGGAAACTTTTCTGCACTCATAATGGTCCGAACCTTATTCGACGTGACAACTCTTCGTTTAATGGTGAGATTCAGCGGTCCTGGCAGCACGTCAGAGCACTTCGTGACACAATCGCAGGATCCGCGCACACCCGCCTGACTCTAGGCGAACCTTCTGCGATGACAGCCTGCTGAAGCAGCCGAAAATCCAGAAAATGGCTCGCTGGCGACGGGAAGTCGAGCACAAGTTATACAGGGAACCTCGTGCGAACGCAAAGCGGGCGATGAACCGTTTATTAAGGGGGCTGGAATTGTGGACGTCCACATCCAGACCAGAAAAATGGCGATGCAACGGAGGTAAAGCCCGTCACATCGCCATCTTATGTCAATCCATTCTGCCTCCGCAACCTACGCTCGGAAGTTCAGTCCGGTCATTGTTCCAGTGCTCGTCATGAACTGATCGACAGGAAGTCCGAGCTGCTGCAGCACACTGACATACAGGTTCGGCAGCGGATAGTTGTTCTTCTGGTCGAAGGCCAGGTGCTGACCGTGGTCGAACTGTCCACCCGCCAGGAGCACAGGCATGTTCTTGTTACTGTGATTCGAGGCGTTGCCCAGGTTGCTGGTCAGGAAGACGGTGGTCTGATCGAGCAGCGTCTGCCCCTGTTCTTCGATCGAACTGAGCGATTCGAGGAAGTCTCCCCAGGCCCGGATAATTTCCGCCTCGACCAAATGAAGCTGAGCCAGCTTCTCTTCGTCGAGTCCGTGGTGGCTCAGCGAGTGGTATCCCTCTTCGACGCCTTCCAGTGGCACGACACCGCCGGACCCACCGAGATGGTAGGTGATGAAGCGAGTCGAGTCGGTTTGAACAGCCAGACGAATCATGTCGTTCATGAGCCGCTGACGGCCGATGAAGTCGTTCCGATTGCCAATGTCCTTGGGAATTGGCATGTCGACTTCCGGTTTCGGCCGGTTCGCCCAGGCTTCCGATTCCGCGAGTCGGTTTTCAAGATCGCGCACACTGGTCAGGTAGGAATCGAGCCGCTGACGATCGCCCGCTCCGAGCTTGCGGCTCAGGCGTTTCGTGTCATCGGCCACAAGATCCATAATGCTCTGCCCCTGCTGAGCGCGAGCCGCCTTCTGCTTCCGATCCGTTTCGGAATCGTTGATGAACAGCTGACGGAACAGAGCCGACGGAGAGCTTTCGGCGGGAATCATCGCACCGCCCTCGGTGTAGGAAGGGCTTTCGCTGCCGCTGCTGCTCAGCACCAGTGACGGAAAACGGGTTTCCATGCCGAGATACTTGGCCATGTACTGATCGACCGAAACTGTGTTCCGGGCTTTGCCCGATGCCCCGGCCGGGTTGGCAGTCAGAATGCTGGCTTCCGCACGGTGGCCCCCGAAGACCTCCGGGTGAGAACTGCCGGAAACAACGGTGAAACGGTCTCGCAGGTGAGCGAGCGGCTTCAGATAGGGGCTGAGTTCGTAACCCCGGCCCGTTTGCGTCGGGTTGAGGTTCTCGCCCAGCAGACCAAGACCGAGGGTCATCGCGACGAAACGCTGCGGCTGAGCCGGTTTGGTTTCGCGGGCGAACACGCGATCCATTGCGGTCATCCAGGGCAGGGCCATGGTCACGCCGGCTCCGCGGAGCACGGCACGACGGCTGAGATGGCGGCCTCGGCTGAAATTGACTGAGTGACTCATAATGTTGTCCTCATTATTGGAGATGTATGGAGACAGCGAACCGTTCGGTTGCTGAGGTCGTCCTGAACTACTTGGTGACGAACAGCGAACTGGTGATCGAGGCTTTCAGGATCGATCGCAGTCCATAGTTGTCATCCGCGGTGCTGGCGACGATGGCTTCGATTTCATCGCGATCGACAAAGTCGATGGCCGCTCCTGTTCCACAAGTGATGAATTTTTCGGCGACGTTTCGCGCCAACCCTTCGGGGTCGGAGGCGATGAGTTCCTGGAACTCCTCAAGGTTCTTGAAGGCGCGTCCGTCCGGGAGTTCGTCGCCACTGTTCACGGGCGTTCCGGGAACGCGTTTCCCTTTTTGTCCTTTCGGATACGCATCCCGCCATTGTCCAGCAGGATCATAGTTTTCCAAAGCGAATCCCGGAGGATCGATCTTCACATGACAGCTGGCACAACTCGCATCTGACTTATGCTTCTCAAGCATTTCACGAATGGTCGTGGCGCCGCGAATGTCTGGTTCGATCGCCGGGACTCCCGCCGGAACCGGGGGAACCGGAATGCCGAGAATGCGTTCGGAAATCCACACGCCCCGAATCACCGGCGAAGTCGTCGTGCCGTTGGCCGTCACCTTCAGGATAGCCCCCTGAGTGATCAACCCGCCTCGATTGTCCTCCGCTTTCAGATTAACCGGAACCAGTTCATCACTCAGTTCCCGATCGATCTCGTAAAACCGGGCGAGACGGCTGTTGAGATAGGTATGGTCCGAATCGATCAGATGTTTCACCGACAGATTCTTGTCGAGCATGTTCTGCACAAAGGCCACGGTCTCTTCGACCATTGACTGTTGTACGATCACGTCGAATTCCGGGTACAGACGGCGATCCGGTTCCGTGAAATCGATCTGACTCAGGTCGAGCCAGTCCGCGGTAAAGTCGCGAACAAATTCCCGCCCCCGGCGATCGGCCAGCATCCGGTCGACTTGCTGATCCAGAATTTCGGGCTGTGAGAGCTTCTTCTGCTCGGCCAGCTTGAGCAGCGTTTCGTCCGGCACACTGTTCCAGAGGAAGTAACTCAGACGGCTGGCGATTTCATAATCATCCAGTTGGCCCGGATCTTCCGGCAGATACAGGAACTTCGGCGAACAGAGCAGGGCCCGATACCCATGACGCAGAGCCAGGATCAGATCGTCGGACTGTCCGAGCGACTGACGGGCCAGATCGATGTAGGGCTGAATTTCTTCAACGGCAACAGGTCGACGGAATGCTCGTTCCGCGAAGCGATGCAACAGCTCGGTCAGATCGCCTTCCGGGTTCTCCGTAACAAGTCGATGCTGTTTGGCTTTCTTGTCCCATTCGCGACCGAGCTTGCCGATCACCAGACGGCGGGCGTCGTCGGGAGAATAATCCCGAAAGATCTTCTGCATCTCGATCGATTCAATGGCGATGCCAGGAACGTCTTGAGGCCCACCTTCACCAGTCCCAACCTGTCCGCCTGCGAAGCGCGCCTTTTTCAGCGTCACATCACCGGGACGGATCTCCAGCATGTCGCCTTTCTCAAGCCAGGTCTCGTAAGTCCATTCCTGAATCTCGTCGGTCGCCTCGAAGGCCCCCACCCATTTCTGAATCGGCGAGCTTGAGATCTGACGCCCCGAACGAACGGTGCACCAGATGCCTTCGCGGTTCTCAGGAATCTTCAATGCCTTGGCACGAACCTTGAAACGATACCAGCCGTCCTTTGGAGCCGTGGTTGCGGGAATGCGCCCATAGAATGTCACACCACCCGACCACGTGACAGCCAGACCATCGATGAGTTCCGGCTCCCGGGTCCGGGATTTCGGATTACGGCGCACGATCTTATCCGCATCCAGTTTCTGGAGGGGACGGTCGTCTTCAAATAATGCCTTGCGAAAGGCCTCGTCGAGCGCCAGATCCACCACGTTCAAATGTTTCTCGAGCTGAAAATGAGACATCGTCTGACCTTCGGCCACGGTCGTGAACCCTTCGGTCCGCTGTTCCTCGGGGAATCGGACAGCCAGTGGAATGTCGATGCCGAGCAGATCGTGCAGAGATCGCTCCAGCTGCAAATTATTGAGCCGACGGCCGCGAACGCGTCCTTCGTGGGCGACCTGCTCTTCCCGAGCTTTCGTCAGCCAGGACGAGACCTGACCAAGAAACGCCTTGCTTTCTTTCTGCGGAACTTCCGCGTAATCCTTCGGCGGCATTTCGCCCGCTTCAACACGATCGAAGACCTGAACCCAGCGTTCGTAGGTCGCATGATCACTCAGATCGGTTCCCAGTGCAGACAAATCAAAGCCCGCTTCAGACTCTTTGCCCGTATGGCAATCGAGGCACTGGTTCTGCGTGAACTTTGAAATCGACGCATGCTGAGCGTAAACCGGAGACAGTCCGCTCAGAGCCGTCGTGGTGGCGACCAGCGACAGAATCTGCGGAAACCGAAATCGGCGTGTCGTATTCAAAAATGTCAGAAATCCACAGCGCATAGAGGTATCCAACGAGGAGAAAAACGTTTGCAATCCAACCCCGCGATTATCGTGTGGTGTCGAAGAATCGCATCGCAATTTCAGCGATGCCGGCGGGGGCTGTGTTACAGGCGGGAATGTCCGGGAGGGCGTGGGTGTACAGGTCGAAATCCGCGCGCAACTCCAGCGGAAAAACCCTGTCACGTAATGTCAATTATACCTTGGATCGACGCGCAAGCAATAGTCAATTCAATGCTCGCCGACCGAAGATTCTTCCGATTCCAGCAGCCTCTGGCAGCTTCGAGCAACCTCGAAAACAGGAACAGGCTTGACGAAGTAGCAGACCACGCCCAGCGACAGAAGCTCCGCCGCACGATTTCGCTGGCCCGAGTTCAGCACGACAACCAGGAAATCCACAGGCATTCTCCGGGAGTTCGTCAGTCGATCGATCGCCTTGAGGCCCTCTCCTGGAAGCGTATCGAGATCGACGAGGACCGACTGCCTGCGATGATCGGCCGAAAAATCCTGCGGATCGTAACGATCGCGGAACAGAACCGTGTGAGGCAGCCCTTTCCATTCACGACGAAGACCGGAGCTGAACCACGGAGTACGCTCAATGACGATCAAGCGGGTCGTCGGAGTCGACTCGTCTGGCATCCCGGGTCCTTTCCTGAACAAGATTTGAGACTGGTCGTCTGCGGAAACTGATTCGATAATTGTCTGCAGAATGCCTATCATAACCTTCACTCCAACCTCTGTCCCCTTCTTGTGCGATACGCTCTGGCGAAATGACGGACTCCGACACACGAACCGCGACCCAGGACGTCGTTGAATCGACTCCCTTTGGCTCGACCGACGAGACACGTCTGGTCACGCCCCGGCAGGTCGAACTGTGTGCTGCACCGCGCTGCCTGCAACTGGCCGGCGGGAACGAGTTCGGTCCGATCCAGGTGACTTACGAGACTTACGGCCAACTGTCGCCGGAAAAGGACAACGCGTTTTTCATCTGCCATGCGCTGACCGGAGACGCACACGCGGCTGGACGACATTCGCTCGATGATCGCAAGCCGGGCTGGTGGGATGACTTCATTGGCCCTGGACGCGGAATCGATACCGACAGATATTTCGTTATCTGCGCCAATGTCCTCGGCGGCTGTCAGGGAACGACCGGGCCGAGCAGCATCAACCCGGAAACGGGCGAACCGTACGGGCTAACGTTTCCGTTCATCACCATCGCCGATATTGTCCGCGTGCACCGTGAACTGGTGGCTCATCTCGGAATCGAGCGGCTGGCCGGCATCATCGGTGGCAGCCTTGGCGGCATGCAGGTTCTGGAATGGATTGCTCAGGATCCGGAGAACATCGACAAGGCGATCGTACTCGCCTCGGCTGCGAATCTTTCGGCACAGGGCATCGCCTTCAACGCGGTCGGACGCCGGGCGATCTATGCCGATCCACAATTCCGCAACGGCGAGTACTACAGTACGGGAAACGTGGAAGCCACGGTCGATGCCGAAAACGCTCTCAGCGCGGATAGCGGCATCCGCAATAAGCCGGGAACGGGACCGCGTTTCGGCCTGGCGCTGGCCCGCATGATCGCCCACATCACGTATCTGTCTGAATCGTCGATTGAGAAGAAGTTCGGCCGACGGCTGCAGGACAGCGATCATCTCGCTTTCGATCTGATGCGGGAGACCGAGTTCCAGATTGAAAGTTATTTGCACTATCAGGGCAAACAGTTCGTCGAACGCTTCGATGCCAACAGTTATCTGTACCTCACGAAGGCGATGGATTACTTCGACATGCGGGAGACTTACGGAAGTCTGCAGCAGGCGTTGAAGCGATCCACAGCCGAGATTCTGGTGGCCTCATACACAACAGACTGGCTGTTTCCGTCCTCGCAAAGTCGCGACCTGGTGTCCGCGCTCATCAGTGCCGGACGACACGCCAGCTTCTGTGAATTGACCAGCCCGTACGGACACGATGCGTTCCTGATTGAGATCAATCAGCTGACCGAACTCGTGCGGGCGTTTCTCGCCGGTTAACGCCGTTGTGGATTCGTGGAGCCGGCAAGCATCAAAGTTCATCGATTCCGCGCCCGCGATTTCTCCGGGAGGTTCTCTGTTCAAATCAGCGTCCGCTCGATACGCTTGCCCGTTCACGCGCGGTGCGAGTCCGACGCGTGAATTCTGTTTAATTAGGTCTCTCAGTTCCAAAAATTGACGGCACGTTTGTTCGCTGTCGTCGGTTCTGGAGACGGAGTCATAAGTCAGAGACTCTTGGAGGATCCCAGAGTTTCCGGAGGTGATAGTGTCGTTAGCCGACATGATGGAATCCCAGTTCCGGGCTGATGTCCGGTTTCGGGGAGCAGCGTATTTACAAGGTGGCCGCGTCAGCATTTCGCACATTACTCCTGATGATGTGTATGCCGTGGTACGCGATGGAGCCGAGCATCAGATTCATCTGCACCGGACGGAAACCGGTCTGGAGATGTCGTGCAGTTCAACGGCTGGCACTAAACGTGCGCCGACAACGAAGTACGTCTGGGCCACAATTCTTCTGCTCGACGAACAGGGTTACATGACCGGCACTCCCAAAGCCGGCCACATTCCGCCGTTCATTCCCGAACCGCCGCCGATTGCCGACGAAGACTGGGATCTCGACGAACCGGAAGACGACGCCTATTTCCCTCCGATCAATCTCTCGCGGAAAAGCGGAGGGAGCACGACGACGAAGGAGAAGCGTCCCTCGCAGCGAAAGATGCCCGAATGGCAGCAGAAGCTGCAGGGCCTGCGCGATCGACTCCGCGTTCGCGACATCACGAACGAGACCAAGCCCACCTCCTACGAGATCACCTACCAGATCGATGTCATCGAAAGCTGGAAGTCCGGCCATCTGATGCTTCAGATTGTGGAGTGTCAGCGGCGAACAACCGGCGGCTGGGGCAAGATCAAACCGCTCAAGCTGAAAGCCGGCGGTCTGGAGAATCTGCCGGAAGCCGACGACCGCGCAATTCTCGCCCATCTGCTCGGCGGAATTCAGGAGCGGCAGGGAACACAAACAATCGCCGGCAGTTCGCTGAGTCAGCATCTGCCGCATCGATTCCACATGACGCATTCGCTGTGTCTGAACCTGCTGCCGAGAATGTGTTCCACCGGTCGACTGCGCCTGCTGTACGAAGACGGCAAGATGTCCGAACCGATTCAATTCCACGAGGGCGAACCGTGGGAACTGAGCCTGGCCATGGAGCGTGTCACCGCTCCCGGCGAGTCGGACACACAGCAGTGGCGAATTCAGCCACGGCTCGATCGCGGAGACGACGTCCTTTCACTCAACGATACCGAACTCGTTGTCGAAGGCGGCTGGGTTTTCCGGGAACGCTCGCTCGAACTGCTCGAAGACTTCGCTGTTTACGAGTGGATTCGGTCGCATCGCAATCACGACCTGCCGATCTTCCCCGACGACGACGGTCCGGCAGTCGTTCAGGAACTGATGACCCTGCCCAGCGTGCCGCGACTCGATCTGCCCGAGAAATGGAAGCTCGAAGAACGTCAGGTCGATCCGAGCCCACGTCTGAAGTTGATGACGCCGACACTCAAGGGCGGCATGCCCCGCGACCGGGTTCAGGCCGACGTCGAATTCCTCTACGACGAAATGATCGTTCGCGGGTCGACGCACAGCTGGGCAATCCCGCTCCACGACGAGCAGGCCTGCATCGTCCGCGACCTGCCCAAAGAACAACGTCACTGGGCTCAACTGCAGTCACTCGGCATGCAGCGAATCGACGATCGCGGCGGCAACAAGCACGACGTCCAGGTTCCGCTGCGGGACTTCACGACCATCCTGCGCGAACTGTTCGAATCTGGCTGGGACATTCTCTCGGACGACAAGCCGTTTCGTCAGCCGGGTGAAGTGGCGTTCCGCGTTGAATCCGGCATCGACTGGTTCGATGTCGACGGGGAAGTCGAATACGGATCCGCCCGCGTTTCCATCCCGATGCTGCTGTCCGCTCTGGCTCGTGGCGATCGCGCCATCACTCTGTCCGATGGCACCCTGGGCTTCGTGCCCGAAGAGTGGAAGGAACGATTCGGCGTCCTGCTCAGTCTGGCGGAAACCGAAGGGGAGTCCCTGCGGTTCTCCAGCTCTCAGGCCGCTCTGGTCGATGCCCTGCTGGCCACGCAGGAACACGTCGACTACGACGAGAAATTCCTCAGCTGGCGGGACAAACTCGCGAATTTCAACGGTGTCAAACAGGACAGGGAACCCGGCTCGTTCAAGGGTGAACTCCGCGATTACCAGCGGGAAGGTCTGGGCTGGCTGAAGTTCCTCGAAGAATTTCAGTTCGGGGGCTGTCTGGCCGACGACATGGGTCTCGGTAAGACGGTTCAGATTCTGGCCTTTCTGGCCCAGCGCTACGAAAAACGCGAACAGCACGATCCGACTCTGATCGTGGTGCCGAAGTCGCTGCTATTCAACTGGCGTCGCGAAATCGAACGATTTACACCGCACCTGAAATCGCTGGAATACTCCGGAAACGCACGCTCCAGTCTCCGTACGCAGTTCGCGGATACCGACATCATCCTGATGACCTATGCGACGCTGCGTCGGGACATCATGCCGCTGAAAGACATGCGGTTCGATTGCGTGATTCTGGATGAAGCTCAGGCGATCAAGAATCCAGGTTCGCAGATCGCGAAAGCAACACGACTGCTCAAGGCCCGCCAGCGACTGGCCCTGAGTGGTACGCCAATCGAGAACCACCTCGGCGACATGTGGTCGATCTTCGAGTTCCTCAATCCGGGACTCCTCGGCCGCAGTTCGGTGTTCAAATCGCTCAGCAGCGAGACCGACACCACACGTCTGACCGATGCCGTCGCCAGCGGTCTGAAGCCGTTCGTGTTGCGAAGAACCAAAGAGAAAGTCGCAGCCGATCTGCCGGATCGCGTCGAGCAGACGCTCTGTTGCGAACTCTCGACCAGTGAACGCAAACTCTACGACGAGCTTCGCGATCATTACCGACAGTCGATTCTGTCGCTGGTCGACGAACAGGGACTCGGCAAGACCCGGATGCATGTGCTCGAAGCACTGCTGCGACTGCGGCAGGCGGCCTGTCACCCGGCTCTGCTCGATTCGAGCAAGATCGATGAGCCCTCAACCAAGATCGAAGTGCTTGTCGACCACCTGAAAGAACTGATCGACGAAGGGCACAAGACGCTCGTCTTCTCGCAGTTCACGTCGCTGCTTGCGATCGTGAAGCATCATCTGCAGAAGAACGATATTCCGTTCGCCTATCTCGACGGCAGCACCAAGAACCGCGACGAGGTTGTCCAGACCTTCCAGGATGACCCGAACATTCCGGTGTTCCTGATCAGTCTGAAGGCGGGTGGTCTGGGTCTGAACCTGACCGCCGCCGGCTACGTGTTCCTGCTCGACCCGTGGTGGAACCCGGCTGTCGAAGCCCAGGCCATCGACCGGGCTCACCGTGTGGGGCAGACAAAAAACGTCTTCGCGTACCGGATGATCGCTCAGGGAACGATCGAAGAGAAGATTGCCGAACTCCAGGAAAGCAAACGCAAACTGGCCGACGCCATCCTCTCCGAGAACAGTCGCCTGCTGAAGAATCTGACCGCCGAAGACCTGCAGATGCTCTTCTCCTAAACGTCAGAGTCTTCTGGCGAATGAGATCCGAACGTCCAAGCGGCCCTGATAGCTCGACTATCAGGGCCGCCGACTACAGCATTCGGCGTCGAATGACGCACAGACAGGAATGCCTGGGCCACCCTGTCGAATCAGTTGACTGCCTTACGAACGAATGTCCGTGTCTGCTGAAGAGCGTTAATACCAGTTGCACCGCTTATGCCGGCAGCGTTGTTGCGTTTCCGCATCACGTGCTGGCTGATCCGGTCCGTTTTCGAGCTAGGTTTGTGTACGGCACTTTCCTGACGATCTCGGAGCGGTAATGGCGACAGCAGATACAGCGAACGCATCGATCGACTGGACCCGGCATACCCGGCGGGCCATCCTGCTGATCGTCGGCATGGTGGCCGCCGTGTTTGGTATCTCGGTCACATACGGCTTCGTCAACTGGGATGACCCGTGGTACATCCATCGCAATCCGCTCGTTCAGAGCTGGTCGCTGGAGAACCTGTACGGCATTTGCACCCAAACGGTCACACGCAACTTTGCTCCGCTAACGATCTTCTCCTACCTGATCGACTTCTCACTCTGGCAGACCTGGTCGGGCGGCTATCATCTGACCAACATCGTGCTGCACGCTGCCAACGCGGTGCTCGTCTTTCTGCTCGTGCGACAGCTGACGGGTCGCCACGTTTTCTCACTTCTGGTCGCGCTGTTGTTTGCCGTGCATCCGGTGCAGATTGAATCGGTCGCCTGGATCTCCGCCCGCAAGGGACTGCTTTCCTCGCTCTTCATTCTGCTCTCGCTGCTCTACTGGCTGAAACAGGATCGGACACAACGCGACGAGTACGCGGGAATTCTCATCTTCCTGCTGGCGCTGTTCAGCAAAGCTCTCGCAGTTGTCGTGCCCGGGATCGTCTTCGTTTACGACTGGATCGTGCGACGGAAGTCGTTCTCTGATTCGCTCTCACGACAGTTCATTCCGGGCCTGCTCGCCGTCTGGTTTATTGTCCTCACGGCTGGGTCACAGAACTCGCAGACCGGCGGGATTCGGCATCATCTCGGGTTGAGCAAGCTGGAAATTCTTGGCCTCGATTCCGTGCTGCTCTGGAAGTATGTCGGCATGATGTTCTGGCCAACCGATCTGGCGATTCTGTACGACCCGCCGATAGAAGGGATCACCCTGCTGATGATCCTCTGCAGCCTGAGCTGGATCGGACTCGGAACATGGCTCTGGTGCCAGAGACGGAGGCAGCCGCTGGTTCTGTTTGCCGCTGCGACCGCGCTGGCCTTTCTTGTCCCCGTGCTCAATCTGTTTCCGCTCACCACGCTGATGAATGATCGTTATCTCTATCTGAGCAGCGTGCCATTCTTCGCCGTTGTGATCGCGGGAGTAGAGTCTCTCTGGCGGTTGATCCAGCACCGCTGCCGCCTGCAGCCGCTTTCGTTTCCGACCACTGCCCGAATCGCCGGGACCGTCGTGTTTTGCTATTCCGTGCTGTCCATTCAACAACTTCCCGTGTGGCGGAACGATCTTACCCTCTGGCATCGTGCGGCCCAGGTTTCTCCTGAACTTCCCGTCGTCCAGTACCAGTACGCCCTCGCTCTCTGGGAAGCCGGGGAAGAGGCGGCCGCAATCGCTCGCATTCAATTGGCGCTCACGCTCGACCGAATCGACGAACTCGATCGCGAGCGGTTTCTCGAAAAGCTGGCCCACTTCCGCTCGCTTCGAGTAAGCCAGCGGGGTAACGCGGCTGACGCTTCGTCGACTCACTGATCTCGCCTGGCACGTTTCTCTTGCCGCCTGTTCACTGCGACGGTAACATGCAACATATTCATTGCGTATTACCCTTTTCAGGAGAGCGTCCATGGTAGAGTCGAGTACGGATCGTATTGAGAAGCAGATTGACCTTCAGGCGTCGGTTTCTCGGGTCTGGCGGGCGTTGACGGACCATCTCGAATTCGGACAATGGTTTGGAGTGAATCTCGAAAAGCCGTTTGAACCAGGCGAGAGGACGCGCGGTAACGTCACCTATCCCGGTTACGAGCATGTCGTCATGGAAGTCACGGTCAACGAGATGAAGCCGGAAGAGCGATTTTCGTTCTACTGGCATCCCTATGCCGTGGATCCTGATGTCGATTACTCTCATGAAGAGCCGACGCTGGTCGAGTTCACCCTCGATGCCATTCCGACCGGTACGAGACTCACGGTCATCGAGTCAGGCTTCGACAACATCCCAGCCGCCCGCCGCGATGAAGCCTTTCGCATGAACGAAGGGGGCTGGGCCGAACAGGTCAAGAACATCCAGAAGCATGTCATCAAGTCGCCGTAAACCAACCCGCGAGTCTGACCGACAGCAGGCCGCCATCTTCGCGGCTCTGGGAGATGAAACACGTCTGAAGCTGCTGGCGAAACTCAGCGAAGGGCGTTCTCTTTCGATCTCGCGGCTCGCGGAGAATTCGCCTCTCACGCGGCAGGCGATCACGCGGCATCTGCTCGTCCTGCAGACAGCGGGCCTCGTTCGCGGCGTGCGACAGGGGCGCGAGAATCTGTTTCAGCTGGAGCCGGAAGCACTCAACGAAGCTCGGCAGGCCCTCGACCGCATCTCGAAGCAGTGGGATCAAGCCCTCGCCAGTTTGAAAGCGTTTGTCGAGAACGACGAAACAGAATAAGACGGGCTTACCAGACGAAGAGCGAAGTTCCCCAGGTGAGGCCAGCTCCGAAGCCGCACATCAGAATGGTATCGCCCCGTTCAATCATGCCGAGCGAATTGGCTTCGTCGAGCACGAGCGGAATCGATGCCGCCGATGTGTTCCCGTACTTGTGAACGTTATTGAAGATCCGATCAGGACTGATCCCCAGCTTCGTGGCGACGGCGTCGATAATCCGCTGATTGGCCTGATGCAGCACGAGCAGGGAGATGTCGTGAATGGTCATCTGCGCGGATTCGAGCACGACTTCGATCGATTCGGCGACGGTTCGCACGGCCCACTTGAAGACGTTGCGGCCATCCATGCGGAGGAAATGCTCGCCCGCTTCCAGAGCCGCGACATCGACAGGTCGCTTTGCCCCGCCAGCCGGACGATCGAGCATCGCACAGCCGCTGCCGTCCGCAGCCAGTTGATACGATTTGAAACCCTGTTCCATTGTTCCGGGAGCCAGCAGAACCGCACCGGCTCCGTCGCCGAACAACGGAGCGATCGTGCGATCCGTCTGATTGACGATCCGCGAGTTACAGTCGGCTCCGATGACGAGGGCCAGCTTGGAATTGCCGGTCGCGACGTACTGAGCTGCCGTGGTGACGGCGTACATGAAGCCGGAACAGGCGGCTGAGATATCGAACGCCGGTGCATCGAGCGTCAGACGATCCTGCACCAGACAGGCCGTCGAGGGGCAGTGGTAGTCCGGCGTGAATGTGCCGACGACGAGCAGATCCACATCCTTCGCGTAGACTCCCGCCTGGGCCATCGCCTTCTGAGCGGCGGCGACCGAGAGATCGCAGGTCGATTCGTCCGGCCCGGCGATTCGCCGTTCCCTGATGCCTGTCCGCTGCTCGATCCAATCGGGATCGCAACCGGGGCACTGGTCCTGTAGCTGCAGATTGGTGACGACGTTCGACGGAACATACGAACCGGTCCCGACAATCTGCACACCCATCAGTGAACAGGTGCGTCGCGTAATTGTCGAGGAAAGTCGTGGAATCTTCGCAGCCGAGCTAATCGCTTCATCCATGGGCTTTGATCGTTTGTCTGGTGAAGGGCGTGTCTGTGGAACGGTACGGATCGCGATTCGAAGGGGCGAAATCCAAGTGTTTCAACGCGCATCTGACAGGCAGACGGCACCGGGGCGGAGCCTCAATAAGTGGCTCTCAAATGAGCGTGTAGGATAAGTAGAGTCTACAAAATAAGCAATATCACCCCGAAATGATTCGCAGGCTTCTCATAATTACCCCAAGAGCCACGATTTCCCGCCGTCGACAGCCAAGTTCGGCGGGTCGGGTGTCTTTTGTCCGCCGGCTGTTTTCCGCCCCCCGCGAAGCGTCTAGAATCGTACCAGCTCCGAATGCTTCTTCATGAATCTCCCTTGAGGCGAACCGCCTGAACATGGCTGAAAACTCTCCCAACCTGCTGATTCCGGCTGAATTCTACTTTCAGGCAACCTGCGACATCCCGCTGGATGAAACAATGGATGCGGAGATCAGGAAGAGGAACCATCCCGATTTCGCCTTTGCACTGCCGGAACTGGCCTTCCTGCCGGGAACGGCTGCCAGTCCGCTGATCGTGCGAATGGCCTGGAATTCGCGCGGCATCGGCCTGCAGATCGAAGTGACCGGGAAGAAACAGCCGGCTCGACCGCAGACGATCTCGGAACCAGCCGCCGGGGAGCATTTTGAGTTCTTCATCGACACCCGCGACATGAAATCGGTGCACCGGGCCAGTCGATTCTGCCATCATTTTGTGGTCATTCCCCCGGCGTTGCGGCTCAAACGCGAACAGCCAGCGGCCGCGACTGAGATCGATCTACCGGGAGTGAACGAGAAAACGGATCTGGCGTCGCCGGATGAGCTGCCCACGGTAAGCAGTCGGTCGAAAGACGGCTACAAGGTCAGCTGCTGGATTCCAGGTTCGGCTTTGGAAGGATTCGATCCGAAGAATGTCCCGTCACTGGGCTTCTACTATCGACTGCATGACGAAGAATTCGGCACGCTGCAGTTTGGTGTCGGGGAGAAGTTTCCGGTTTCGCACGATCCCAGCCTCTGGCCAAGCGTGCGGCTCGCCGACTGAGGAAACCGGAGGGACTGAAGAGAGCCAGAAGATGCTCTATTTCATGCCCGCATCTTCCATCTGCTGATTGTTATTCGTCCACAGGCCGTCGCTCGCGGAGCCAATCTGACGGACCGTGCCAATGAGGACCATCAGAATCGCGGCCAGCATCACGGCGTATTCCACAGCCGTGGGGCCGTCGTCGTTCCTGAGAAAGGATCGGATCTGGTTGAAGAGCGTTCGCACGGCTGGACTTTCGCTAAGATTTTCCCTCGCTGAAACCTAGGTCACGAATACCGGGAGTCAACTCGGGAGACCGCGAAACACCCTTGATTGCAGTGAAAAACCGCACCTCCGAAGACGTGCGGTTTTTCATCAACGTTTTCTGATGTTATTTCAGTTCGGCCAGTTTCGCGGCGACCTCTTCGACATGGCCATCGACTTTGACTTTCGGCCAGATCGCAGCGATTTTTCCGTTTTTGTCGATCAGGAAGGTCGAACGCTGCACGCCCATCCGCTTCTGCCCGAAGCTGTTCTTTTCGACCCAGACGCCATACTTCTCGGCGATCGCATGGTCTTCATCGGCGAGGAGCGGGAAGGGCAGGCTGAACTTGTCGGTGAATTTCTCGTGCGACTCAACGGAATCCGGGCTGATGCCGAGAACAACGGTGTCGGCCTGGTCGAACGTGCTGAGATTATCGCGGAATGAGCAGGCTTCGGTCGTGCAGCCGGGCGTGTCGTCTTTCGGGTAGAAGTACAGGACGACATTCTTCTCGCCTTTAAACTGGCTGAGCTTGATTTTGCCTTTCGGGAACGCATTCAGATTGAATGCCGGGGCAGACTTGCCGACGCTGACGGTGCTCGTTTCACTCATGGGGACTTCTTTCGTCGTAAAAGGCGCGCGGACCGGTGATCGATTGAACGGATTCGACAGACAGACCTCTGTCGCCGCTCATCATAGATAGCTGAAGACAGGCCGCAAATGAGAAGGCGAGACGATTTCGAAATCGTTCCCCTCTCGGCAAAACGCCCGCGTGCATCGCCGCACGAGAGCAGCCCGTTCAAGGTGAAGCTGTCGCGATCGTTTCGCAGAGCGATCTGTGCGCTAGCCGCGGCCGACGTTTGTTCGCAGCCACTCCAGGTAGTCTCCATCGCCCGCCGCAATGTCCAGGCAGAGCAGGGCCGGACAATCGTAGCTATGGAGTTCCTTCATGCGGCTCATGGTCGCCTCCGCATGCACAGCCGTGGTCTTAACGATCAGGACGGCTTCGGAACCTTCTTCGACATCGTCCTGCCAGCGATAGATCGACTGCATCTGCGGCAGGATATTGACGCACGCCGCGTGGTGCTCCTCCACGAGCGTGCGTCCAATCCGTTTCGCTTCCTCCACCGAGGAAGTCGTGCAGTAAATCAGCTGACAGTTTGTCGTGGCCATCGCATCTCCAGAGAGTTCCACCGTCGCGAAAATCGATCGGCAGAACGAGCGACAGCGTAAGAACACGTTCGTCCGAGATCCGTCAGCCCGAACGGAGCCCGGAACGCTGGCGTTACATCAGCGCGGTCGCGGAGTTCGCGGCCGGGTGACCTTTGGTCATGGCCTTGATCAACCGTTCCGGATCGAGGGGTTTCGGGAACCAGCCCGCGATTCCACCTTCAATGCCGAGATCATCCGGCGAGGTGCCGCTCACAGCGAAGATGGTCACGTTCGCAAGCCGATCGTCGGAGCGGATCTGGCGAAGCATACTCGGGCCGTCGACCTTGGGCATCTTCATATCGAGCAGCACGTAATCGGGCAGTTCGTTGTGAGACAGGAAGTCCATGGCTTCCAGACCGTTGGCTGCGGTGTTGACTTCGAAGCCGTGCATCTTGAGCAGACCGGAAAGCAGCGTCCGTTCGTTCTCGTCATCGTCGACAACCAGCAGTCGCGTTGTCGTGGCGATCCCGGCCGACTTGACTTTGCTTTTGGCCTGTCCGATTTCGGAATCCAGCTTCTGCAGCTCTTCAATGACCCGCTGCATGGTCTTTTCGGCTTCCTGGCCGCGGCCCACTTCGGTCTGCTTCTGGAACAGTCTCAATCCGAGATTGATGGCGTTCAGATGATTTCGCAGCTGATGGCGGTCGATCGACGACTGCTCAAGGCGGACGCCCGACGGGAACTGGAGGTCATCGCAGGTCTCGGGGCGAAGGATCGGCACGTCCTTCGGAGCCTCAATTCCAAGTTTGACAACTTTGCCTTTCACCTGAAGTACGGTGAGGCGAACGTCGAGATTGGGAAAGACGATCTGTTGATCGGCACGACGGGAAAGCACTAGCATTGGAGCATCCTTTCTCTAACCACTTTCAGTAACTGTGGTGGATCCAACCTTGGATGATGCATTCGTCTCTAACGACGATTGCAAGTCGAGAAGAATGACCGTCGACGAGGCTGAGAGACTCTTCCAGAGTCCCGGGCGATCATCTTCACTGAATGGTTTAACAACCGCGTGTCAAGTTGGCAAGCAAAAATTTGTAAATTTGCCAACTCCAGTACACGAGTTGTTCACCACTGGTCCGATCAGTCGTCGTTGCCGGCTTCGAGCACAGAGAGGAAAGCCTTCTGCGGAATCTCGACCTGACCGAACTGCTTGAGACGCTTTTTCCCTTCCTTCTGTTTGGCCCAGAGCTTCCGCTTTCGCGTGATGTCGCCGCCGTAACACTTCGCGGTCACGTTCTTCCGCAACGCCGAAATCGTCTCGCGAGCGATAATCTTTCCACCGATTGCCGCCTGCAGCGGGATCTCGAACTGGTGCTTGGAGATCTCTTCCTTGAGCCGCTTCACCAGACCACGGCCGCGTTTATCAGCAACGCTGCGGTGCACAATCGTCGCCAGGGCGTCGACCCGGACCGCCTTCACGAGGATGTCCATCTTCACCAGATCGGCGGCGTTGTAGCCGATGACTTCGTAGTCCATCGTCCCGTAACCCCGGGTCGCGGACTTCAGCCGGTCGTGCATGTCGTAGATAATTTCCGCGAGCGGCAGTTCGTAAACCACCTGGGCCCGGTCGGGACCGAGATACTCGGTATTGATGTAGTTGCCGCGACGGTCTTCGCACATCTGCATCAGAATGCCGATGTTATTGGTCGGCACGATGAAATTCACACGAGCGATTGGTTCGCGAAACTCTTCGATGCTTCCCGGATCGGGAACGTCCTGCGGATTGTCGAGCTTCAGGACCTCGCCGCCTCGCATCAGAATTTCGTAGGTCACGTTCGGCGCGGTCTGGATCAGATCGATGTTGGATTCCTGCTCGAGCCGCTGCTGGATAATCTCCATGTGCAGCATGCCGAGGAATCCGCAGCGGAAACCGAAGCCCAACGCATCGCTCGTTTCCGGAGCGAACGAGAAGCTCGCATCGTTCAGACTCATTTTGCTGAGCTCGTCACGCAGCTTTTCGAAGTCGGTCGCTTCAATCGGATACATCCCGCAGAACACCATCTGCTGCGGCTCGCGGTAACCCGGGAGAGCGGTTGGAGCCCGGCGGTTCTCCTGCGTAACCGTATCGCCGACCTTGATCTCTTCCAGCTGCTTGACCCCGGTGATGATGTACCCGACCTGGCCAGCGGCGAGAGAATCGCACGAGGTCATTTTCGGAACGAACTGACCAATCTCGATCACTTCCTGAACGCCGCCGGTTCGCATGAAGCGGATCTTGTCTCCCTTGGTGATCTCCCCTTCAACGAGTCGAATATAGATGATCACACCGCGGAAACTGTCGAACTTGCTGTCGAAGATCAGCGCTCGCAGCGGCTGCTCAACGCGACCTTCCGGCGGAGGAACCCGTTCGATGATCGCCTTGAAGACGTCTTCGATTCCCTGACCGGTTTTCGCACTGACTTTCAGTGCCGTTTCCGGATCGAGTCCAAGCACGGTTTCGACTTCATCCAGAACTTCGTCGATCCTCGTCACCGGCAGGTCAATTTTGTTGACGACCGGGATAATTTCGAGATCGGCTTCGATAGCGGCGTAAGCGTTGGCCACCGTTTGAGCCTGTACCCCCTGAAAAGCATCGACGAGCAGGAGAGCTCCTTCGCAGGCGGCCAGTGAGCGGGAGACTTCATAATGGAAGTCGACGTGACCGGGCGTGTCGATCAGGTTCAGTTCGTACGTCTGCCCGTTGTGCTCGTGACGAATCGCCACAGCGTGGGCCTTTACGGTAATTCCGCGATCACGTTCAATGGCGAGATCATCGAGAATCTGATCCTTGAACTCGCGCTGCGAGATCGCTCCCGTTTTGAGCAGCAGCTGATCGGCCAGCGTGCTCTTGCCGTGGTCAATGTGCGCAATAATCGAAAAGTTGCGAATGAACTCACGGTCCATCCGTCCCATTTTTTTCTTCGAACTGCCGGAAGCGGCCATTCAATTCCTCGAGTGCTCAGCTGAGCAAAAAACTGTGAATGCAGGGTCTGATCAGGGCGTGGCGGTCGACTCACTGCCGAGATGCCGGGAATTCCGGCATGCTGCGTTTTCGCGGTTTCAACCGCGGCCGCGGGACAGGCGTCTTCACTGCAAAGGCCATTCCGGCGGCGACCGGCTCATTATACACAGTGAACCGGCACGAGCGGGAGAGCATATGGAATCCGCTGCGCCGAAACAATTGCCGCCCCGGTGCAAATTGTCGCGAACGGCTTCCGGGGGGAACATCCCTTCGCGGTTGCGGAACCTTTTCGGGGGGCCAGATCCCTAAGCAAAGTGATTCCGTGCGAGCCAGGCGAACAGCAGTTTTTGAGCCGTTTAACCTGAGGTCCAGCCGATCCGTCCGCAGTAAATGCAGCGAATTGGCTGATAAGTCGCAACTTCGCGGACATTGGACAGACAGTCCCGCAGGATCCGCCCTACGACCTGTTCTGTTGACGTTCGTACTCGATCCACTGCGAGCCGACTTTGGGATTCCACAGCGTCGGAATCATATCAAAGAACGCCTCGTGGTAGGTACTGAAGACCGGATTGCGCTCGTCCGGGCTGCCGTAAACGATCTCACTGGCTCGGGGCAGAGAGTAAAACGGGATCCGGGCGAAACGGTGATGCGTCCCGTGATGGTCGACATGCTGCATCATATTGGAGACGGTCTTATGAACAGCCGTTCGCGGAATCACGGTTCGCGTTCCGGCCAGAACGGTATCCCCCATCAATCCCATATGTTCGGTGTACTTATTCAGAGTCTGATACATTCCCGCGAAGGCGTACGGCACGGCAAAGGCCATCAGGAATTCCATCCACCAGCCGTTCATTCCGATCACTGTGAACAACGTGCCCCAGACGAGAACCACGAGACCGTATTCGAGCACGATTCGACGTTTCAGGTCCTTCTTGAGCCGTCCGCATGTGAACAGAGAACGCACAAACAGCAGCGGCGTATAAATACAGCCGAGAAAGATCTCGAAGAACGCGCAGGTCATCCGAAGTAGACGCGACGTCCCCGGCTTGTTGAACGGCCACAGCTCAGGATCGGCTTCGGTCGACATGTAACCGTGATGATAGGCGTGAGCGTGCCGGTAAACGCTGAGCGGGACCAGCGAAGCGGTGCCGCAGATGAGCCCCATCACGGTATTCTTGCGGCGATCCGCGTCGAGCGTACCGTGGCTGGCATCGTGCAGCGAGAGAGGCTTCGTGTGGAAGAAATGGCCCAGCACCAGCCAGGAAAGCACGAGCAGTGGATACATCCCCTGCTGCCAGAGCACAACGTTCAGGGCGATCAGAGCAAACATCACCAGATTGTTGCCCTGTTGCCGCAGCATCGAGGTGCCGCTCTGAACGTGGAGCGTTTTGATCTCGGCTTTCTGTTCCGGACCAAGCTCCTCCTTCACAATCTGGCGAGGAGGTTCAGAAGGGATGGAGGTGGAATCCACCTGACTTTTCAGCGGAGAGGCGACGCTCATAAAGATAACACTACGCGTAGCAGGAGTTTGCGAAGCACTCCGTCACGAAGGAGAATCCATCCATGCCTGTTCAATCGTGGCCCTGAATAGGCCAGCGATCTCACTAATTTGGCTATTGTACCTGTATCGACAGGGCAGGCAATAAGCCATTACCAACAATGGATGCGTTTTCCGCTGAAATTCAAGGCTGAACCCAAAACCTGTCGGTTTCACCGGTTACGAAAATTTTCACTCTCAATCCGGCGTCTTTCGGCCGATCGTCTGATAGAGCGTTTCGACCGCCTGAAAGGCGGCTGTGTAGAGTTCGCGCAGTTCGGCGTCGTTCCGAATAACCGGATGTTCAGCGAGCGACGTCTCAAGAAAGACGCTGATCAGATGCGTTCGATCGAGCGCTTCGTGCCAATGAAAGGGATCGGGCGATTCCTGCTCGGACATACGATCTCACACCTTTCGGAGCGATGTTCCCTGACAGGCCGTCGCAGCGACGCTTCTCGACTAGTGGTGATAAGCTCCGAAACCCTTGCGTCGGCGTGAACTGTAGGCCTGCAGCGAATCTTCAATAATGGACAGGCTCGTGCTGCCTTCCTGAATCTTGTTCACTTCGACAGACTTTCCTTCCAGCTGCTTGTAATCCTGGAAGAAGCGACGCAGCTGATTCAATCGGTGAGCAGGAAGTTCTTCGGCTTCCCGGATGTAGTTGTACTCCGGGTCATCGGTCGCCACGGCCAGAATCTTATGGTCCGGCTTGCCGCTGTCGATCATCGTCATGAGACCAATCGCCCGGGCATTCACCAGGGTAAGCGGATCGACCGCTTCCTTGCACATCACCAGAACGTCGAGAGGGTCGTCGTCTTCGGCGAGCGTCTGCGGGATGAATCCGTAGTTGGCGGGGTAATACACGGCGGAGTAAAGCATCCGGTCGAGCCGCAGCAGTCCGGTTTCCTTGTCGAGCTCGTACTTCACGCTCGAACCCATCGGAATTTCGATAACCGCCTGAAACTCCAGAGGAAGGTTCTCGCCCGGAGTGACATCATGCCAGGGATGTGTCATGAGTTTGCCTTTTTGTGACGGACGCGATTCACACTCAGCCGGCGGGAACGCATCCGTCGGAAATCGCGAAACTCGTCCTCAATCGGTCCATGTGTGCCTGAACTCTGCTGCAGTTCAAGGATCCAAGTTGGTTTTAGTGGCCCGTCGAAACCGATGCAAGACAGGAGTCCCGCCTGCGGCAGATTTGCCGCATCGGCTCTCAGGACAGATGCTATGTTACGATTCCAAGCATTGGTCTCATCGTGTCGATCCCGCGAAAGTAATTCGATGAAAGCACTCCTTTACCGGCAGTTTCAGCAGGCCCCAGCCGTGGAACGTGTTTCAGATCCGGACTGTCCGCCCGATGGAGCCGTCATCAAAGTCGAGGCGACCGGGCTCTGCAGGAGCGACTGGCACGGCTGGATGGGACATGACGATTGCATCGCCCTCCCGCACGTTCCCGGCCATGAATTTGCCGGTACCGTTCTCGAAGTCGGCTCCAGTGTGAAGCGGTTTCGCCCTGGGATTCGGGCGACGGCTCCTTTCGTATGCGGCTGCGGATCCTGCGAGTATTGCCGCCAGGGGAACCAGCAGGTCTGCCCTCAACAGACGCAGCCGGGTTTCACACACTGGGGCTCCTTCGCGGAGTTCGTCGTCGTTCATCAAGCCGATGAGAACCTCGTGGAACTGCCGGAAGAGACCAGCTTCCTCGAAGCCGCCAGTCTCGGCTGTCGTTTTGCAACAGCGTTCCGAGCCATCGTCGACCAGGCCAGACTGCAACCGGGCGAGACGATCGCCATCTTTGGCTGCGGCGGCGTTGGCCTCTCAGCCATCATGATCGCTCGAGCCTGCGGAGCCCGCGTGATTGCCGTCGATCGCTCACAACCCGCCCTGCAGTCCGCGCGGAATCTCGAAGCCGAACATCTGATCGATGCCGCCGTGATCGATGATGTCCCCGCAGCCATTCGCGAGCTGACGCACGGCGGCGCTCACGTCTCCGTTGACGCCCTGGGGCATTCTGTGACGTTCCGGAATTCAGTCGCCAGCCTGAGAAAACGGGGCCGCCATCTGCAGATCGGACTTCTGCTGGCCGAGCATGCAGATCCCCGGCTGCCCATGGGACGGGTGATCGCCGATGAACTGCAACTCTTCGGCTGTCACGGGATGCAGGCGCATCGTTATCCCGCCATGCTGGAACTGGTTCAGCGAGAGAAGATCCCGCTCCGAAGCCTGATTCGCCAGACGATCTCTCTTTCAGAAGCGAGCGAAGCGTTAGCGGCGATGTCTCACGCCAGTCCGGTCGGCATCACGCTGATCGATCGCTTCTGACCGTAACCCCGCGCAAAAGTGGCTACTCCGCCTCTGAAGAGCTCTGCGCCGAAATATTCCAGGCCTGCATCTTCTCCTCATCCCGGAGAATCAGCGTCGTGCCCGCGATGACCGGAGCCGAGTAGCACGGCGACTTGAGCACGGGTTCCCCTGGTTCGAGCAGGACATTCGGCCCACTGCTGTTGATCGCGACGACTCCAAAGTGACCATCCTCACCAAGCAGATAGAGTTTCCCATCGGCGGCGATCATCGAGCCTCTCATCAAGTCGGAGGCATACTCCCAGAGGATCTCTCCCGACTGGATCGAAAGGCATCGCAACTGAGCCTGCCGGTTCCACTTCGAGGTGAACCCGTAGACGGCATCAGATACGCCGACAATGTTGTTGAACTGACTGTCGAGTGCCCGGCGATCGGTCCAGAGTTCCCGTTGCGAGCCGTCCGGAAGAATCTGCAGACAAAGCACGCCGCCCCCTGGACCGGCCGTTACGACGATCATGTCCTCAACAACCAACGGAGACACTGCGTTCACACGAGCCGGACTTTTCTTCACCCCGAATTCGACCTGCCATCGGACGGATCCTTTCTCAGGATCGAGCGACCAGATGTAGCGATCGGTGAAGACTATCAGATGTTTCTGGTCATGAATCGTCACCAGTCGCGGCGTCGCGTAGCTTCGACCATCGTTGAGAGCCGTCCAGATCGTGTCGCCCGACTCGGCATCCAGAGCGACGATGCAGCTGTCGCCTTTTGAGCCGCCGAGATTGAGATAAACTCGGCCGTCAATCACCAGCGGACTACTGCCGACCGGGAAATCCCAGGCTTCCGGCTCGTAATCAAGCTGCAGATCCCGAATCCACTTCAGCTCACCATCACTTCGATTCAGACAATAGAACTTGGCTTCCGTCCCAAGCGCGTAAACGCATTCCGCATCGAGAGCAGGCGTGGAGTAGGGACCATTGCTGTATTCGACGGGACATTCGTAGGCCGTGGGGAACCGGAACTGCCAGCGGACCTTTCCATTACTGAGACTGCGACAGTCGACGATTTCCTCGTCTGCCTGTCGATGGAAGACGAATATGTGCTCCTGCCCGACGACCGGCGTACTGTATCCGGTCCCGACGACCACTTCCCAGATTTTGCGACTCGACTCGAGCGGGGGAGCTCCGAGAGCTTCGGCCGGTGAGGAGCTGTTGAAATAGGGTCCGGTCAGATTGGGCCAGTGTCCCCAGTCCGTCCGCTGCTCAAACTCGTCGCGGATATGATAGTCGAGCGCAACCGGAGCGGGAGGAGTTTCATTTTTCTGCGTCGAGGTCTCTGCCGGCGAAGGCACGTCGGGGCGACCACATCCTCCTGCCGCGAAGGCTGACAGACTGCAACAGACGTAGAAAACCGTTTTCAGGAGCGTAGAATGACCGACCAAAACGAACCGAAGCTCCATAGGGAGTGTCTGTACAGAAATTCGCGAGCGGAGAGGACTTGATCATCTCCTTTTCGCACGTAGAATGGTATCAGTCAAGGTCGGGGACTGGACCTGCCGAAAGGAAAGGGACCGACTTGATGCGGTTTCCCGGGAAACTTGTGCGATTCTCGCGGAAACTTCACACCCGGAAACGGGGGCGACCGGATTCGACTGGTTCTCCGTAGGTTGAGGTGGCGTGTCGTGGTTGATCAGTTGGCCACGTAAAAAGCTGATCACAAAATTATCTGCCGAAAAGCAGTACGCACTGGCAGCTTAGTTTAGCTGCTCGGGTTTAGGGATCCCCGTCTGAGGAGCCCGACGACCCGTTAAAAAATCAGACTGGTGATCGGTCACTGGTGACTACGCCGATCATGAGACCCTGTTGTCGCCTGGCTACCAAGGGCTTTGGTTGTTGAGCCTGCGATAGCGAGACCCAATCAATGATCTACACACGTAGAGGCCGAAACTGAGGGCTCGCAGGACGGGGGTTCGATTCCCCCCGCCTCCACTCAGGCCGTTCGTTGTCATTCGACGACGAGCGGTCTATTTCATTGCCACAACTGTCTATCTCCTCGGGGGTTGTAGAGTTGTCGTTCAACGGATCCCTGCCATGCGAAGACACACCGCGACAGCCGGAGAACTCCGATTTACTGTCCAGATTACTGACTGATTCGCTGACTGAAGCCACGTTGTCTACCGCAGTTGACATTACAGGTGTGGGCAGTGCTTCAATCGCTCGGGCCTGATCGCCGAGACCGATACGCGAATTATGGCACCAATGGCGGCACCCTCCTCTACCGATCTGCGACTATTCCCACCCGATCCGATACGATCCTCATCAATTTGATGAAATACGACTCGGCCGGGAACCTGGAGTCGATCACTGATCCCTCGGCCATGGTCACGAAGATGGAGTACGACGACCGTGGCCGCGAAACCCGGAAGATTCTGAACGTCATCGAAACCAGCAGTTCGAGCAGTTCTGGCGGCTTGTGTCAGGCATCCGACGACACCAATATCGCTGTCCAGACCGCCTACATCCCCGACGGGAACGTCTCGGTCATCACGGCCGAGAATTCCGTGACCGGCAACCAGACCACGCAGTACGTATACGGCACGACGCTCGAAGACTCCGATGTCGCCAGTTCGCTGCTCAAGCGAAAGGAGATCTATCCCGATTCGGTCGACTCATCGGACGTGATCCTGTTCAGCTACAATCGACAACGGCAGCAGACCAGCCTGGCCGACCAGAACGGCTCCGTCCACAGCTACGATTACGACAAACTCGGGCGGATGACGCAGGACCGCGTCAGCAGGCTCGGAGCGGGTGTCGACGGAGCGGTCCGCCGCATCGCCATGACTTACGAAGTCCGGGGCATGCGGGAGCAGTTGACGTCTTACGACAATCCCGTCGTCGGCACGGGAAGTGTCGTCAACGAAGTCCAGTTTGCGTACAATGATTTCGGGCAACTGACGGCCGATTATCAGGCTCACGACGGAGCCGTGAATACCTCCACGACGCCGAAAGTCCAATACGGCTACGCCAACGGAACGGACAACACGATCCGGCAAACGACGATGACCTATCCCAACGGACGAGTTCTGACCTACGACTACGGCACCACGTCGGGCATGGACGATGCGGCCAGCCGGGTCGCGGCTCTGGTCGATGACGACGTCTCCTCAACCCATCTCGTCGACTACAGCTATCTCGGCCGAGGGAGATCCGCCCAATCTGTGAGCTCCCCTTTCGGCACCGGCTTCGTAATCGCCGATTCTCCGCAACCGCAAGTGAAGTGGACGTTGGTGGATCTCGCCGGAACCAACGACCCCGAAACCGGCGACATTTATTCAGGCTACGACCGCTTCGGCCGGATCAAAGACAACCGCTGGTACGATTACGACGCCCTCGTCGACGTCGACCGCATCAAATACGGCTACGATCGTTCCAGCAACCGCATCTGGCGACAGAACACCGTGGCAGACGCCCTCAGCAAGCACTTCGACGAACTCTACGGCAACGACCAGATCAACCGCCTGAAAGACCTGCAGCGGGGAACGCTCAATGCTCAAAAGGACGGAGTCACCGACCAGTCTTTCGCCGAATGCTGGTCCCTCGACCCTACCGGCAACTGGAAGAATTACCTCGAAGACACCAACGGCGACGGCGCCTGGGATCTCGATCAGTCCCGCACAAATAATACCGTCAACGAAATCACCGCACTCGCCGACTCCGTCGGTCCCAACTTGAACGCGCCAGAATACGACCGCAACGGCAACATAATCAGCATCCCCAAGGCACCCGTCTCGGGACTGACCTGGGCCGACTTCACAGCCGATGGATGGGACACCTTCACCGCCAACGAATGGGACGACTTCCAGGGAGCCTCCTCCTCCACGGCGACCTACGACGCCTGGAACCGCCTCATCAAAATCGCCGACGCCTCAACCACATCCACCCTGATGGAATACGCCTACGACGGTGCCAAACGGCGAATCCTCCAACAGCACACGGAAGGCGGAATTCATCAAGAAACCCGCCATTGCTACTTCACCGAACCGTCCAAGTGGCAAGTGATCGAGGAGCGGATCGACCCTTCAACGGACGCCGAACAACAACTCGTGTGGGGCCTGCGTTACATCGACAACATCCTCCTCCGCGACCGCGATACGACTGGAAACGGGACACTCGACGAAAGCCTCTACGGTCTGCAGGACGCCAACTGGAATGTGACAGCGCTAACAGACGAGAGTGGAGACGTTCAGGAAAGATTTGCGTATTCTGCATACGGATCGCCAATATTTCTTAGCAGTGTCTTCACTCCGCACACTCCTACACTGGGCTGGAGTGTTCTTTTTTCTGGATATACTTTCGAAAGCCAACGAGACTTATATTCGATTCGGAATCGTGTATTCAATGTATCGACGGGCTGTTGGATTCAACGCGATCCTGCTGAAGGAGATCGCACCTTTACCAATCTGTACGAATACTGTCAATCAGCACCAGCCACGCATCTTGATCCCTCAGGGCTTGCAGTTCCGCTTGCCCCGCTTATCGGAGTCGCTGGATGCCTGGCCGGGGCCGCTGTCACTCTGTGGGCCTCTTCCGGGAAGTCGATGCCAAACAAGATTTGCAGAGCCATTGCAGGCTGCGCTGTCGGCTTGCTTAGCGCTCTCGGTGCCGTTCGGAACCCGCAACTCGCGGGATGTATAGCCGGGCTGGGATTTGGTGTGTCTAAAAACTCCATTGGTTCAATTTGCGATCGACTTACAGACGAATGCGAACCGGATGACCCATCTATCGTTTGCCAAGCATTAGGAGCAGTGTTCTGGTCTGTGCTGGGGTGTGCAACGGCAGCATTCCCTACTTCCACTGGCCTTGAAAAAGTTTTGCTACTAATTGACACATCTCTGCTCAAGCTAGATCAATATCTCGCTTGTAACATGAAATAGGTTCTTATGAGTAAGAATTCATACGTTTCGGTTGTGATGTTTGCAGTATCAGTGCTGCTTGTATCAGTCGTTGATGTTGCTTGGCGAGCGCCAATCGCTACCTCTAAAGAGAAGATTATATATTGCATTGCCGTGGCAATGTCTATTTTTTCTTCATATGTTTTTTCTAGAATTGTTGTAGGTGCTTTTGGCTGGGGATCTATTGGAAATTCCACTGAGAGTGAAAACCATCGATCTAACAATCAGGATCATGCGTAGCATTCAGGCTTTGTCAATGAGATGCAATACACTCGGGACGGGATTGACGGAGCTATCCGCACGCATTGTCATGACTTACGTACTACAGTTGCGTATCACCAGTTGGGCAGGGCAATCGCATGAAAACGGCCTCGAAGTTGCATCGTAATGCTTTCGGTTTTTGAGGCCAGCACGATCTTGTCGTGCGCGGGGACTTTTGCCATTTCCGCCAAGGCGATTGCAATGTTTTCCGATCCGTTGTCGTTTTTATTTTTCTTGGAGGCCCTTGCCGATCCCCGCGAAGACCACAAAGTCCTGCACTCACGGCAGGACATGATTTTTCTGGCAATGTGAGGTGCGATCGCGACTGTGATCACTGGACGGACATCGAGATCTACTGCCGCAAGCATCTCACCTTCTTCCAGAACTAAATCTCGCCGGGTACCACTGGCGCGTCGCCAGTGCATCCTCTTCAATTCGATGCAGTACGATCCAGCCGGGAATCTGACGTCTACGGCACTACGCTGGCCGATTCCAACGTCGCCAGTTCGCTGCTCAAGCGGAAGGAGATCTATCCAGATTCGGTCGATGCGTCGGACGTCATCCTGTTCTGCTACAACCGCCAGCGGCAGCAGACCGGCCTGACCGATCAGAACGGCTCCGTGCACAGCTACGATTATGACAAGCTTGGTCGGATGACGCAGGATCGCATCAGCACGCTCGGAACGGGCGTCGACGGGGCAATCCGCCGCATCGCCATGACCTACAAAGTCCGGGGCATGCGGGAGAAGCTGGCCTATCCAAACGGACGAGTTCTAGCTTACAACTACGGCACGCAATTGGGCATGGATGACGTCGCCAGCCGGGTCGCGGCATTGATCGATGGCGATGTTTCTGCCACGCATCTCGTCGACTACAGCTATCTCGGCCGAGGAAGTTCGGCTCAATCTATGAATTCTCCCTTCGGCACCGGCTTCGTGATCGCCGATTCTCCCCAGCCCCAGGTGAAATGGACGCTGGTGGATCTGACCGGCACCAACGATCCCGATATCGGCGATATCTATTCCGGCTACGACGCTTCGGCCGGATCAAGGACAACCGCTGGTACGATTATGACGCTCTCGTTGACCTCGACCGCATCAAATATGGCTACGACCGCTCCAGCAACCGCATCTGGCGACAGAACACCGTGGCGGACGCCCTCAGCAAGCACTTCAACGAACTCCATGGCAACGACCAGATCAACCGCCTGAAAAACCTGCAGCGCGGGACGCTCAGCGGGCAGAAAGACGGTATCACAGACAAGTCCTTCGCTGAATGCTGGTCCCTCGATCCAACCGGCAACTGGAAAAAGTACTTGAAAGACACCAACGATGCCGGAACCTGGAATCTCAACCAATTCCGCACCAATAACACGGTCAACGAGATAACCGCGCTCACTAACTCCGCCGGCCCGAACTGGGCGGTCGCCGAATACGACCGCAACGGCAATATGATCAGCACCCCGAAGGCACCGGTATCTATCAGGTATGAATGAGGGCAGTGATTGCTTTCTTGATCTGCTCCGAAAGCTGTGGCCATCTCAGCATTACCTGCATCAGTCGGCCGTCGTCGAATGCCAATTCGTAGCATTTCGAGTCATCGAGTCGCTGCAAGTGTGCTGACACTAGAGTTGGTAGCTGCTGTAACATGTGGATATCGTTAGCGTTACGGGCAACAGGACGGGGGTTCGATTCCCCCCGCCTCCATAAGAAGCCGCTTGCGAAAATATCGCAAGCGGCTTTTTTATTGGAATACAGGGCGTTTTTTGACCTCGATCCACCTTCTGCCAGACGTTCCTCATGCTGCGGCGGGCGGTTCACCCGGGAATCACTCCCACGTGCTGCGTGAGACTGAATCATTCGTTGAATTTGAATGCGTAGAGATCGGCATCCTTAATCACGAATCGCAATCGAACAGGCTTCCCGGAAAGAGAAGAGACGTCACTTCCCTGTTTCCAGGTGACGACACGTTCGATCTCGTTGCCGATCTGCTCATTCGACTCGGCCAGTGAGAAGCCGGGCAGTGGATTGCCAGCGGGATCCTGAATCTCAATACGAATGCTGCCCGCCGCTGAAGTGCCGAAGTTGATCGCGAACTCTCGGCCCGTAAAGACCAGCGGTTTCGTGAGCAGTTCGCCTCCCCGATAGGGAGCCCGGGCCGATGCGAATCCGTCCAGACGAAGCGAGTATCTTCGCAGATGCGAGGTCGGCTGCGCGTAGTCCTGATTCAAATAAATGGACATCTCCGCCGGTCCGGTCTGCACAACATTCAAGGCGGGGTAGTTTGTCCGTGACACCCAGTTTCTCGCTCCGATGCCGGGACGAATGAAACCACTGAGAAACGTGCGGTCATAGAAACCACCACCGCGGGTCGTCATCAAAATGGCATCGGACGTGTCTTTGAAATAAGCCGGAGAAACGCCGATCTCGCCGGCCTGTTCTTCGGTCAGGACCTGTCGGCCGGGCATGAAACGCGCAGCGACCGAGACATACAAATGCGGCGCACGGAAGTAAGGATGCGTCTGGTTTGTGTAAAGGTGCTCGATCGGAGCCTCTCCGGAAGACGTCCGGTACTCCATCAGAACCGGCTCGGACCAGTTGATAAAGTCATCGCTGACCGACCGACAGATCCGGCGAATCCCCCCTTCAAACACGCGAAAGTAACACAGATACTTACCTTCGTGAGTAGACCAGAACGCAAGGTTTTGCGAATCGAACATGTACTTGTACGGCACCATGTCGGTCGTGATTACCGGTTCTTCTTGAAGCTTCTTCCAGCGAAGGCCATCCGCTGAGACCAACGCAATGAGTCCACTGGTCATCGTCCCGCCAATCGCCTTGTAACGCTGATCGGCCGGGATCCCGGGTCGAGTATCAAGCATCGGGCAGAAGTTGTGAGTGACCGGAGCCGCATTGGCCAGAACAATGTTGTTCTTCGAGCTTCCCTGAACATCAAAGAGGTCGAGTTCTGGTTTCGTCCATTCAATCCCGTCTTTCGATTCCGCACAGCAGTAGACTTCATTCGGATTCCCATCCGCACCGACTTTGGGACTGCCCCGATAGTAGAGACGGTACATCTCGCCATCTTTGATCACTGTGCAGTATCCGCAGAACAGTCCTTCCCAGGGCTCATCGAACTCCAAAGCGACTCCCTCATCTCGCGGATGGTTGAGCACGAGGCGGACGTTTTCGAGTTTGTCGATTAAATGATGATCGACCAGCAATTCCCGCCGGCTGCCGATCTGGATGGCGTCGTCTTCAGCGGCGACCGGTGACTGGAAATAGGCGAGGAATTGAACCGCGAGCAAAATGAAAATGAAAATACGATGTCGCATTGAAGGTATGTCTTCCTGGTGGTTGTCGTTTTGAGCTGAAGTTCCGCATCAAAAAAGATCGTATCGCCAGTTCGCACGCGAAGCATGCGAGCGATGCAACGTTTGGGACGGAGGAACAATAGTTCGAGATGAACTCCGGCTCGTCCCTGAATGCGATCGCCTTAAGTCTCGTGAGGCCGGGTCCCGATTATTGTGCTCCGGCAGAATCAGCTTAACGTGATCGGGAGAGAGTTTCAGGCGTGATCCAATCACGGTCGACCATACTCTGAGATGCACTGCTGCCGTCGCCACAATGAAACGTCCCTCGTCAACTCTGACGAGGGGCGTTTCATTGTGATCCGCGGTGCTTACGGGATCGGTTCTACTCCTGGTTAACTTCGCATCTCACAGGAATGACCGATTGATTTCTGTTAGATTGGGGCTGGGTTGCAAATGCAAATGGGCAAGGAGATCACAGTATGAAGACGCATCGCGGTATCGTTCTCACCCTATCGTTCTTCCTGCTGACGACGTCGGCCACAGCGGCGGAGCCAGCTTCCGAACGGGCTGATGGTTACAAAGGAATCTGGTTCACACTGGGGCAGTACTACGGGAAAGGAGAGGACGGGACGTCTTACCTTCCGCTGTCTAAGACGCCGGTGTTCCCTTACGGCGACAAGTATTCGGGGGGACTGGGGACCTACACGGCCAAGCATACCCCGCTGGCCATTTACTGCGAGGAGGTCCAGAAGACGTTCTTCGTGTATGGCGGCACGACGGGCGCTGATAAGAGGCATTTGCTCTGCATGGCCTCGTATTACGACCACAAGCGGAACCGCGTGCCGCGGCCGACCATCGTTCACGACAAGCAGGGTGTGGACGACCCGCATGACAATCCGAGTCTGGCAATCGACGAGGAGGGTTATCTCTGGGTCTTCGTCAGCGGTCGGGCACAGCATCGGATGGGAATCAAGTATCGCAGCAGCGAACCTTATTCTGTCGATTCGTTCGAGCGGATTTCGGAAGAGGAAATGACCTATCCTCAACCGAAGTACGTGCAGGGAAAAGGATTCCTGAATCTCTTCACGAAGTACACGGGCGTTCGTGAACTGTATTTTGAACGTAGCCGGGACGGGCAGGAATGGGGAGCTGATCAGAAGCTGGCCGGCATTCGTGAGCCGGGTCATTCGCGGGGCGGGCACTATCAGACGAGCGCTGCCCGGGGAGGCAAGATCGGCACGTTCTTCAACCGCCATCCCGACGGCAACGTCGACCGCCGAACCGATGTGTATTATGTCCAGACGACCGACATGGGCCAGCAATGGACGACCGTGGACGGCACGCCGGTCTCGCTGCCGATCGAGACTGTTGATAACCCGACGCGCGTGATCGACTACGCGAGCGAGGGGCTGAATGTGTACCTGAAGGACATGGGGTTCGACGCCGCCGGCAATCCGGTCTTTCTCTACATCACCAGTCGCGGACATCAACCGGGGCCGCCGAATGATCCGCGGATCTGGAGAGTGACTCGCTGGGACGGCTCGGCGTGGAAGACGACCGAGATCTGCCCGGCCGATCACAACTACGACATGGGCAGCCTCTACCTTTCGGACGATCGCTGGCTTTTGATCGGCCCGACGCAAACCGGTCCGCAGCCGTATCACGGCGGCGGCGAGATCGCTCTATGGGAGAGTCGGGATCAGGGTGAGACCTGGAAGATGGCGAAACAGTTGACCCATGACAGCGGGCAGAACCACAACTACGCGCGGCGTCCGCTCAATGCGCAGGATCCGTTCTTTGTGTTCTGGGCCGACGGCGATCCGACACGCCTCAGTCCGTCTCGCCTTTATTTCGGAGATTCTTCGGGTCAACAGGTGTGGCGTCTGCCCTACACCATGGACGAGTCGTTCGCCGAACCGGAACGCGTGAAATAGATCGTGTCGTGACCGGCATGTTCTCCTGCATTCCTCAATGCGGCTGAGATTTTCCGACTGAGATTTTCCAAGCCGGACGCCTTGTCCACTCTGGTAGACGGCTGCCCTTTCCGGTTAACGAACCAACGGGAAGGGCAGCGATCCCGAGGGGGTTGTCTTGCGCAAATCGGGCTCCTCCAGTGGACTGCAATTGACAAGCGCTTGCCTGCCGGGTCAAATATGAGTCTCGCCTTATCGGTCGCTGTTGCGATTGAAAACCACGCAGGTGATTTGGTGCGTCTGCCTGAGCGCTCACTCCTCCCGCCAGTGCATGCCCTATGCAAAATTATATTCTCGCCTTTGCGACACTCCTTGTGTCTGGTCTTCCCAGCGTCTTCGCAGCAGACGTCACATGGGAACACGATGTCCGCCCGCTTTTAAAGCAGCATTGTTTTCACTGTCATGGTGAACTCGGCGAGATTGAAGGGGGGCTCGACCTGCGACTGCGCAAGCTCCTCGTCAAAGGAGGCGATTCAGGAACGGCGATCGTTCCGGGAGATGCCGAGGCGAGCCTGCTGCTTCAGCGAATGACCGCTGGCGAGATGCCACCCGATGAAGACAAGCTGCTCAGCCCGGCCGAGATAGAGACCATCCGCCAGTGGATCAACAACGGAGCCGTGATTCTCGAAGAAGAACCGGACGAGATTGGCGACGGGCCTTTCTTCACCTTCGCGGAACGAAACTACTGGGCGTTCCAGCCGATCGAACGTCCGGCCGTGCCTCAGGCGGATCCCGAGCGGCGTGCTCGTACCCCGATCGACGAATTGATTCTCGCGAACAGCGAAGGTCATCCCGGATTCGCCCCTGACGCCGATCGGGCGAAGCTGCTTCGGCGGGCGAGTATCGATTTGACTGGGTTGCCCCCCTCGCCGGAGATGCTCGAACGCGTACTGGCCGACACCTCACCCGAGTGGTGGGACAAGGTCATCGAAGAACTTCTCGCTTCGCCTCATTATGGCGAACGCTGGGCGCGGCACTGGCTCGATGTGGCCGGCTACGCTGATTCCGAAGGCTACACCGATGACGATCGCATTCGTCCGCATGCCTGGCGGTATCGGGATTACGTGATTCGGTCTTTCGAGAATGACAAGCCGTTCGATCAGTTCATTCAGGAGCAGTTGGCCGGGGACGAACTGGCGAACTGGACCGGCGGCGATCTGACCGAACAGCAGATCGAACAGCTGACTGCAACCGGCTTTCTGCGAATGGCGCCGGATGGGACCGCGTCGGGAGGAATTAATCCGACCGAAGCCCGCAATCAGGTTGTCGCGGATACGATTCAGATCGTCGGCTCGTCTCTTCTGGGGATGACGATGCACTGTGCCCAGTGCCACGACCACCGATACGATCCGATCCCGCAAGCCGACTACTACGCCCTTCGTGCGGTCTTTGAACCGGCACTCGACTGGAAGAGCTGGAAGTCTCCCCCTCAGCGGCAGATCTCCCTCTACACCGCAGCCGATCGAGAAGCCGCCAAAGCGATTGAAGCCCAGGCTGCAGCCGTCGAGAAAGAACGGTCGAAAAAGGCCGAGGAGTTCATCACGCTCACGCTGGAAGAAGAGCTGCTTCTGATTCCAGAAGGCGAACGAGAAGCAGCGCGAACCGCCTACCGGACACCGAAGAAGGAACGAACCGCGGAGCAGCAGGCCCTGCTTAAGAAGCATCCGACAGTCGCAAGCATCAGCACCGGGTCGTTGTATCTGTACGATCGCCGCCGAGCCGACCGGGCGCGAAAGGTTGATGCAGAGCGAAAGCAGAAAGAAGTTCGCTTCGTTGAAGAAACGCGGACAGCCGCGCTGGCTGAGGTGCCAGAAGAGAAACGCTCGGCTGTCGAATCGGCTCTGGCGACTGCTCCGGCCAAACGCACCGCCGAGCAGAATGAACTGCTTGCCACTTTCCCCGCGACACAGGTCACACTGGAAACCCTGGCCGAGTTCAATCCCGAGGCAGCCGCTGAGCTGAAACGCGACGAGGCTCTGGCAGCCGAGCTGCGTGCCAACCAGACTGCGGAGCGTCTCAAGGAGTATCAGCAGAAAGCAGCGGAGATTCGCAAACAGAAGCCGAAAGAAGGTTTCGTGCGTGCCCTTCAGGAGCCGGCGGGGAAAGTTCCGCAGACGTTTGTCTTCTACCGGGGTGATCCTGAACAACCGAAAGATGTTGTCCACCCCCGCGACCTCACGATTCTGGGAGAACGGGGCGAGATCCCCGACAACCTCGAGGCTCTGCCGACGAGCGGACGACGTCTTGCGTTCGCCCGTCAGTTGACGGACGGCACGCACCCGCTGCTGGCACGGGTGATTGCGAACCGCATCTGGCTGCATCATTTTGGCCGCGGCATTGTGAATACCCCGGGCGACTTCGGCCGACTTGGCGACCGTCCGACACATCCGGAACTGCTGGACTGGCTTGCGGCTGAGTTCCAGTCGTCGGGCTGGAGCGTGAAGCATCTGCATCGCGTCATCATGAAATCGACGGCTTATCGGCAGTCGTCCGTCGCTTCAGAGGCGATGTCGGCCGACGCGGACAATGTCATGTATTCCCGGTTCCCGCTGCAACGGATGGAAGCGGAGACGATCCGCGACACCATTCTCGCCGTGACCGGGAAGCTGAATTCGAAACGATTCGGTGCTCCCATTCCGGTGATGGAAGACAGCGTCGGGCAGATTGTGCTCGGCGAAGAAAACCTCGACGGGGAGCGGAAGCCGGTCGATCAGGTCGATCTGAATGGCGAAGAGTTCCGCCGCAGCATCTACGTGCAGGTGCGCCGCACGCGAACATTCTCGATGTTTGAAGCGTTCGACGCTCCCGCGATGACGCCCAACTGCGAGATCCGCAGTACGTCGACCGTGGCGCCGCAGTCGCTCTTCTTTATGAACAGCGCGGCGATCGTCGAGTTCTCCGAATTCTTTGCCGAGCGTCTCCTTCGCGAAGCCTCGGCTGGGCTTCCTCAGCAGGTCGAGCATGCGTGGCGGCTGGCCTATGCGGCGAGTCCTTCCGAAACGGAACAGGCAAAGGCCGTCGCTTTCGTTACCGCTCAACAGGAGTTAATGGCGAAGCAACAGCCCGATTGGGATGAGACCCGGGTCACACGGGAAGCGCTCAGTGTGTTCTGTCAGGCTCTGCTCAGTTCAAATCGCTTCCTGTACATTGAATGATCTCCCATGAACGACTTCACCTCCTGGAATCGACGGCAGTTTCTGCAGGCAGGAACATTCAGTCTTTCGCCCATCGCACTGGCGACGTTGCTGCAGCGTGACGGACTGCTCGCTTCTCCGATCAAGCCGGGAGAAACTCCCCGGCCCGATTCGCTCGAACCGCGTGCGCCGCATCATCCCGCGAAGGCGACCGCGATGATCTCCCTGTTCATGCAGGGAGGTCCGAGTCAGATTGACATGTTCGATCCCAAACCGGCGCTCAACAAACTCGATGGAGAGGCGTTTCCGGGAACCATCAAATACGACAACGCCGCTCAGGCCAGTTCGAAGGTGCTCGGCTGTCCGTGGAAGTTTCAGGCCCACGGCGAGTGCGGCACCGAGCTTTCCGAACTCATCCCGTACACTTCACGAATAGCCGATGACATTTGCGTCGTCCGGTCGATGCACACCGGCGTTAACAATCATGGTCAGTCGATTCACGCCATGAATTCGGGCCGCACTCAGCGAGGGCGCCCGGCTCTCGGCAGCTGGCTCACCTATGGACTCGGGAACGAAGCAGACAATCTTCCCGCCTTCATGGCTCTTCCCGATCCCGGCGGCATCCCCGTGGAAGGGGTTCTCAACTGGTCGAATGGCTGGTTGCCCTCGCTGTTTCAGGGAACGGTGATCCGGCCCAAGGAACCTCGCATCTTCAATCTCGAGCCGCCGGCTACGCGCCGGGGAACGGTGCAGGACAACTATCTGGCATACGTTCGCGAGTTGAACGAACAGCATCGGCAACAGCATCCGGCGAATACCGATCTTCAGGCTCGGATCAGCAATTATGAACTCGCGGCCCAGATGCAGACGGCTGCCGCCGAAGCGCTGGATCTGTCGAAAGAAACTGAGGCCACTCAGAAGATGTACGGCATCGGCGAGAAGGAAACGGACGAATACGGCCGCCGTTGCCTCATTGCCCGGCGGCTCGTCGAACGGGGCGTCCGTTTCGTACAGGTCTACACTCGTAATCAGTTCTGGGATCATCACGGATCGATTCGCTCGGCTCTCCCGCGTGCCTGCAAGATGACCGACCAGCCTTCCGCGGCTCTTGTCACCGACCTTAAACAACGCGGGCTGCTCGACTCCACAGTCGTGCACTGGGGCGGCGAGATGGGACGACTTCCCGTCATTCAGAACGACGCCGGGCCGGCGAAAGTGGGACGGGACCACAACACCTATGGATTCTCCATGTGGGTGGCTGGTGGCGGATTCCGTCGTGGCGGAACGTACGGCGCGACCGATGAATTCGGACATCACGCGGTCGAAGATGTGGTGAATCACTTCGACTATCACGCCACGCTGCTGCACCTGTTCGGACTCGATCCCCAGCATCTGACGTTCGAACGCAACGGCCGCCTCGAGACCCTGCTGGATGGCCAGCCTGGGAAAGTCGTCTCCGGCCTGCTGCAGGCATAGCGGACGATCGACTTCGCCGGATGTGGGGAGGAAACACGCGTCGGCTCCAGCGGCGGGATTGCGCGCTCTGCGAGGGAATCCTCGCAAGATGAGCCTCTCCTCTGCTACTCTCTCCACAAACGGAACTCATGAGCTATGGTGAGAAGAGCGTTTGCTGCCTGAGTTCCGATCAGCCATGGACGACGAGTAGTGGATTTGCGGAATGCTGACTATTGAGACGATCATCCTCATCACGGGGATCCTGTTGCTGCTCGGGATTGCTTCGAACAAATTCTCGACGCGGATGGGCATCCCCGTTCTGTTCCTGTTCCTGGTCGTCGGGATGCTCGCCGGTTCCGAAGGACTGGGCGGAATTGAGTTCGAGAATTACGCGCTGGCAAACGCCATCGGCACGGTGGCGCTCAGTCTGATTCTGTTCGACGGCGGCTTAAGAACACCGGCTCGCTCGATTGTCGCCGCCTTGAAGCCTGCTGGAACACTGGCGACTGTCGGCGTGATCCTCACGGCGCTGATCACCGGGCTCGCCGCATCGTGGATTCTGAAGATCCCGCTCCTGGAAGGGCTGCTGCTGGGAAGTATCGTCGGCTCGACCGATGCCTCGGCTGTGTTCTCGGTGCTGCGAACTGGTGGCGTGAATATCCGTCAGCGACTGGCAGATACACTCGAAGTTGAGAGTGGCTCGAACGATCCGATGGCGATCTTTCTCACCGTCAGCCTTATTCAGCTGATTACGAATGCCGTCGAACCGGGTTGGGGACTGCTCGTGATGTTCTTCACGCAGCTCTCCGTCGGAGCGGTCGTCGGCCTGGCGGTGGGATACGGCGGCGTCTGGATTCTCAAGAATGTCCACCTGGGTGCAGCCGGTCTGTACCCGGTGATGGCGACTGCACTGGCGTTGTTCTCATTCGGTATGGCCGCCCTCTTCGGCGGCAGTGGCTTTCTGGCGGTCTATCTCACCGGCATTGTGATCGGAAACCGTCGACCGATCTTTCACCGCGGCATCCTGCTCTTTCACGACGCTGCGGCATGGATCAGCCAGATCCTGATGTTCATGACGCTCGGCCTGCTCAGCTTTCCGTCGCGGCTGCTTGAATCGGCCGGGTCAGCTCTGGCGATTGCGTTCGTATTGATTCTGGTGGCCCGTCCGATCGCCGTCTGCATTTCCCTGGCCCCCTTCCGTTTCCTGCCGCGCGAACTCCTGTTTCTCTCCTGGGTGGGGCTGAAGGGAGCGGTGCCGATTACCCTGGCGACCTTCCCAATGCTGGCCGCCGTGCCCGATGCCTCGACGATGTTCGATACCGTCTTCTTCGTCGTGCTTGTCTCGGCGCTGATTCAGGGATGGACATTGCCGACGATGGCCCGGTCTCTCAAGCTCGATGTCGAAGGCAAACTGCCGCCTCCAGTGACACTCGAAATCAGTTCGCTGCAGAACGTCGATGGCGATATCGTCGACTATTATGCCGGTCAGGACTGTCGAGCCGTGGGACGAATGGTCAAAGATCTTGCCCTCCCGGACGGCGTGGTGGTGGCCCTGATCGTCCGAGACAATCAGATCATCCCGCCGCAGGGGCGGCACTCCATCCACTGTGGCGATCACGTTATCGTGGTGATGCGTCCGGCCGTCCGTGCGATGGTCGACCGCGTCTTCTCCCGTCGTGGAGACGAGGAAAAGGCACTCCCGCAGGCGTTGGAGTTTCCTTTGCGTGGTTCGATTCGCGTCCGGGACATGCAGCAGCTGTACGACCTCACCCTCGACAAGAACCTGGATCGCACGCTCGACGAACTTCTCCGCGACCGACTTGGGAAAAGCGGAATCGTCGCTGGAGCATCGGTCACGTTCGACCAGATCACTCTTCGCGTCCGCGAGATCAATAGCGACGGGCACGTTGACTATGTCGGCATGATGATCGTCTCCCCGCCAGAGCCCGTGCCGGAAACGTCTGAAGCGAAGAAGAAGGAGACGGAGAAGGACGTGGAATCGAAATAAAAAAGGGCGCGACCGTGTGCTGATCGCGCCCCGTTCTATTTTCTTCCGAGTTCGGGATTACATCTCGATCTCGTATTCCTTGCGGCTTTCGCGGGCCAGGAACGAGTTGGCCTGGCTGTCGTTGATGACTTCCCGCTTTTCCGGATCCCACTGCAGTTCCCGGCCGAGTCGCATGGCGATGTTCGACAGGTGGCAGATTTCGAGCATCCGGTTGTGAGACCAGACATCGGAAATCGGCTGCTTGCGGGACCGCATCGCTTCAATGAAGTTCGCGGTGTGGTTCTCGCTGACCGGGCCGCCATAGACTTCTTCGATTGCGCCGTCCGGCAGCGGGTTGCTGGCCAGATCTTCGACCGGCTTACCGGTGATCTTGCCGCGGTTCACAAAGAACCGGCCTTCGGTTCCTTCGAAAAGGATGCCGTTGTCGCCCGCGCTCTGGATGACCATCTGAACGTCGTTCGGCATCGCGACATGGATCTCGAACTTTGTCGCGGCGTTGTACTGGTCGTCGACGACAGGATGTCCGTCTTTGTACTCGACCGGCAGCGTGTACTCGGTCGGAGAAATGCGGCTCGGGCCGGTATCAGTGGCGCCGAGGGCCCAGCAGGCGATGTCGACGTGATGAGCGCCCCAGTCGGTCAGCTTGCCGCCGGAGTACTCGTGCCAGTTGCGGAACGCATAGTGGCAGTTACTGTAGAGCGGCACGCCGCCGCCGTATCCTTTGCGCATCTCAGGCAGGGCACGGTAGGCAACTTTCGGAGCAGGGCCGAGCCAGAAGTCCCAGTCGAGTTCCTGGGGCACGGGAGCCTCCGGAATGACCGGAGAAGCATCCATCCCGCCGATGCCACAGGTCACTTTCTGCACCTTGCCGATGCGGCCGTCTCGAATCAGGGCGATCGCCTGCAGGAACCGCTGTCCCGATTCGGTCCGCTGCATCGTTCCGACCTGGAACACGCGGCCGGTCTGCTTGACGATCTTTTCGATGAGCTTGCCTTCATCGATGGTGAGCGTCAGCGGCTTCTCACAGTAAACATCTTTGCCCGCCAGCATCGCTTCCACGGCAACTTTGGTGTGCCAGTGGTCCGGCGTTGCGATCATCACCGCGTCGATATCCTGACGATCCAGAATCTCGCGATAATCCTTCACGGCATCCGGAGTCTTCCCCTGCTTGTCCTTTGTCTTCTGGACATTCTCGCCGAGGACATTGGAGTCGACATCGGCCAGAGCGGCGAAGTCGGCGAACTTGAACGACTTGCTGGTGATCGCCCAACCCTGATTACGAAGACCGATGGTCGCGAAGACCGGCCGTTCGTTGGGAGATTCGTAACCGAACGCTCGGTTCATGGAAGGCAGAAACAGGCCCGCGGCTCCCGCTGCGGCTGCGCTCTGCAGAAACTGCCGACGAGACGGCTGATACGACTGAGTCATAATAAAATCCTGAGGTTGAAGTCTGAGATATTCAAAGGCGGGAAACCGTCCGCCACATCTTATTTTGATTGATCGGCCCGGTCCCTTCGATGAGAAGCAGCTGAGGACAGATCACAGTTTCCTGATTTAACATACCCTAAACGCAGTGACGGTTGAAGCCGATTGGCCTGCAAGCAGCGATCTGAGCGAATTTCCATCCGGTTCGGAAAGGCTCACTCCGTGGCTCCGATCTCCTCGAGTCTCCCGAACATGATCCGCTCTTTGCGACTCGAAGAACTGTCGCCCTGGGTCACGCTCAGCCAGATCACGCCCTCGTGTTCGTGGAAAGTCGGATACTGAAAGGACTTCGTGGTTTCGAAACGGTATTTGCGGGTCCAGTTTTTCCCGTCTGCGGAGACATCGACATTGAAGACACTGCGGTTGACTCCGTCGATGCGGGTCGCTTCCTGCCAGCCGAGATAGTAAAGGTCGCCAAAGCGGTCGAACGTCGGTTTTGAACCTGTTCCATTGGGGACGAAGGGAAGCGGGCGTCCGACGCTCCAGGTTCGCCCATCGGAACTGAACGTGAAGTGATAGTTTCCGGCGTCGTTGCGGCAGATCGCCATCCATCGATCATCCGGGAGACGGTTTACGGCCGATTCACTCAGAGCAGCCGACTGCGGTTCGTTGTAATGACCGAGCACTTCGAAGGTGGCCAGATCGTCATGCACGAAGGCGAGGGCGTTCTGTCGAGCCGGGTAGTTGTTCAGAGCAACGTACAACTGGCCATCGAATTTTTTGAACGAATCGAAGATGTAGAGTCCGTAGTCTTTGGCCGGTTTCTTGAAGCCGTGCCGAGCCGCGTCTTCGTGAAAGAAACGCGGCTGCATGTCGATGGTCCCAGCTGCGGTTTTCAATTTCGCCTTGTGAATGGAATCGGCAAACTGCTGGGTCGGCAGATCGAAATCACGGAACCACATCTGTGCCTGACGTTGCCCCGGACGCTCGCTGGCGAAGTAACATCGCAGCGTCTGATCGTCCTTCTGCACAATTCGAGGTACGAAGCAGGCCCCGACGGGCAGCGTTTCGTTGTCGAACTCCTGCTCTCCGCGAGCGAAGGGAATGATCTCTTCGACCTTGAGCGATTGCAGATTCACGATCGAGAGCGTGCAGTACACCTCTGGCCAGGCGGAGCTTTCCCCGGCTCGTGTATCGTTCACTTCCGCAACGAGATAAGCGCGGTCGTCGACACAGACAAACTCGCTGTCATGGGCGCCTTTCACCTCGGCTCCCGTCACCTGGACGAGCCGTTTCATCACGGCATCCCCGGCTTGTGTTGGATTCCAGTTCTCCGGGAGACGCTTTTCCGTCTTCAGATTACTGACCACCTGCTTCAGCCGAACGGCCTGAGACACGTTCTTTTCAGCAGCAACATCCTGCTCGCGGAAGGTCGCGTACAGAATTTCTCCGGCTCCCTGCCGGTCGCGGTCATACGTGATCCAGATCAGCCCCTCTTGATCCTGAACGCCATCCGGGTAAGAAATGCTGCCCCGTTCGTCGAGCAGTAACCCTTCATTCCAGGTGAGGCCATCGTCGGTGGAAAGTTGAGCCGTGAGATGGCTGCGGCCCTGGAAGTTGTGATGGTTGACGAGCAACAGATTGCCCGAGGCAAGACGGCGAATGAAAAACCGGGAGCCGGGACTCGCAATCTCGGTGGCCTGTCCCTTGCTCCATGTTTGCCCCTTGTCGTCAGAATGACTCTCCCATAAGACGCCGCTCCCCGTCCGAATCAGCATCCACAGCCGCCCGTCGCGAAGTTCCGTGATCATGCACTCCAGCGCCCATTCCGGGGCTTCGATGGCACCATGAAGACGCCAGGTCTTGCCCTCGTCGGACGAGATGGCAACGCCCTGAACCTGTTTCGGACCGGCGAACCAGTCATGGATCGGCTCCAGCGCATGCGTCACAGGCATCACCCATTCTCCCGAGGACAACACCGTGATCTTGTTCATCCGGAATGCATACGGGGTATCAAGATCGATGCGGAACTCTGCTCCAAACACGGGGGGACTGGCGTCTGGATCAACGCAGACGCGGGCATGCACATCATGCTCGGCTGTTGTTCGGCTGCCACGATTGAAGATGTACCAGAGTTGCCCCTTCGGATCGATCCAGAGGGTGGGATCGAAGCAGCGTGCATCCTTTGAGGGAGCGGCCATGACGATCGGTTCGGTGAAGAACTGTCCGTCGTCGTCGCTGTAGGCGAGAACCACGGTATTCTCAATCGCAGGTTCTTTGGTTCCTCCCGTGAACCAGGAGACAAACACGCGTCCTTCTGCAGTGCGTTCCAGTCCCGGAATTCCCTGCCATTCTCGATGCGGCAGCTCTCCGAGTTCTTCAGCGAAGGTCGATTGCGCAATGGTGAGCAGGATTGCGATCGCGGCTGTCACACGTGGCATCAGCCTTGTTCTTTTCGGAAACGTCATTGCAGTCTTTCTCTCAGGTCACGGGAGGAGCGGCGTGCTGCGGATGTCCAGTTCAATGGAATCCGGGGCAGACTTCAATAGACCGAGGAGCGTTTGTCCTGGGCGGCGAGTCGCATAATCCGAACAGCCGGAGTTTCTTGCCTTCTGCGGAAATAGTTTTGAGGCGAAGACGCAGATCCCCCGCAGCCGGTAACATAGGGTTGAACCAGACGAGGCTTTACTCCACACACATTCATTCGGGCCGCACACATGACAAGCGTCTGGCAAGCCACCGTTTCGAGCAAGAACACCATGCCTGCTTCGAAGACATCGGGAATCGGAAAACTGCTGCAGATTCACCCGGTTGAAATCAACTCCGGATTGATCTCCATTCCGGAGAACGGTCTGAAGGTCGGACGAGGTGACGGAGCGGACCTCGTGCTCAACGAAGAAGCCGTCTCTCGCGAGCATGCCCGGATTGGCTACCAGGACGGACGTCACTATCTGGAAGATCTCGGCAGTACGAACGGGACGTTTCATAATGGGGAGCGGATCGAGTTTACCGAACTCCGCCCGGGTGATCGCATTTCGATCGGCTCGCACATCTTCAAGCTGCTTTCCGGCGACGAGACCGAAGCGCAGTACTACGAATCAATCTACGACATGATGACTCAGGATGGACTGACCCGCATCACGAACAAGCGGGCGTTCCTCGACATCCTGAAACGGGAGACTCAACGGTCGTTGAATACGAACCGACCGCTCTCGCTGATCATGCTCGACATCGATCACTTCAAATCGATTAACGACACCTACGGACATCTGGTGGGCGATCAGGTTCTTCGGGTCGTCGCTCAGCGAATTCGCGATGTCGTCGAATCCCACGTGACGTTCGCCCGCTACGGCGGCGAAGAATTCGTCCTGCTCGTTCCGGAAGTGAACGCAACAGATGCAGCCGTGATCGCCGAGCGTTGCCGCCGGGCCATCGCGACGACGGAGATCGAAGGGAGTGGCCATCTGATTCCCGTTTCGATCAGTCTCGGAGTCGCCGATCTGCAGTCGCTCAGCCCGGATACCCTGCAGCCCGATACCGATCTGATTTCCTATGCGGACGCAAAACTCTATCAGGCCAAACACGAGGGCCGAAATCGTGTCTGCAGCTAGTTCGCTCGAAGCCAGCCAGACGCTCGATGCGAGCCGCCTTCCCGAGAAGAAGTCCGCCGTCCTGCCGAATGACGCGGCAACCGTTGCCGGCGGACGGTCAGTTCTCGCACCCTCGAGCTCATCGCGGCAGCTGCTGCCAGGGGCACGTCTCGGCAACTTCGTGGTTGAATCGTCAATCGGCTGCGGTGCGATGGGAGCCGTCTATCGGGCTCGACAGATCGCCCCCGTTCGACGCGATGTCGCTCTGAAGATTGTCATCGATGGGGCAGGGGACTCGCGGCTGCTCGAACGCTTCGAACGGGAACCGCAAACGCTGGCTCAGCTCGATCATGCTGAGATTGCGCACATCTTCGATGCGGGGACATCACCCACCGGGGAACCCTATTTCGCGATGGAGCTCTGCTCGGGGCAGCCGATCGATCAGTTCTGCGATGAACGTGAGCTTTCGCTTGCGGACCGGCTCCAGCTTGTCACCCGGATCTGCCATGCGGTGCAATACGCCCACCGTCGCGGAATCATTCATCGCGATCTGAAGCCGGAGAATATTTTGGTCGCCGACGGGGACCCGCAGCCGATTCTCAAGATCGTTGACTTCGGGATCGCCAAGGTGCTCGACGATGCATCACTCGATTCGCCCTCGCAAACGTGTGTCGGTGAAGCGATCGGGACGCCAGCGTACATGAGTCCGGAACAGGCACGCGGCAAGTCGATCGACGGCCGGACCGATGTCTTCTCAATCGGAGCCCTTCTGTTTCAGCTGTTGACTGGCTCAACTCCTGTCGACTTCGAGACACTGCAGCCCGACACGTTAATGGACGCCATCCGCTGTGCAGCCGAGCTTGAGCCGGAACGCCCCCGCCAGCGGTTGAGACGTTTGTCCCGCGATCACTTGAAGAAGATTGCCGACGGGCGGGGAACAGGCCCGCGTCATCTGCAAAAGCTGCCGGCCGATCTCGACTGGATCACACTGAAAGCCATTGAGCCGGACCGCCGGCAGCGCTATGCGACTCCGCACGATCTCGCCGACGATCTCAATCGGTTTCTGACCAGTCAGCCCGTTCATGCGGTCCGTCCGGCCTGGACGTATCGACTCAGAAAGTTCGTGCAGCGGAACCGGACGGCTGTCATTGCAACCGCATTGGTGACAGCCACCGTTCTCGTCTCCGCCGGCATTATCGGGCACGATCACTGGCAGGAACATCGTCGTGAAACCGCCCGTCTGGCCCAGGTCAATTACGATGTCGATTCCATTCTGAAGTCGGCCACCTCCCGGCTCGACCTCGCGGAACGGGATCGAACCCATCTCGAAAGTCAGCTTCAGGAAGTGGGGTTCGAGCTCGAACAGGCGACCGGATTGCTCAAAGAGTTTCCCGAGTTGACCGCCCCCCGGACTCAACTTGAAAAGCTGACCAGACGGCTCGCACAGGATCTGCGTTCGCTCGAATTCGTGCACCGACTGGAACAGGCTCGCAACCGTCCGATTGCTGAAGAAGCCGCGACTGCGGGAAGCGGCCTGACCGCGGCTTCACTGCACGAGCTCGAAGCGGTATTCGCGGAGGCTGGACTGGTCCCTCTCGAATCGAGTCCCGTCGATGTCGCCGCACGATTGCAGGGAATGCCCGTCTGTCTTCGCCGGGAGATTGTCGACGCTCTGGAATTCTGGCTGAGTGAAACTCCAGTCGGTCTCGGCGTGCATCTCCGCCACAGCCCGGCCGAGTGTTCGGTCGCAAATCTGGTCTCGGGCGGATCGGCTGCAACCTCGGGGCTCCTTCAGAAGGGGGATCACCTCGTTGCCATCGAAGATTCTTCCGGAGCATGGCATGAACTTCGCGGGCTGAACCTGACGGAGGTCTGCCGACGTTTGAACCCCGAGCCGGGCACGACAGTTCGCCTGCGGATTCGTCCGCTCAACGAGAGTGAGCAGGTGGTTTCATTAAGAAGCGCCGGAGAGACGGCCCGCTGGATTCGCCGCACACTTCACGAGATCGATCCCGATCCGCAGGCCGAAGAACTGCGCGATGCGGTTCTGAATTATGATGCCGCCCGTTTGCTCGAACTGGCGACATCAGCGGACAGTCATAACCGCACCGTTTCCGGCACGATCCTGTTAAGCGGGACATTGTTTTCACTGGGAGAACGGGACGCGGCGATCGATCGCCTGCGGACCGTTCAACGAGCCCGGCCGGAGAACTTCTGGATCAATCACTATCTCGGAATTGCCCTGCACAATCTCGATCCGTTCGGTTCAAACGCCGAATCGATTCGTTATCTCACAGCCGCGGTTGCGTTGCGTCCCGACTCGGCCGTGCCGCACTACAACCTGGGTTATGTGCTGGAGAAAGCAGGCGAGACGGAAGCCGCGTTGGAATGCTTTCGGATGGCGGCGATCCTCAATCCAGATTACGCACTCGCCGCTGAACAGGTCGCGAAACTCGAACGCGAGACGGCTGCGAGAACCGAACGAGCAGGCAACGGGATCAGCCAGAAACTCACTCCAGTTGACTCCCCTCAGAGCGAGTCGTATCTCGACATTCCTCCTTTCGAGCAACAGGCTCGCGATCTGGCGGGGCGGGGGCAGTTCGAAGACGCTTACCGGGTCCTGGAGGAAGCCGAGAACTCGACGCCCGGAGATCCTCGCATTGCGAGAACCCGCGGGCTCGTGCTGCTCACGCAGGGGAAATACGCGGAGTCTCGCGAAGTGCTGTTCGAGACAGCGATTCGAGATCCAGCCGATGCCGCCACGCGGTTCTATCTCGGCATGGCCTGCCATTATCTCGGGTTGATTCCCGAAGCCATCCGCGAATATGAAGCCGCTCTCGAACTGCGTCCCGACTACGACGCCGTCCGTGAGTACCTCGATCCGCTCCAGCCAGCGAATTCGTAAATCAGCTCGCGAGTCGTTCCCAGAGCTTGCGATTCTCTTTCATCGCCGCCGGAATGTCTTCAGGCACCTTGCCGTCTTCAATCAGCGTCCAGCCGCTGAAGTTGATCCCCTTCAGCAAGGCAAACAGCTGCTGCCACGGGTAATTGTCGTGCCGCAGGTCGTGGATATGCACCGTGCTGATGCTGTCCTGAACCAGCTTGAAGTTGTGCTCCAGCCCTTCGCCCGCGAGATCGGTTCCGTTGCAGTTCCAGCAGACGGTGACCGCCGGATGATCGGCGACATCCAGCATGGTGCGGATGTAGGGGAGCTCGCTGGTCCCCCGGCCGTGAACTTCGAGCCGAATGATCTGACCATGATCTTCCGCGAACTGCCCGACTTCGCGGAGCGATTTGCCGATCTGCTCCAGCGTCTTCTCTTTCGAGACTTCTTTGGGGAATCCGTTGGGCCGCACTTTGACGCCCGTTCCACCAATGTCGTGCGAGAGTTTGATGAACTCTTTGGTCTCTTCGATATTCTTTCTCACAACCTCGGGATCAGCCGAGTGATACTCACAGGCGCTTCCGGGACCGACACATTCGACCGGACTGTCGGCAAACTGGGCCTGGACTTCCCGTCGCTCGGCGGCATCGAGAGTGATCTCGACGCCATGTTTGTGAGTCGACCGCAATTCGACGCCGGAGAAGTCCGCCGCTTCGCAATGTTTGATGATCGTGGCGAGATCCCAGTCTTTGCCCCACTGGTAGGTCACCAGACCAAGCCGCATCTTCGAAGGAGCGGCACTGGCGGAGGCGGGCAGGGCGGCCAGAGCCGAACCGGCAGCGAGGAACTGAAGGAACTGGCGACGATCGATCGGTCCGGGCATGGGAGGTTCTCTCGAAAAGGAACTGTGTACGGATCCACAACCGGATCGAATCTACCCGTCTGTTCCGCAGCTGACAACCAGAGCCGGATCTTCACGCCTTTTTCGGTCGTATGAGCAGGAACCCGGCAAGACCAATGTCGGGAACATCAATGCCTGTTGCTGAGAGATTCGATTAGACCGTATACTTGGAAGTGTCACCATCTGAAGCGGTTTACCGGGTTTGCTGAACTCCCGTTCTCAACCTGGATCTCCTGGAAAGCAGACAACGATGAGCGGAGTTGAAGATATCGCCAGGCAATGCTGGCAGCGTGGTTCCAAGGCTGTCAGTAACGAAGACTACGATTACGCAGTCGAGATGTTCCACAAAGCGGCCGTCCTGGTTCCCGATAATCTCGCGTATCGGCAGTCACTCCGGGGAGCCGAATTCAAGAAATATGGCAACAACGGCAAGGGAGCGGGTGCCATGTCGAAGCCCCGGCTCATGGGACTTCGCTCGAAACTCTCTCGCGCCAGGTCGAAGGGCGAGTGGGACGAAGTTGACAAGATCGCCGAAGAAGCTCTCAAGCTCAGCCCCTGGGACGCCGGTTTCAACGCAGCCGTGGGAGAAGCCTGTAAAGCGCGAGGCTACAACCACGTCGCCATCTTTGCGTATCAAACTGCAGTCGGGCCGACCGGAGAGCCGGACAATATCAAGCTGCAGCGGGAGTTTGCCCAGCTGCTGCAGGACGATCGCAAGTTCACCGAAGCCGCCAACGTGTGGAACAGGGTGATGAAGCTCGATCCACAGGATTCGATCGCTCGGCAGAACAAAACGGCCTGTCATTTCGAAGCGACCATCAAAACCGGCGGGTTCGATGACGCCGAATCGATGGAAGACGTCAAGATGACAGACGCCAAGGTCGCTGAAAAGCTAGGTCTCAAAGGCAAACGGCCTGGTGACGCGGATGCTCCAGGTCAGGATCCGGAAAAGGATCTGATGCATCAGATCCGCAAAGATCCCAATAGTGTTGAACTGCACCAGAAGCTGGCCCAGTTTTACGAGTCCAAGGGACAGCTTAAGGAAGCTCAGGAAGCGCTGCAGAAAGCACTCGAGCTTTCCAAGGGCGATCGCAACATTCAGGAACTGATCGACGAGCTCGAACTGAAACAGATGTCATTCCAGCTGGACCGACTTAAACTGGCGGCTTCGAACGCGCCGGATGATGAAGAGGCGCAGAAGAAGGCCTCGCGTTTCGCCCGGAAGCTGCTTGACCGCGAGATCGAGATTTATGAAGTGCTCGTCCAGCGATATCCACAGAACAAGCAACACAAATACCAGCTCGCCCGCCGCTACAAGGTTCTTAAACGATGGTCCGATGCGATCCCGCTGTATCAGCAGGCCAGTCAGGACCCTCGACTCGAAGTCGATTCCCTCGTCTCGCTCGGCAACTGCTTCCTGAAAGACAACAAGCCGACGCTGGCCAAGAAGCAGTTCCTCAAGGTTGTCCCGCTGATTTCGTTCGAAGACTACCCGGACCGCTTCAAGGAAGTGCATTACTGGATCGGTCGGATCCTCGAGAAAGAAGGCGACCTGAAAGCAGCCGAGGATCATTACGGCGAAATCCTCGCCGTCGACTACGACTACCGCGACGTCCGCGATCGCCTGAACGGTCTCGCCGAAACGTAGCAACCAGCCGGGTGGCCCGTCCGCCCCAGCGGGCAGGTCGCGGCAGCGACAAGAGGCAGCGCCATCGGCGCCTTACAGAGTGAGATCCTCCGGTCTCAAAGAGATCTCATTCATGGCGGGTCTCTCCTGACTTCGTCACCCGCCCGTGATAAGGCTGAAACTTTCCCCGTCTGGAAACTTCTTAACCCGAAGCAGTCAGCGAGGGCGAAGTGGATGTGGCCCTCACTCACGTTTCGGGTTGAGAGACTCGCGGCTGCGACACGAAAACAGGCCGCGCACGTCTTGTGCACGGCCTGCTGGGGATAAACCCGGTCACAGATTATTCAAGATCGGTCGGCGTCGGCACCATCGGGCCGTCGGTCGATTTTTCTGAGGGAGTGATCGTCGGCGAATGAATTTCGTGTTCGGCGATACGGCTCGGTGCAGTCAGCGAGCGACCGTCGGCAATTCGTCGATCGAGAATGACTCGGGCGGCGTCGCGAACTTCGGCATCGCTGAGTCGACGCAGGTCCGAAAGCTGAATCAGCGGCTTGAGGACTGACAGCGTCTGTTCGACGGTCATCTTGAGCACGGTCACTTCCTGCAGATCCCGTCGCATTTCGGTCAGCATGGCTGCCTGATGCTGAATTTCCTGTTGGAAGTCTTCGAGCAGCTCGACGGTTTCCACAGCGTTCGAGATCCGCTTATTGTCGGTCGAGAGTTCGTTCTGAATCGCAACCATGCCTCGCAGATTCGCCGAGGCTTTCTCGAACTTGACCGGATCCTGCTCAGCAAGTTCTTCTTCCAGGGAGACCATGCGGGCGATGGTCTGGCTGGCGGCGTCGGTCGCTTCTTCCTGTTTGGCGATCGTGCCGTGCAGTTCGCTGATACGAGCCACGACCGCTTCGCTGGCGTCAATCTGCTCCTGTTGTTCGAGCATGTTCGTCGTCAGCGTGTTCACGCTGTTGAGAACTTCGCCAGCCGCGTTGATCGTTTCCGAAGCTTCGGCCATCTGATTGCTCATCAGACTGGTCTGAGCCTGGAAATCATCAATGGCGGCGTTGACGGCGACCAGATTGGGACGGGCTTTGGCGGCCGAATCCCCAATGCGAACGACATGTTCGGTCAGGGTCATCATGGCTCCCAGAGCTTCACGGGACTGAGCCACGATCGGAGCCTGCTGGGTGAGGGTCCTCTGCATATCCGCCAGATTGGCGAGCGTCTGGGAAGCCGTTTCCTGCCCAGCCGTCAGAGCCAGCACATCACTGCGGAGCTTGCGGATCGAAGCCAGCGAGAGTTCGGCTTCCGCGATCTGACGCTTCTGCTGCCGCAGACCTGTCAGCAGATCGTTTGTTTTCCAGAGGTCATCGCGGGTGCCGACGAGCTGATGCATATCCGACTGCATCATCGCAATGTCGGATTCCAGCATCCGCATCCGTTCCGACATCGGACGGGTCACGGTGAAGTACATTCCGAGAAAACCGAACACGAGACCGGCCGTCAACACCGACCACGTCCGCGAAGCCAGCAGGTTCGGTCGCGGCTTCGGTTTGATGTGCGCAGAATGTGTGAACTGAAACTTATTGTGTGCCATGGTATGGTCCTCCCTTCGCACTGGCGGCCGAGTGCCACAGCCGACATCAGACGAATCGACAGAGTTGAGATTGTGTTTCGCCAGAGCAATTTCCGATGATCCGCGGTCTCAGGAGCGCGACGAGACATCGCTGTTCGACGTCGCGAGCATGAGCTGCTGCAGGTCAGGCGTGAAGTTGCCCAAATGACGAGTCCCCCCGCCTTATCCAACCGGCAACGGCAACTCATCCTTTCCCTGCTTCCTAATATCGCCATTCTGCGAAGCTTTATGCGGCCAGCTTGACCCACATTCCCCAGTTTTCATGCAATCAACGCATCATATGCAGCATAGCGACGGTAGCAGCGTTGCGGTTTATAGCGGTTGTTCCACAATGGCGTTCGGCCTGGAGCCGTCCCGATTTCCCCTGCGGAGCCCCTGATGTCCACATCTCGCTACGAGGCGGCCCTCCGTCATCTGAGACGAACTGACCCAGTGATGAGCCGCCTGATCGGCCAGGTCGGTCCATGCACACTCAAGCCGAATCGTCGCCGATTCGAAATGCTGCTGCGGGCGATCGTGTCTCAGCAAATCTCCACAGCGGCCGCTCGAACCATCTTCAAGCGAGTTAAAGGCTGCAGTTCAACTGGACGGATTTCTCTGATCGGAATGCAACAGGTCAGTGACGAGCAGTTCCTCGCCGCCGGTTTATCGCGACAGAAGCTGAAATACATTCGCGATCTGATTGAACATTGCGGTCGCCGCGAACCCGACCTGTCACGACTCGACCGGCTGACGGACGAGAAGATCATCGCCGAACTGATCGCAATTAAGGGGATCGGCGTCTGGACAGCGCAGATGTTCCTCATCTTCAGCCTGGGCCGACTCGATGTGCTTCCCACCGGCGACCTCGGCGTGCAGAACGCTGTACGCAATCTCTACGGCATCGACGGGGAGAAAGACGCGTTGATCAGGAAAATGCAGGAGCTGTCGCTGCAGTGGACCCCGTACGCCAGCATCGGTAGCTGGTACTGCTGGCGCAGCCTGGATCTGAAACCGTAGCGGCGGTCGCTTCAAGCAATTCTTCACCTCTTATTGCGACGGGTCGTTCGCTTGCTCACGCCTCGGCGTGAGGGCTTCGCGCAATCCGTTCAGCGAGACGAAAGCGTGGCGAGCGTTCTGAACCGTTCGACGCTCAGTGGTCGTCGCTTGATTCCGGTTCGTCGGCCTCGTTCGAGGGGAGGGGTGTGAATGTGTACTCCGGATGCTCCTGCTGCCAGTCTTTCCAGAACGTCGCGGGCGTCGTGCCTCGCCAGAGGGCCAGCGCGTTGCCGACATGACTGAGGAAGGTGTACCGCTGCAGGACCTGTTCGCGGGACTGGCGCTGGACGACATCGATAATCCAGCCGGCTGCCTTGTCGATCTGGTGCTGTGGCGGATGAAGCTCCTGCGGTGCGATCGCCAGCCATTCCAGATGATGTCCCGTCGCGATGATCTTTGAACGCATCTCGTCGTCGCGGGGATTATCGACCGCGTTCTGACCTTCGTTCCAGTTGGACGGCCAGTGGCCATCTTCGAACTGGGAAACGGTAATCAGATCCCGGATGAGAGACAGATGGGCATGGACCTCGTCCGCGATCTCATCAGAAAGAATGTCGTGATCCTGATCGAGCCGCCAGAGCAGCATCAGTGAATAAACACGATGCGTGCCACTGCAGACTCCCTTTTCGAGATACCCCCGCATCAGCCGCTGAGCGAGCAGATCGAACGACATTTCGCGTCCGTCGACCGCCTGCCAGGTTCTCGTCGGTGCCAGCCAAAGACCGAAAGCCATGGCCGTCCACTCGGTTTCCCGTTCATCGAGACGGAAGTCCCGGAGTGCTTCACGGACGACATTCTCGAGAGTCATCTTGCGTTGAGTCGGCAGCATGACCGGTTCGTTGAGACGCGCTCCGGCTTCCGTCACGCAGGCCAGCATGTGGTCGTGATGCACGGACTGACTGCGAGCTTCTCCCCAGTTCACTCCGACGCCCGTGCGGCGATCTTCCAGCAGCGGGCTGGCTTCTTTGCCCCACGACAGAACGAAGGTGCCATGATCGAGGAGAAACTGCTCCATCTGTTTGCCGGAAAGAACGTCCGGATCGCGGAACTCAGCTTCGATCCCCCAGGCACGAATCGCATGTTCGACGAGGTTAGGACGCAGCCCTTTCTGTTCGAATTTCGGTCGGACCTGCCAGAGCACAGCTGCGAGATCTTCGTCGGAGACCATTTCCGGTCGATCGTACAACGACGAGACGCGGAGCGGCTCGGTCCGTGGAATCTCCACTTCGGGAACAACAGGCGTCCCAACGAGATCAGCAGTCAGTTCCTGCTTCGCCCGGGAGCTGGCCAGTGAGTAGGCGAAGGTGAAGCTGGCCAACAGGGCGACCTGCACTCCCCAGAAAATCAATTTATTCATGGCAACCGTTCCAGATTGGGTCAGAGCTTTTTCAACTCTAGAGTCCCGGACGGGGAGTTGCGAACAGTGGACCGACTCCCGAACCTCGATTGTACCCGGGCGGAGCGGTCGTAGCGAATCCGCAAACTGCAACGGCGGCAGACGGGCCGTCAGTCCCAGCCCAGCGAGCGGGCCTTCTCCAGCAAAGAAACTTTGGTCAGGTCAAAGTGGAGCGGCGTCACCGTCGCGAAGTGCTCGGAAAGAGCCGCGATGTCGGTCCCTTCATCGCTCTCGTGGTTCTCCAGCGGATCGGTTCCACTCCAGTAGTAGGGCTTGCCACGCGGATCGATCCGACGTTCGATCGACTCGGTATGCCGCCGCACGCCCATCGCGGCGAACCGAACCCCCTTCATCTCGACATCGCTGGGCGGGAAGTTGACACTCCAGAGCAGCCCGGGTTCCGGAAAGTCCTGGATGAGCCGGCGGATGATTTTCATCGAACGATCGGCGGCGCGGTCAAAGTCGGGCGGGACCGAGCAGTTCAGCGAGAGAGCAATCGACGTGATTCCGAAGAAAGCCCCTTCAATCGCTGCGGCGACAGTACCGGAGTAGAGGACGTTGATGCCGTAGTTCGAGCCGGCATTGATTCCCGAGATCACCAGATCGGGGCGCCGCGGGCAAAGTTCCAGAATGCCGAGCTTCACGCAGTCGGCCGGACTCCCATGCACAGACCAGCCGAACAGACTCCCGTCGCGATAAATCTCCTCGACCTGCAGCGGGCTGCGGTAAGTCACGCTGTGACCAACACCGCTCTGTTCGTACGCGGGAGCGACGACGGTCAGATCTCCGAGCGACTTCAGGCGTTCGGCCATCGCAATCAGACCGGGGGCGTGAATTCCATCATCGTTGGCGAGCAGAATCTGCATCGAACTTTCCTATCCTCGACTTCTGTCGTGCGACCTGTTTCAGAACGATTCACCGGTCGCTGTCGCGGAATCGTCCAGTCCGCCTGACTCGACTTCCGCAATGTAGCAGAAAGACAACGGACCGTTGAGTCTACGCATCACGGGTCGCGGACGGGAACCCGGTCGAATTGTCGCGACCGTCCCCGGCCTCCCTGATCCGTAGCGTTTTGCGTTGCAGATCCGCCAGTTTTCAAGGAGTTCGTCCACTGGACCGCCAGTTGCATGGAAGTGCCAATCCACCTGATTGACACTTTGAATGCTGCGTCTGGTTCGTCCAATGACTCCAATTTCCCGCTGTTACGTCTATCTGCCGTACTGGGCCTGTCCCTGCAAGATTCCGGCGTACGCTTCGGCTCGGCAGACGATCCCCTGCTACAACGACAGCTGTCGGACGTCGCCTCAACCGGCCGCCTGCGAACCGTCATCCCAGCCCGCTCCGGCTCCGCGAGTGGAACAGAATCGAGAGTGGATGGCGGCACTGCAGAGTCCGCATTCCAGCCACTACCTGCTCGATACAACCGGCCTCAGCTATCTGCCGGGAAACATTTCCAGCACCCTGTTCTATTACGGCGTGCCGCCCATTCAGAACCGCGATCGCAACGTCGATGAATACCGCGTGGTTGAGCCGACCGGGACCCGTCTCGACGTGCTTGCGTGACGTGTTCGTGCGGAAATTCAGCGGCCGCAGTGAGCTGGCTCTATTGCCTAAATGGGCAACATATGTCATTATGCAGCAAAGCTCATCGGCTGCACGTGTTCTTTTGAACAGACAGCAGCCCGCTCACGGAAGCGGGCGCCGGCGCGGAGATCCATCCAGAGCGATTGCCGGCTTCCACCATACAGACATTAAAGAGTTCACCGACGGAATCGGTCTTTCGCCGATCCGTCACAGATTTCACCCCAGGGAAAGGTTTTAACAGAACCAGGGGGATTCGAACTGTCAGCAATTCCGCTACCGCCAGGCAGTGGAGATTGAAACCCGAAGCGTTCCTTCCTCATTCTCATCGCTGAATTCGCGGCTGCAGCGTTCCGACGCCGGCCGACTTCGCAGAGAATCATACACTTTCAGGCATACATTTTGTGGCGACTGAGGTGAGGAAGCAGGACCGGAGGACAAACGGGCGAATGCAGAGACCTGGTGAGGGTGCCCTGTCATCGACGGCAACAGGAAATCGACTGTCGTAACGCGAAACCATCAAATCGCATACGACAATCAATGCCGGACCAGACAGACGCCGACTCAGTTCAGCTTTCATGCCGTACCCGTTCGATCAGCACGCCGACAGTGACAACCAAAATACCCCCGGGACAGGGACGAGCCGAATGCCGAGTCATTCGCACGTCGCCCACAGGTCACACTGCGCGAGCGTCGGGGGCAATCCCCCTTCGACGCCAGCTGTGAACGACGCGGCCTCTGTTCAAAGACGTCGAAGTTCAGTATTCACATTCGAGTTCGAAGTAGAGATTTCCTTCCGGTTTTCGCCCCGAACGTGCCCGAAAAGTTCCGCACGACCCCCGGCATGCCAACCGGCACGACTCTTCCTGAGATGCGCGTCATGAAGCTGAATGGAGCCTGTTAAAGCCTTTCTCAATAGTTCGAGAAAGGTCCACCATGAAAACCGAAATGCTGGTCAATGTTTACCAGCCCGAGGAAAGTCGTATCGCGATCGTCGAAGACGGCGTCCTCGAAGAGCTCTATGTGGAGCGAAACAGCCGCGAAAGCTTCGTCGGCAACATCTATAAAGGCCGGGTCGTCAACATCGAGCCGAGCATTCAGGCCGCATTCGTTGACTTCGGCGTCGGCACCAACGGCTTCCTGCATGTCAGTGATGTCGAAGCCGAGTACTTCAAGCACCTTCCGCCGGTCGAAAACACCCGCAGCCCCCGCGGTGGCGACAAATCCCGCCCCGGTAACGGCCGCAAACGTCCGGGCAGCGAACGCTCCGTCGCCGGCAAGCCTTCGATTCAGCAGATCTTCAAGCGGGGTGATGAAGTCCTCGTTCAGGTGATCAAAGACGGCATCGGCAACAAAGGCCCGACGCTTTCGACCTACATCAGCATCCCCGGCCGCTATCTCGTCCTCATGCCGGCCCTGCAGCGGGTCGGTATCAGCCGCAAAATCGAGAGTATTGATGATCGCAAGAAGCTGCGCGATATCATCAAGCAGCTCGCGCCTCCGGAAGGGCTGGGCTTCATCGTCCGCACCGCCGGGATTGACCGCACGGAGAAAGATCTCCGCCGGGACATGAACTATCTGCTGCGGCTCTGGAAGACCATCGTCCGCCGCATCGAGAAGCATCCCGCGCCGGTCGATATCTACCAGGAAAGCGACATGATCACGCGGACGATCCGCGATATCTACACCAGTGAGATCGATTGTGTCCTCATCGACGATCAAACCCAGTTCGAGCGGGCCCGCGACTTCATGAAGGTCGTCCTGCCCAAACAGGTCGACCGGGTTCAGTACTACGACGGAGCAGAGCCGCTGTTCCACAAGTACAAGATCGAACAGGAAATCAGCAACATTCAGGCTCGGACCGTCCCCCTCAAGGGTGGCGGATCGATCGTGATCGACCAGACCGAAGCCCTCGTCGCCATCGACGTGAACAGCGGAACGCATCGTGTCGATGACAATGCCGAAGAGACGGCCTATCAGGTGAACCTCAAGGCGGCTCGGGAAATCTCCCGCCAGCTGCGACTCCGCGATCTCGGCGGGGTGATCGTGAACGACTTCATCGACATGCGGCAGGAAAAACATCGCCGCGGCGTCGAACGGGAACTGCGGGAAGCGGTGAAACGCGACCGGGCCCGCACGAAAGTGCTGCGAATCAGCCCGTTCGGACTGATCGAAATGACCCGCCAGCGAATTCGCCCGTCACTCAAGCGGAGCATTTACGAAGACTGTCCCTGCTGCAACGGAACAGGCTACGTCAAGACGGCCGAAAGTGTCGCCATCGAAGTGATGCGGGAAATGATGCGGGCCTCCAGCCAGGAGAATATCCGCAGGATTTACGTCGAATTGAATCACCGCGTCGCCTCGTATCTGTCGAACAAGAAACGCAAGGAATTGCTCGTTCTTGAGGACAAGAACAGAGTGGTCATCAACTTTGAAGCCCGTTATGACGTGACGCCCAACCACATGGAAATCCGCTGTCAGGACGAATTTGGAGTCGATGTGCCATTTTCTCACAGCATGAACTCGAAATAGCAGCAGGAAACCGCTAGAATCTTCCCCTTCCACGGTGGAATGGTGACAGGTCCCGCGGAGCACGCTGAAGATCTACTTGTCGCTACGCCCTGAAACGGGCTTTGGATCTGGGAACAAGGTACTGAACGTTATGTTTGCAATTATTGAAGATAGTGGACGCCAGTTCAAAGTGGCTCCCGGTGCAGAAATCACCGTTGACCTCCGCGAAGGTCTGGAAGAAGGCGGCTCGTTGAAGTTCGAGCGAGTTCTGCTCGCCAACGGGGGTGGAGACAGCGTGATCGGCAAACCGGCCATCGAAGGGGCCAGCATTGCCGCAACCGTCGTCAGCCCGCTGCACAAGGGACCGAAGCTGGAAGTCCAGAAGTTCCGTCGCCGCAAGAACTCCCGTCGTCACACGGGTCATCGCCAGAAGTACGCCATCGTGAAAATCGGCGACTTCGATGTGCCGGGTCTCCAAATTGTGGAGAAAAAAGAAGAACCGCAGGAACAGGCCGCCGAATAGTCTGCCTGGGCGTCGGCCAGATTTCAGGACCGATCGCCACGCTGCAACAACTCATCGACCAGATCTGAAGGTGACCGTTTTGCGGTCACCTTTATTTCTTGGCACTCTTCGAGATTGCGGAACCAGGTGTGCTGCCGCTTGGCGAACTGCCGGGTCCGAGTCTTGATCTGCTCAATGGCTTCCTCGAGCGCTGCTTTTCCCTCGAGATGATCGACCATCTCCTTGTAGCCGAGCCCCTGCATGGCGGTGCGGGATGCGGGCGGCGTTCGACGCAACAGATTTTGAACCTCCTCCACAAGTCCCTGCTCAATCATCTGATCGACACGGCGGTCAATCCGCTCATACAGCCATTCACGCTCGGGATGCAGCCAGAAGACGTTAGAAGACCGGTCTTCGGGCAAACGGGCGGCCTGCTGCTGGAGGGAGGACAACGGCTCTCCGGTAAGGTGATGCACTTCCAGCCCGCGGATGATTCGGCGCTGATCATTCGGATGCAGCCTCGCCGCGAGAACTGGATCCACTTCGCGGAGCAAGCGGTACAGAATTCCCGGCTCTTCCGTCTCCCGGGCTTCGAGCTGGCGACGGTAATCCCAGTCGGCGTCGGGCCCTTCGAAAACGCCTCGCAGCAGCGACCTCAAATATAGTCCCGTCCCGCCGACGAACAACGGCACCTTGCCCCGACTGGCGACGTTGGCCGCGGTTTCCCAGGCAACCCTCACGTACTCGGCCGTACTGAACTCCTCGTGGGGATCGATGAGGTCGATCAGATGATGCGGCACTCGCTGCTGCTCATCGACACCCGGCTTGGCCGTACCGATGTCCATCTCGCGATAAATCGCCATGGAATCGAGCGAGAGGACCTCCGCATCGAGCCGCTCTGCCAGCAGCAGCGACGACTCGGTCTTTCCGACTGCAGTCGGCCCGGCGAGGAACCAGCATCGTTTCAGCAGTGTTGAGTCTGGTTCCATAACCCGCAGGCGTGGTTTTTACCGGTCGAAATGAAGTGAGGAAATTGATCGACAATCCCGAGGCACCGATGGCTCTGAGATTCAACTCTGAGTCGCGAAGTGACAGGCGGCTGCGTAAACACGTGCTTCAATCCTGACGCAGAAAATGTTCAGTCACCACTTCGCGGGTGAACGACTTCGAGGCAGAGCTTCCTGCGCAGGAACTCTGAAGACAGGCCTTCTGTTACTTCGCAACACAGAAAGTAAACTCTGTGCCGTCCTCATGGGGCCACTGTAACAGAAAAAGGAAGCAGAAGAATCCTTCTGCTTCCTTCGTGTTGTTTCGTCGATGTCGCCTGCTTATTTGACGGTCTTATCCTGAGCCGCCTGACGGAGCACGCTCTGGGTCTGCAGAGCCTTGTCGAGCTGTTCTTTCAGCTGGGGCTCGGTCTTATAGCCTACGACTTTGCCAAGCAGATCGGCATTGGGGCTCAGCACCACGGTGCAGGGAAGCGATTTGACTTCGAGGATCTTTCCGATGGCTTTTTCTTCATCGAGATCGAGATGAACGGGAACGAAGTTCTGCTGAATGTAAGCCTGCATTTCCGGCTTGTTGAGCGTTTCGTCTTCCAGCTTCTTACAGAACTTGCACCACGAGGCGCCGAAGACGATCAGCATCGGCTTGTTCTCACTCTTGGCGACAACATGGGCCTTCTGCAGTTCCTTGTGCCAGACTTTCTCATCGAGAGTAAAGTCGCCGGCGAAGGCGGTTGAGCAGGTAAGCAGGACGGCGATGGCCAGTGTGGCGAATCGGTTGAACATGGGAATCCTCGTTGCGGTTCGACCTGGACATCTCGTGCGGAGACGAGGCAGTCGGTGGGGTAATAGGCGAATTGCGAAACCGAACGGAACGATTCGGGGATCGCTCGAACTGCTTGTCGGTCACAACATTGGCGCCCGCGTGACGCGGTCCAGTATCGATATCGGAAATCAGAGGAGAGAACTTGTATTGAATTTGCGGATTTTACTTCTCGTGACGATTTGAGTCGAGATCGCTTGCCGTCTCCTGAGCCTCCCGCTTCCCCCTGAATCCAAGGATCCGAGCCAGCTCATCGACTTGTAAAATCTGCAAACTCGCGGCATACACGAACACGGCGAGCACCATTGAAACGGCCAGTGCCAGCAACTCCATCATCTTCGATTCGGATTCTGGCCAGAGGGCGTCGCCTCCCAGAACGGCAGCCGACATCAGGAACGTTGCCAGCAACACCTTGCCCGTCCATGGGAGACCAGGATGCCCGACCGGAGTCTCGAGTGTGGTGCGCAGGGCCCGCTGGAGCAGAACAACCTGCAGGGCTGCGGCAATCGCCGTGGCCCATGCGAGTCCCGCTCCACCAAGCAGAAGCATCAGTGGAAAGTTGAGCACCAGATTCAGCCCCACAGCCGTCAGGCCGATCCGAACCGGTGTTCGGGCGTCGTTCATCGCGTAGAAGACTCGCTGGAGCACTGTAATCCCGAGATAGGCCCAGACACCGCTTCCATACGCGACGATCGTCTGTGCGGTCTGCAGAGTGTCGAAGGCATCAAACTGTCCGCGTTCCAGAAGAGCAGAGGCGATCGGATGAGCCAGGATCATCATTCCGGCCGAAGCTGGCAGCCCGATCACGGCTGTGAATCGCAGTCCCTCGTGCACATCGTGAGCAACCAGATCCCTTCGATGGCTCTTCACATGCATCGCGAGTCGGGCGAAGAGGACTGTTCCCATCGCGACGCCGAAGATGCCGAGAGGGAATTGATACATCCGCTGCCCAAAGTAGAGGGCCGAAGCCGAGCCCGGTGCAATCCATTCTCCCTGCTCGGGCTGTGCGAACCACCAGGCCAGAGCACCATCGCAGATGGCGTTGATCTGCGTGATGGAGAGACCGAAAACGATGGGCATCATGCTCACGAAGATCCGCCAAGCGGCCCGGAGTCGTTGCCAGGACCGCCACCGCAGTCGAAATCCTTTCATCCAGAGAGCCGCTGCCGGCAGTCCTACCTGCAGCACGCCGCCGATGAGAATTGCCAGCACAATGATTTCCATCTGCCGGTCGGTTCCTGAAAAACGCGGGGCGAGACAGAACACGGCGACAATCCAGACGGCATTCAACACAATCGGCACCGCAGCCGGGGTCGCGAAAATCCCCTCCGCATTGAGCATGGCGCACATCTGAGCGGTCAGGCAGATCAGAACCACGTATGGCAGCATCTGAGCGGTCAGGATCAGCATTGTGCGGCTCGACGCTCCCAGAACGTCAGTTACCAGCAGGACGTACAGAATCAGCGAAGCGAAGAGCGTAAGGAGACTCAGAAGACCGACCAGCAATCCGAGCACAGCCGTTGCCAGTTCCTCGGCTTCAGTACGATCCTCTTCCAGTGCCGCGACGTACTTCGGCAGAAAGGCCGTCGTGAGGGCCCCCTCTCCAAAGAGCCGCCGGCTGAGGTTAGGAAGGCGAAAGGCAAGCGTGAAGGCATCCAGCAGAGGGCCGTTGCCAAACAGGGCCGCCATGCCGATGTCCCGCAGCAGTCCCAAGATGCGACTGACTAGCGTGAGCAGCCCCACGTGGCGAACGTGCCGCATCCAATGCGGAGAGGACTTCGGCAGGGCTGCGGGAGACCCGTTCGATTCCATGGAACTCTGTTCGGTGGATGACATCCGCTGGCCCTGGTCACACGGCAGAGAAGTTCTGCGCATAGCTGAAAGCGGGTGAGCCGAGAGAACGGCTACCGGCGGAACGTGCCCGTTCCTCAGTGATTCGTGTAGCCGAAAAGCGGATCGCGTGCGAGAGCAATTTGCACGTTCAGTAGCAGTTGACTTCGTACATGGGATCCAGGCGAGCCGAGTTGATATTCAACTCTTCCAGGATGCGTACAATCCGATCCGTCGGCAGTCCCCAGATGACCCCCCAGGTGATGAGATCGAGATTCTCCCAGCCTTCCAGCAGGCGGTCGAGAATGAGATCCAGCAGCAGATCGTGCCGCTCCAGGAGTTGGAGAATAAATAGAGAGGGACAGTCGGGGAATTCGGCCCACCGTTTCCGCCCCGTGACATGCTCGAGTCGCTGATAGCGACAGTAGGGCAGCCAGTATTTGCGGAACCAGTCGGAGAACGCCTCTTCTCCCATGTCCCGGCCCAGCTTCTCGCTCACAATCCATTTGTAGCGATCGGCTTCCCGGATTCCTTCCTCGAACAGGCTGTGGGCAGCCTGCACTTCGTTGTCAGAAGTCACTGGCATCTCGAGCACTCGATTTTCTTCGGACTGACATCAATGCAGAGCGCATCCATGGCACTGGACCGGTCCAGCAGAATCACAACAGCTTATATTAATTACGCATTTTCCAGCAAGATGTAAAGTGTTCGGCCTCAGTGAATTCCGCAGCTATCTCGAACTTCATCGTGGAATCTCCGAGTGCTTCACGGACGTTCGGTACCGTTCTCTGACGGGAATTGTAGGCGAACGGTCGCGTCCTGGCCAGAATCAGGACCACGAAGACCGACTGACCCGCGACGCTGTGTGAATCCCGGTAAAGGGAATCAGTCTCTCGACGGGTTTTTCCGGGGCGATGTCAAAATGGACCAGTTTTACCAAAGAAATCGATTTTTCCGGTCGATCATTAAGGTGTTCTTACAACATCTCTCAACGACAAGACACAAGCCCTGTGTACTGCTTCCCTCCAGGAAGTGGACTCTCTGTTTCGCACATTTGGCTTCACACAAGCGAGTCGACGATGAATTGGAATGCACGAGTCAACCGAAGTTTCTGTGCGGGTATGCTGGGCGTGATCGCCTCGGCCGCACTGACCGGCTGCCAGACAAATATGGGCGGTCAGACGCTGCCGTCCGCGTTCTATCTTCGCGACGATGTGCAGTACTTCCCGGCTGGACCTGAAGAACTTCTCCCCAATCAGGAACGTGCTCTGGCCGAATATCGTGCTGAACAGGAAGCTCTGCGGACGCGAGTCGACGCCCGCTAGGTTTCGCCCCTGCTGAATACGGGCGAAATTCTCGCCATTCTCTGTTGCCCCCGGATCTACTCCGGTGGAGCTGACCCATTCATTCATCCGGGCTCGCGGTCCGTCTCGACTTCAGCAAGCAGCTGAAGTCGTTGCCACCGACGCGATGTCACGTGCGCTTCTTGTATCTCCCCACGCCAGTCTTACTGGTGGATGCTCTGGAAATTTATTGTGGCGCGAGCACTGACAGCCGGCCGCGGCTGCAGTGTGAGGGGGGAGTAGTCTCACGCTCGGCATGATCCGTCCCTTGTGACCGATCGGCCGAGCGTCGAGACTGTTTTTATGCGCGGACGTGCAATACCGTCCGGTTCAGGCATTGCCGCCGCACAAGCGGTCATTGCACGCTCGTCGGCTTCAAGCCGTCGGTGCCAGTCGCTTGACGATCTCGGCTTCGATCTCCGAAGGTTCCGCCATCCGCCCTTTGCCGGTCACGCGGCAGCTGAGCCATCCTTCTCCCGGAGCAATCATTTCGGCTCCATCGTCGATCACCTGCCGGAGATTTCGCTGAACAGCGGGCTTCTCCCACATTTCGACGTTCATGGACGGAGCGAGCAGCAGGGGGCATGTCGCCGCCAACACGGTCGTGCTGAGCAAATCATCCGCGAAGCCATGAGCCATCTTCGCCAGAAAATCGGCGGAGGTCGGAGCGATGACCAGCAAATCCGCCCGCCGGGGCAGGCCAATGTGCTCGCCGAGGAAATGCTCCTGCGGCGAGAACAGATCGGTGTAGACGGGGCGATTGGTGAGCGCCTCAAACGTGGCCCGTCCGATGAACTTCTGAGCGGCGGCGGTCATAATGACCGTAACCGCGTAGTTCCGCTTCACAAGCCGACTGGCCAGGTCGGCGGTCTTGTAAGCGGCAATTCCGCCGGTGATACCGAGTAGAATCTCAGGTCGCGCGGCGTGGCTCATCCCAGATCATCACCGCCCGGGCCGCCTTCGAAGTAACCATCGATCGACGGGGTCACATCGCCCTTGATGGCGACGTTGCCGGTACGATCGAGGTAAATCTTGTCTTCGAGGATTTCCTGGATCACGATCCGCATCAGGTTCTTGGTCGGGATCTCAACGAGCGGTCGAGCGCCACGATTCAAAGCGACCATCCGCTTCTGAATCATGGTCGACAGCTTGAAGCGTCCACCCACTTTGTTGACGATCTCTTCTTCTTTCAGTTCTTCGAGCATGCTAGCAGCACTCCCCAGCTTCCTGGCTAATAATATCAATAATCTCGCCCACCGCTCGGTCCAACTGGTCGTTGATGACTGTGTGCCGGTAGCGATCGGCAAATTTCAATTCACTGCGAGCCGTTTCCAGGCGTCGCTGGATGACCTGTTCGTCTTCCGTTCCCCGGTCCCGCAGGCGTTGTTCGAATTCTTTTTCCGAAGGAGTCGTCACGAAAATCGTGAGGGCATCGCTGTATTCGTTCATGACGTTGAGTGCGCCTTCAACGTCGATCTCGAGCAACGCCCAGCCGCCCGCTCCCCGGGCACGATCGACTTCCGACTTCAGAGTTCCGTACCAGTATCCCGTCCTGTGAACTTCGGCGTACTCAAGAAATTCGCCGCTGTTCCGTCGTCGCTCAAACTCATCCGGGGCGAGAAAGTAATAGTCCTGACCGTCGACTTCGTTCTCGCGTCTCGGACGGGTCGTCGCCGAAATTGACTTGATCAGGGGGACCGGTGATTCCCGTTCCAGCCGTGAGACAATCGTCGTTTTTCCGCTCCCGCTGGGACCGGAGATCACGACAATCAGAAATCCGATCCTGGTCGCACCCGGCTCGTTCACTCGGCCATTCCTCACAAAAAACTCTGAAAACTCCGCAAACCGCAAATTCTACAGTGGTTCCGACCAAAAAGCGATCAAACAGGGCTGTCGACGCGGTTTCTCGCCAGCCGGGCAGTTCGGCGGGATCGGTGCGGGGCAAAATCAGCCCTCAATGGCGGCCTACTCAATGTTCTGCACGATCTCGCGGATTTTCTCAATCGTGGCCTTCATGTCGACCACCCGGTGCGAAATCTCAATGTCGTTGGCCTTGGAGCCGATGGTGTTCGTTTCGCGGAACATCTCCTGGCAGAGAAAATCGAGCTTCCGTCCAGCGGGATTCTTCTCCTTGAGAAACTCCCGGAACTGCCCGATGTGGCTGCCAAGGCGGGTAATCTCCTCGGTGATGTCGCACCGGTCGGAAAAGATGCAGATCTCCCGGAGGATGTCGTTGGTTTCGATCTGAACCCCCTGAGAGGACAGCCACTCATTGACCCGGTCTTTCAGGCGGTTGCGGTACGATTCGACAACCAGCGGCGAGCGTCCCTGGACCGCCTTCACATCGACTTCGATCTCATTGCAGTAGCCCGAGAGAGCATCGGACATCGCCTGCCCTTCAGTCCTGCGGAACTCCTGCAGCTGCTCCAGAGCCGTTGAGAGTGCCACAGAAAAGACTGCCCATTCGGCATCGCCCTCATCGTCCAGTGAAGCGGATTGATCGGCAATGACACCGGGCATGGCGAGAAATTCCGCCAGTCGATCCGGCGGCTGCAGATGAAAGACCTTGGCCGCGTGCCGGGACTGCTCGATGTATTGACTCAGCGTCGCTTCGTCGATGACATACGGGCTGACCTGCTTCACCCAGGTCAACTGACCGTGAATCGAGATGGTTCCCCGCCCGAGGTACTCGCGGACGACGCGGTCGATCTTCGATTCGCAGCCGTTGAGTGCGTCCGGAAGACGCAGATTGAGCTTAAGGAACTTGTTGTTGACGGCTCGAACTTCGACGGTGGCCTGAATCTGGTCGTCCTGATGCCGCGCCCGTCCAATACCGGTCATGCTCAGGATCACGTCGCTGTCCCTCGTCTCGGTTCCAGAAACACGGAAAACGGGCGGCTGCGGTCGCCGCCCGGGAAGATCAGAAGCTTCCGTTCAATCAGTTTGCGTCAGAAGTTCCCGCCGGCGTCGATGTTCCGGCTGGGACCGCTGGAGCTGCTGAAGAGGAAGTCGCGGCAGGTGGCGTCAGTGCCGGCGTGGTCGATGTTCCAGCAGGAGGTGTCAGACTCGGGACACTCGATGTGCCAGCCGGAGTCGTGGTCCCCTCAGGAATCATGAGCGGCTCATCGCCGCCGAGAGCCGGTCGATCCGATGCGGCCGGATCTTCGTCACCGGAAATCAGATCGGGATTGGCGTCGGCTCCGCCTCGATAGCTCTGGGGACGCGTCGAGGTGAGCACGATAATGCTCACACCTGCGAAAATGACCCAGATAATAGCCAGAATGACCGTAATCTTCGTGAAAACATCGCCGGCCTTCGTTCCGAAAGCACTCTGGCCACCGGCGCCGCCCAGTGCCCCGGCCAGCCCGCCGCCACGACCCCGCTGAAGCAGGATGATGACAATCAGCAGGAAGCTGAGGAACGACAGCAGGAATAACATCAGATATCCGAGCACGCGGACAAACTCCTTGAAACCATGTTCGTGGTTGCCTGTGAATGCCGCACAATAGTTATCTGAACTGGCTCTGTCGAGTCAGAAGCGGCATTTCAACGGTGAACGGGACCAGTGGACGTGGGGAGAGACAGTGACTACTTGCCCGACTGAGCCAGTCCGGCATCGATGATCGGACCAAAGTTGTCGACCGTCAGGCTCGCTCCGCCGACCAGTGCCCCGTCGACATTCGGCTGACCGAGCAGTTCCGCGGCGTTGTTCGGCTTCACGCTGCCGCCGTACAGAATCCGCATGGCGTCGGCTGCCGACTGATCGTAGTTCGAGGTCAGCCAGCCGCGAATGTGCGCGTGAGCTTCGTCCGCCATTTCGGGAGTCGCGGTTTTGCCGGTGCCGATTGCCCAGACCGGTTCGTAAGCGATCACGATCTTGCTCAGATCGCCAGCGGCTACATCGGCCAGTCCGCCCTTCATCTGTTCGTCGAGAACAGCGTTCGTTTTGCCAGCTTCACGATCTTCCAGCAGTTCACCAACACAGAGAACGACGCCCAGCCCCTTGGCCAGAGCTGCTTTGGTCTTCTTGTTGATCACTTCGTCAGTCTCGCCGAGCACATGACGACGTTCGCTATGCCCCAGAATGACCCAGTCGCAGCCGATGTCGAGCAGCATGTCGACAGCCACTTCGCCGGTAAAAGCGCCCGGTTCTTCGAAGTAGCAGTTCTGAGCTCCGACAGAAATCCCCGAGTTACCGACAGCGGCTTTCACAGCCTGAAGATAAGGGAACGGCGGGCAAACCAGCACATCTGCATTCAGATCTTTGCCGGAAACATGTTTGGCGAGCCCTTCAGCCAGGGCCTTTCCTGACTCCAGGTTCGTGTTCATTTTCCAGTTGCCGGCAATCATCTGACGTCGCATGAGAAATCCTCGTATCTGGTCCTACGTGATAGTTGTTGTGACAGTTCGTATCTTCTGGTTGGTCTGCTGGATCCGTAGCGGCGGCATCGTGCCGCCGAGTGCGTCCTGCGAAACAGAACGCGTTGTGAGCTCGAGACTTCGCATTCGAGATGTCCGTACGTCGCTGAACCAACGGAGCGGTGATGTTCAGCGAAATCGAGTCGGCGGCAGGAAGCCGCCGCTACGCTATGACGGCACGCGGGCTCCGGTCGAACCCTAAACGGCAGCGACAGGGTCGCCGATGGTTTTGCCCATCAACTGTGCCATTTCCCGCATTTTGTTCATCACGTCTTCGTACTGCTGGGGCAGCAGAGCCTGCGGTCCGTCGCTCTTGGCGATTTCCGGATTGCAGTGCACTTCGATGTGAACGCCATCGGCTCCGGCAGCGATTGAGGCCAGCGACATTGGCGGAATCAGGTCCGGACGGCCCGTTGCGTGCGAAGGATCGACAATGATCGGCAGATGGGTCAGCCCCTTCACGTTCGGCACGGCGGCCAGATCGAGCAGGTTCCGCGTCGACGAATCGAAACTGCGGATGCCGCGTTCGCAGAGAATCACCTTTTTATTGCCGTGAGCGAGCACATATTCGGCCGACATCAGCAGGTCGACCACCGTCGCGCTCATGCCTCGCTTCAGGAGAACCGGCTTATTGGTCGAGCCGACTTCCTTCAGCAGGTTGAAGTTCTGCATGTTGCGGGCACCGATCTGGAAAATGTCGGTGTACTTGTCGACCAGTTCGACCTGCCGCGGATCCATGACTTCCGTCACCACCGGCATCTGCAGTTCGTGTCCGACTTCCTGCAGGATGCGGAGGCCTTCTTCCCCCATGCCCTGAAAGCTGTACGGGCTGGTTCGCGGTTTAAAGGCACCGCCACGCAACACGTTGGCACCAGCAGACTTAACCGCATGAGCGATCTCGCTGAGGATTTCCTTGCCTTCGATCGCACAGGGTCCCGCGATCATCATCAGATGGCCGCCGCCGACTTTGACACCGTAGCCAAGGTCGATGACCGAATCGTCTTCCTGGAACTCACGGCTGGCCAGGTTGTAAGGTTTGAGCACTGGCATGACATCCTCGACGCCCGGAATGGCTCGCAGCGGAGCTTCGCGGAGCTGATCTTCTTCGCCGATCACGCCGATAAGCGTCCGCTTTTCGCCCTTGCTGAGATCGTGGGAAAAGCCCATCTCCTCGAGTTTTTCGAGGATGTGCTGGATCTGTTCGTCAGTCGAATTCGGCTTCAATACGATAATCATGGGACGTCAGCTGCTGCGAAGGGTGAAACTGTATTCTCTCGGCGGTAGCCGACAGATGTTGCCAGAAAGCTTCGGACAGAGTCCTCCGGCGAACATGGCAGGAAACCTACAAATTGCGCGTACCGGGAGCGACCGGATATCCCGCATCATACGCGGACTTTAACCCAGAGGCCAGCAGGCGAACAATCGATTTGGCCGGCATTGGGGTTGAAAGAGCGAAATTCGCCGTTCTCAGCTCGCACGACCCGTCTCAGCGGGCCTCCCGATGCAGAAAATCTCACAGAACGCGCAGCTCTCGCCGGCTTCCTGCTCAACATCGGCCGATTCGCAAGCTATTCTTGCTGCATAAACACGACGCCCACGTCCTGTTTCCGGCACCTCAGAGGTCTGAACATCACCTCTCTTGTGTGCCAGTGGAACGGTACCTGAAGCTCTGACAGGGTCAGGGCCACTCCAGATACCAACTGAATTACGACTCTCCTCGCGTTGACCAAGGTAGATGCCCCGATGACGAAGCGACTTCAAGGAATCTTCACGCCCAACCTCGTGCCGATGACCAGCCAGGGCGAAATCAACGAAGCCGAACTGCGTCGCTACATCGACTGGCTGATCGAAAAGGGCGTCCACGGCCTCTACCCGAACGGCTCGACTGGCGAGTTCACCCGCTTCACGCCGGAAGAACGTCGTCGGATTGCCAAGATTATTGCCGAGCAAACCGCCGGCCGGGTGCCGATTCTGGCGGGAGCCGCCGAAGCCAACGTCCGCGAGACCATTAAAGCCTGCGAGTACTACCACGAACTCGGCGTGCGGGCCGTCGCCATTGTCGCTCCGTTCTACTACAAGCTCAGCCCGGCTTCGGTGTACGCCTACTTCAAGGAAATCGGCGACAACACTCCGGTCGACGTCACCCTCTACAACATTCCGATGTTCGCCAGCCCGATCGACGTCCCGACCGTGCAGCGGCTGAGCGAGGAATGCGAAAAGATCGTGGCCATCAAAGATTCCTCCGGGGATCTGCCGCATATGATTCGCATGATTCAGGCCGTCCGGCCGAACCGTCCCGACTTCAGCTTCCTCACCGGCTGGGATGCCGCTCTGATGCCGATGCTGCTGAGCGGCTGCGACGGCGGAACGAACGCGACCTCCGGCGTGGTTCCGGAACTGATGCGACGACTCTATGAACTGACGACCTCCCATCGCATCGAAGAAGCCCGTCAGCTGCAGTACGACCTGGTCAAACTGTTCGACGTGATGATCTACTCCGCCGAATTCCCGGAAGGCTTCCGCGCAGCCGTCGAACTTCGTGGCTTCAGCATGGGCACCGGCCGCCAGCCGCTTTCGGACAACCAGCGAACCGACCTGCAGACCCTGAGCCGCGAACTTCAGTGCATGCTCTCCACGCATGGCTACACCGATGAACCTGTCGGGGGATGCTCCCTGAACGATTCCGGTAACGATGTCGACAGCAGTGAAGTGACCCGCATCGTGAGTACCGTCGTCGCCGAGCTGAAACGTCGCGGCATGGTCGACTGACGCACGGGGGCTTCTCGTTGACCGGCTGATCATTGATCATTGTGACGGCGGCTGATAACACTTGCTGAGGATCGAAGTGTAACCCTCAGCGAGAGCCGCCGATGAGCAATGTTCCGAGTGTGATTCGTGGTGAAGACGGTGTGGTCCGCTGCTGGTGGTGCGGAGCCGATCCGCTCTACATGCAGTATCACGATCGGGAATGGGGATGCCCCGTTGACGATGATCGCACGCTCTTCGAGAAGATTTGCCTCGAAGGCTTTCAGTCCGGGCTCAGCTGGCTCACCATCCTCCGCAAACGCGAAGGGTTTCGCAAAGCGTTCAAGAACTTCGAGTTCGACAAGGTCGCGAAGTTTGGCCCTGATGATATCGAGCGGCTCGTGCAGAACGCCGCAATTGTCCGGCATCGCAAGAAGATCGAATCGACGATCAACAATGCTCAGCGTGCTCGCGAGCTGGTCGATGAATATGGTTCCCTGGCGGCATTCTTCTGGCAGTACGAGCCGGAAGTGCGAAAGCCGCCGCGAACACTCAGTGATGTGGCGGGGAAAACACCCGAGTCGACGGCTCTCAGCAAAGACCTCAAGCGACGCGGCTGGTCGTTCGTTGGTCCCACGACCTGCTACGCATTCATGCAGGCCATGGGTATGGTCAACGACCATCTCAAAGACTGCAGCCGCCGGACCGAAGTCGAGCGGCTGCGTGCTGAGTTTCAGCGTCCGTAGGCGTACGGCTTATTTGTCCGAAACCGGTTCGGAAAGGCGAGCTCCGCCGAGCATCGGCATGTGCAGACCGCGGGGTCCACTGTCGTAGGCAATCACGCCCAGCTCGTAATCGAAATTGTAGAGCAGCAGCGTATCGTCTTCCGAAGTGAGACGTCGTTTCGGCTCGAAGGTGCCGTTGTACTTCGCGGTGGTTGAAATCCGGACTTCATCGACCCAGCCGTGGAAGAATGAACCGGGGCTGCCGTCGCGACCGGGATCGGCTCCGACGTACAACGGAAGATCATTCCGCTTTCGTGACCAGGTTGGCTCCACTTCGGTGCGGCCGACGAGTTTGCCATCGACGAACATCGACCAGCGTTCGCCGTCGAACACCGTAGCGATGTGATGCCATTCGCTGGTTGGAATCTTCGTGGGGCCATTGACCGTGCGATAAGAACCGCCGAGATGAATGCTCGCGTGAGGCTGTCCATTATTCAGGAAGATCGAGGTCTCACTCCCTTCGGTCTTGGCGAGAAAACCGACGCGATCGCCGTAGCTCTCGGCTTTGAACCAGGCTTCCATTGTGAACGGCCCCTGCGGCAACTTGAGTGCCTCGGAAGCGACCATGACCGCATCATTCTCGCCATCCAGATAGAGGGCCCGGTTGGGCAATTCCTTCGGCGAAGCCAGTTGCGGCACTACGACCTTCATATCCACTGCGGTAGAGGTCTGAGGCAGGGAATAGCGAGTCGTCTCGGCCAGGTAATCCTGCGAGTGGAGAATCTCGATCGGGCGGAAGAACTGATCGATTCCTGAGCCGCGATACTGAATCTTGAACTCAACGGTGTGGGACTCTCCCGGCAGCAGCTTGTTGTGCAGGTGATCGGGAGCCGCTTCCCAGCGAAGATCTTCACTGCCGGGCGTGAGCGTGTAGTCCACCGGACGACTCGACGGATTGCTCACCTTGACCTTGATCGTGGAAGCCTCGATCCCTTCCGGAGCAACGGTCAACACGCCCTCGATTTCCGGACGCTGAGCCGCCAGTGCGAGTGTTTCGGCCTGGAGTTCGCCGGTAATCTCCCGCACGTCCATCGCTTCGCCCACGGGGAACGATGCCATCGCCACCTGTTTCGGGCGGACGGTGATGACATGATACTGATGCAGGAACCCTGCCTGCGGCACTTTGCTGGTCTGGTTGCCTCCGACGGTAGCGAGCGAGAGATACTCGATGCCGTCAGCAGGATCGGAACGCATGTAATGAATGTGGCCAGCGAACACAGCCGTCACATTGCCCTGCTCTTTCAGCAGCGGGTGCACACGGACTTTCCAATCGTCGCCATAGCCCCGACCAAGCCAGCGGGGATGATGCAGGAACAGGAACTGGTGGTCGCAATCCTTGCCCCGTTCCAGAGCTTCCTGCAGAAACTCGAACTGCTCCTCGCTCACGGTCTGGTTCTCGGGTCGATTGAAACTCTTCTCACCGGTTTCGGGATTCCCTTCGTCCGAGTACAGCACGACGAAGTTGCAGTTCTTGTGCTTGAATGAATACCACAGCGGACCGAAGTGCATCTCGTAGTGCTCTTCGTGCTGTTTGGCCGGGATGTTGGGGTCGGTGAGCGGACGCCAGTAGACGTCGTGGTTGCCGGCGACGGGAAACCAGGGACAGAGCAGGTTGCTCATGATCTCCTTGTATTCCTTCATCTCGACGATCCACTCATCGGTCTGGTTGTAGCCGTTGATGAGGTCGCCAACTGTCATCACCAGATCCGGCTCCAGCAGATTGGCGTCGCGGACCGCATCAGCCAGAACATTCACGCCTTCCGGCGGTCCCCCGGTGCGATCGCCGAAGACCACAAAACTAAAGGCATCCTCTTCGCCCGGCAGGGGCAGCGTGATTTGACTCGATCGCGTTGAATAAAAGCGATCCTGATGCGGCGGCACAGTCGGGTGCTTCGCATTCCGCGGATGCAGATGCCGTCCGTGAATCAGATTCGGCGTGAGAGGATTTGCTTCGGGAGCAGTCGCCTCAGTGGTGTCAGCGGGCTTCGGTTCTTCCGCAGTCGCGGTCAATGTCGAGCAGGCAATGCCTGCAAGAAGTACACACCGGAGGGCAGGGGAGAATTGCATGGCAGGTCCTTAAAACAGCGAAACAGAGCAACCTGTTTATCGCCCGACCGCCAGAGAAAGTCAACTTCCCCGCCGAGAGGCACGCCGGCTTCATCAGCTTTTCATCGACCGTACACCCCCAGACAGGTGACACCCGAGCATCGCGTCTCGCTTCGGTGCCCGGCGAAATTAGAACGGCCTGCGGGAGTTGACCGGCCTGGTGGTCGGATCCGTCTCACCGTTTCTGTTCGGCGATCCAGTCATCGATCAGTTGTTCGAGGACGTCGAGAGTGACCGCTCCGTGGGAGAGGAGGGCATCGTGGAAGTCGCGGATATCGAATTCATCACCGAGTTCGGTTTCGGCTTTTCTGCGAAGTTCCTGGATCTTGAGTTCGCCAATCTTGTAGGCGAGTGCCTGCCCCGGCCAGGAGATGTATCGGTCGACTTCGTTCTCGATGTCGAGGCGAGACTTGGCCGTGTGTTTCACGAACAGATCGATGGCATCCTGACGTGACCAGCCGAGCGAATGCATGCCGGTGTCGACCACGAGCCGAATGGCCCTCCACATTTCGTATGTCAGTCGGCCGAAGCGGGAATACGGGTCCTTATAAAGTCCCAGGTCGTACCCGAGACTCTCGCTGTACAATCCCCAGCCTTCGACAAATGCCGTGTAGCCGCCGTAGCGACGGAAGGCCGGCAGGTTATCCAGCTCCATGGCCAGCGCGATCTGCAGGTGATGCCCCGGCACGGCTTCATGCAACGACAGCGCTTCAATCGTGTAGATCGGCCGCTGGTCGGGTTTGTATAGATTGAAGTAGTAGTTGCCGGCTCGCGAACCGTCCGCGGCGGGTTCCATATAGTAGGCGGCGGTGGTGTCGGGCGCAATCGATTCCGGAATGGGCCTCACGCCGTAAGGCATGCGCGGCAGTTTGCGGAAGAGTTTGATCAGCTCAGGATCGATCTTCTTACAGACGGCCTGCACAGCCTCGAACAGTTCGTTGGGATCCTCGTAGTAGAACTGATCGTCGGTTCGCAGGAACTCCAGAAACTCGCCGAACGAGCCTTCGAATTCGACCTCGCGAATGATGGTCTCCATCTCCTTGCGGATGCGATCGACTTCGGCCAGTCCGATGTCGTGAATCTCCTGCGGCGTCAGGTCGGTCGTGGTGTAGAGTCGGGCTCGATGGGCGTAGAACTCCTGTCCGTTGGGAATCTGGCGGACGCCGACTTCATCGAAGCAGGCCGGGAAGTAGGTTTCCGTGAAAAACGTATCGAACTTCCGGAACGCGGGAACAATCACTTCGCTGATAGCCGCTTCGGCTCGCTGTTCGAGACGATTTCGGGTTGCTTCGTCAAAGTCGTTTGGAAAACTGCGGAAGGCTTGCCAGAAGAGACTGGCGCGGGGATCGTCGACGATCTGCCTGCGGATCTGATTCGGAATCCGCTGCATGACAACCTTAGCATGCACGATACCCCGATCGACTCCCTGCTGCATCAAGCCGATGTTCTGATCCATGTAGGTGCCGAACGACTCCAGGCGAGTGAGCCAGTCTTCGTAGTCTTTCACGGTTTTGAACGAGAGCTGATCGGCGATCTCATTGGCAGTCTGAACCCCGCCCCGCTGATTGAAGGGCACGAAATGCCAGCCGTATCGAAATCCCTCGATCTGCATCCTGAGCTGACGTTCAAAGAGCTGATAACTGACCGCGTCTTCGCCCTGCAGCTGGCTCGCATCGATGGTGCGAAGCTGCTTCAGGAAGTTCTGCAGCTGTTTCTGTTCTTCCTGAAATGTCGCGGGACGCAGGTCGGGCCACCGATCATTGAAGCGTTTATCGCCCAGGTAGGTCGCCTCAAGCGGATTCGACTCGAGCTTCCACTCCCAGTGTTCATCGAGAAGCTCATGAAATTCCGCCGCGTCATCGGCGAAGGCCGGAGCAGCCGAGACATGCATGGCGATGAGGAGGAGAAACAGGCCGACGAACTGGAGCGGGAGCAGCGAGTGTCGATGCATCGATAAGATCCTTCAGGGTGACATGCGAACGACGCCATCGTATCGACTGACGAGCCGGAATTGCCAGCGCAGGCATTCACGCAGGTTTCGCGAGTTCATCTCGAAAAACGGATTTCACACGATATGATGAACCTGCGCACCCAGCCGTGCGTTTTCCCCGAAGGATCGATTCGGTTATCCAATGCGCCGGGAGTGAATCATGTTGCGGACTCAGTTGTTTGTGCTGGCTACTCTGCTGACGGCTCTTTCGTTTTCCGGTGTCCCGGCTCAGGCTGACGAGGATGCTGACCTTGCGGCTCGCGTCAGGCAATTGGAAGAGCGGCTCGAATCGCTGGAGAAAAAGCTGGAGCCGATGCTGAAAGAGCAGAACCGGGAAGATCTGGTGGTTCGACAGCGCACGGCGGCCCGCGAACGGATGCGCCAGGATGTCGAGACCTATACGCGGGAGGATCTGCAGTCGATCGAGCGGTTGTATCAGGTCGCGAACGATAACTGGCAGTCGCCGGAAGCGGTCGAGAGTCTGAAAACGCTTGTTGAGAAGTACAAGAAGGCTAACCGAACTGGTTGTGCGATTTTGTATCTGGGACAGATGACGAAGGGGGATCAGCAGATCCGGTACCTGAAGCAGGCGATCGACGACTTTAGCGACTGCTATTATGGGAACGGAGTTCAGGTCGGGGCATACGGCCGGTTCCTGCTCGCGTATCATTTGAAGCAGGCGGGCCAGGACGCCGAGGCCGAACGGTTACTCACCGAGCTGGAAGAAAAATACCCGGATGCGATCGATCATCGCGGTCGGCTGCTTAATGAGCTGTCGCTGGAGTAGATCGGCATCGATATTGCTGGTTAGACCCGAACGCCCACCTCAAAACCCCATCGAGTTTTCACCGAACAGGTCAGGAATATGACAGGACCCGGATCCACAGCAAACGTTATCGCCGCGCTGGCCAGTTTCCTTTATCCCGGGCTGGGCCAGCTGGTCCAGGGACGGATTTTCTCGGCCCTGGTGCACTTCGTTGTTGCCAGCCTGCTCTGGTGCGTCTGGTTGGGATGGATCATCCACATCGCATCGTGCGTCGATGCAGCCCTGTATCGATCGCCGGACGGATACCGCGACAATCTGCTGTAGTCACTCAGAGAGCGTGAGTTCTCCGTCTCTTACTCCTGCCCCGGCAGCGTGGTCGAGTCATCTCCGTTGCCCGGCAGAACGTTGTCGATGTTCTCCGCGTTTTCAGCTTCTTCGGTGTGGAGTTCCGGATCGAAGAGTTCCGGCATGATCGGGCGGCGTTCCGGGAACTTGTAGTACTTCGGGAATGTACTGTCGTGTTCGCGGATCATCACAATCAGTCCATCGGGCCGGGCCATGAAGAGGCGGTCCGACAGATCGTTGGCGGTGTTGATCGTGTAAGTGTTGGCGGCGATATTGCCGATGACACGGCCGAAGTCCCGTTCAAGAATGAGAATGTTGCCAATCTCGTCCGTCACGAACAGATAGTTGTCCGTGGCGCCGCGAAAGTCGACAGCCCGCCGCTGCGGCTGGCTCCAGATGAGATTCCCGTTGAAAGCATCGATCGCCGACATGCCCCCGGTTTCTGGCAGCACGTAGACGACTTCTGACCGAACTCCGCGAACCATTCCTTCAATGACATGCGGGGCCTTGCGGATTGGAAGGCCGGACAGGAACGACCAGCGGACCTGCCCATTGGAGGCCTGCAGGCAGTAGAAGTTAAAATCTTCGGAAGCCAGGAACACGTAATCTTTGTAGATGACCAGCGGAGCGGAAATCGGGGCATCGGTTTCAAACTGAAACAGCAGATTCCGCGAATTCGCGCTGACGGTATACAACGAGTTGTCGAGGCTGGCAAAGCTGACGGACCGGCCGTAACGGACCGGCGGAGACGTGATCTTCTTGCCCGCTTTATAACGCCAGACGCGCGTCGAGAGTGAGTACTCCGGCAGCATTCGTTCCTGATACAGCTCAGCAATCCGACGCAGATCGAATGCGTACACACTGCCATCGAGAGCCCCGATATAAATCTGGTCGTCATCGGCGGAGGGGCCGGTCGACGGCATCTGCGGCAGTTTGATCTGCCATTCGATTCCGCCACGAGCCCGATCGAGAGCGTACAGCGTCATTCCGGATACGATGAGCACCTGCGTGTCGTTCATGACCGGCATAAACGTTGCCTGCACGCCGCGGCCGACTCGGGCGACCCACATCTTCTGCCCGGTCTCGGCGTCGAACATCGAGACCATTCCGGCCTGACTCAGCGCGACGACGGAGCGTTCATCGATGGCGACATGGGCGATTTTGTCGAGCCCGACTTCCAGCGTCGCCTGACTGGCCCAGGTCACTTCCAGCCCGTAGCGGTTCAGGTTGCGCGCTGTGGGAATGGGGTTCGCACTGAGTCGATTGACTTGAGCGGACACCTCCGTCGCTGCCACGAGGACGAGTAGTGCACTCAAAACCTGAATATTCCGAATCATCGGCAAACTCCACCTGTTCCACATCATGAGACGCAACCGGGCCGGACGGCTGAGTAGGCCCCGTAATGGCCACGCGCAGGCACTCCGCAGTCGGAGCGGCTCCTCCCTCAACATCGTCGCAATTCGAGTCTAACGCTAAGAAATCCCGCGAATCCAGTATCTGTCTGCTTGAAATGCGAGTCCAGCGATAATTTTGCCGACATAATAAGTGCATTCGGAATGGACTGGAGCGGGCGCTGCCGAATGCTTCTGGTTTTGTTGCTTCGAGGACCGTCGGACACGGAAGGACTCCCCTCGCCCAGCATGAGCCTGCCGAGAGAATTTCCTTGTCACTCCCGGGTTTCCCGGCATAATAAACCGTCAGCTGGTTGTGAACGGATTTCCAAGCCGCGAATCACTCGAGACACAGCATTCTACTCCGTCCAACATCATGCGTTACGCCCTGCTTCCAATCCGAATTCCGGTCGCGGCTGCTCTGGCCGTGTTAATACTGAGCCCGCTGTGCGCGCGGGCGGATCTGGTGCGCCTCAAGTCGGGCGGAGAAATTCGGGGGAAGATCATCACTGGTCCTCAGGACCTGGGACTGTATGTTGCCGTCAGAACGGTGACTGGATCAGTGGTGACGGTCTTCGCTCGCGACGTCGAATTCGAAACCCGTCGCCCGCTCTCCTACGAAGAGTATGAGCTCAAGTCGCGGCTGCTTCCCGAAACGGTCGAAGCCCACTGGGACATGTCGGAATGGTGTCGGGAGCAGCATCTGTCGCGTCAGCGCGATCTGCATCTCGAAAAAGTGATCGAGCTCGATCCCGAGAACGAGGTGGCTCATCGGGCACTCGGCCACGTCGAACGCAATGGGAAGTGGACCACGCTCGAAGAGCACATGATCGATCAGGGCTATGTGAAGTTCCGGGGGCGGTATATTACGCCGGAAGAGAAACTTCTGCTTGAGCACAGTCGCGAAGAGCGGGAGCGTCAGAAGGAATGGTACAGCAAGGTCGCGATGTGGTCGGACTGGTTGACCGGCCGCCGCGATACTCAGCGGGAACTGGCGTTGCAGAACTTCCGTGAGATCACCGACGGATCGGCGATTCCCAGTCTGCAGCGGTATCTTGGCGAACAGGAATCGCGGGACCTGCGTCTGCTGTATATTGAAGTTCTGGAGCAGATTCCCGGTCCGCAGGCGACATCAGCTCTGGTGCGGATGTCCGTCTTTGACGGCGATCAGGGGCTGCGGATGCGGTCGGTCGAGAAGATCGCCCCGGAACAGCGACAACTCGCCGTGGCGGAATTCATTCAGCACCTGCAGGATGAGCAGAATGTCGTCGTCCGCCGAGCGGCCTCAGGACTCAAGCAGATGGGCAGCGAAGTCGCCGTGCCTCGTCTGATTGAAGCACTGGTGACGACCCACTCCTATCGAATCAAGGTGCCCAATCCGACCGTGGGCGTTTCCATGGGACCGGGCGGAGCCGTCGCTCCCGGCACGCGGGTCGCGCTACCGCCGGACATTGAAGCCGGTCTGCTGACCGGCGCGATCGATCCGGCCAACATCCATTTCCCGGGAGCCAACTCCTTCCGCTGGGAAACCGTTCGGGTCCAGCAGCAGAACCCGGAAGTGCTCGACGCTCTGCAGACGCTGACCGACGCCGACTTCGGCTTTGACGAACGCACGTGGAAACTCTGGTGGATGTCCCAGAGCTCGTAAGCGTCTCCCGCCGCCGGCTGTCGCAATACGCCTCTCAACCCGAAACGTCAGCGAGGGACAACAGTGACGTTCGAGCGTCAGTTGAGGATCCCGCAGGGTTGTGATCGCCCTGCCGGGCAAGCCGGCAGAGGCCCCCTTCGTCTGACTATTCGGCGTCGGAAGGTTGTCATCAAACGAAACATGCCCACGCAAGCGTGGGCATGTCACTTTGTGCGTTCGTCTCAAGAGTGACTACGGCAGTAGAGTCGGCAGTTCCTCTTTGAGGTCTTCCACGGAAGTGGAGTTGCTGACGACGACGCCCTGCTGGTTGAGGAGGAACATGGTCGGCACGGAGATGATGCCGAAGTCGATGGCGAGACGGCCTTCGAGTCCCTGCGGTTCGGCGATGTGCGCCCAGCGGTTGCCGTGCTGATTGATGTAGGGCACGACCGCTTCACGCTGCGTATCGAGATTGATCCCGACGATCTCGAAGCCCTTCGCCCGATACTGATCGTACAGAGCTTTCAGCTGGGGCAGGTCTTCGGTGCAGGGCTGACACCAGGTCGCCCAGAAGATGACCAGGACGGCCTTGCCGCGATAGGAGGCCAGATCGACCGGCTTGCCATCGATGCCCGATCCCTTGAGCTGCAGCGGTTTGCCTTCCAGCCCGATTCGTCGCAATGCTCCGATAGCCCGTTCGCCCGCGTCGGTTTTCGCATGGTTGGTCGAGAGGGAGGTATACCACTTCTTCGCCTCATCCATGTTGCCACTGAACTCTTCGGTGATGGCCAGTTGCAGCAGGGCGTCGGCGGCGTCGTCCGATTTCGGATAGGTATCAACGAACGTTTTGAGCTGAGTCAGCCACCAGGTCTGCAGGGCTTCCCGTTCGGCGTTATCTGCCGGAGCAGCCTGCAGCTTCATTGTGTATTCCGCGAGCAACCGGCGATAAGCCGTGTAGGAAACGAGTGGCGAATTTGGTCGCTGCTTGACCAGATCGGCTTCGACGGCGGCCAGCTGGCGGACCCCTTCCGAATATTTTCCGGTCTGGACAGCCGCGGCGAGTCCGTCGATCAGCTGCGTCAGCCACTGTTCGCGTTCTTCCTCGGTCGAGGAGATCGCGAGTAGACCGCGCAGGATTTCGACGCGGCGGCTGTTGTAGCGAGCCAGGTCTGCTGCGGTTGACTGCGGCGTCGGAGCATTGCTGTCGAGTTCCTGCAGGTCGGTCAGCAGTTTTCGCATTTCGGGCGAGATCTCGGATTGAGCGGCCATGCCGGGTGTGGCGGCGGCCATGGAGGGCTGCATCAGCGTGCCTCCGTCGGTCATTTCGAGCGTCTCGCCTTCAATCGGAGCCGGAATCTGCGTGAGCTTCCAGACATTGCCGATTTGCATCATTTCGCCGATCTGCACGAAGCCCGTCTCGCCGGCCGTTTCGACGATGGCCATCACGTTCTCATAGACAATGAGATCCTGATTGGCTTTGCCTTCGTCGACGGGAACCACGTAAGGCATCAGCATGGAGCTGTCGAACCGTATCCATTGCGTGGCCGCGTTGACGACTTTCGAGGAGGAGACCCGAGTCCGCATCGTTTCGGCGGGGTTCGCGAGGTCCTTGTTCATCTTTTCGGCCAGATCCGCAGCCAGCCCGAGCTTCTTGATATCGTCGCCGTTGACGAGGACCAGAGAGAGCCGCTGAGCGTCCCCCTTGGCCATGGCCAGAATGGCTTCACGAGAGGCTTCTTCGGCGGAAATGACTTTCCACTGGTCGAGTCGGCCGTCTTCGTTGGTATCGATGCCCCAGCGGGTGCCGGCGATGTTCAACCAGCGGGACTGATCGACTTTGTTGTTGAAGTTGGTGTCCATGTCGCGGTAGACCTCGTAACCGCGATCATAGTATCGCCACTGGTCGACCACGTTGTCGCCGTTGGTATCCCAGAACCGGCGGAGAACCTGCCCGTCGGGTCCGAAAACGACCCAGCCGGACACCTTGTCCTGCCGATCAATTTCGACTTTGCAGCTGGCGTAGTCCGCCTTGTCGATTTCCTCGTAGACCACATCCTTCTGCATCGGGCGGAAGGAGAGGGCCAGGTCAGCTCCCGGCGTGTCTGCAGCGGGGAGCAATGCTGGTGAGTAAAGCTGGTAACCAGCGAAGAGAAGTAGAGACGCAAATTTCCAGCCAGTCATCGAACTCATCCCTCAGATCCTTCTTGTACAGGGACTCCCGCGAGTTTCAGTGTCGACCACGTCGACCGCGGTCCTCAGTAGAGACGTATCCTAAACAAAACCGGCAATTCAGGTCACGAGCAATTTTCCGGCCGGCTGCCGATCTCAGGAAATCGATGGGAACTGCGACATTGCGGAGGGAGGATTCGCTCTGCCGATAGCCCTCGGACACCGGGTGTTTTGACGGATCGTCGCCCGGCACTAGAATTGCTTCACGTCCTCGATACGCTCGATGAGTGGCCATGTTCGGGGACATGGATTGACCGCATTGTGAACTACGAGTGGACTGTGAGGATAGAATGCTTGGGCTGAAGCCGGTTGCGGAAGAGAATGCGGAAGGAAAAGTGGCTCAAGTGTACGGTCGCCTGCACGATTTGCTGGGCCCGGAGCCACTGCCTGAAGGTTTCCTGCTGATGGGGAATGTCGAGCCCTTTCTCGGCGACTTCTACATGAACTTCAAGAAGTTCGTCTGGTCACCGGGAAAAATCGACGAGAACTCCAAGGCCGCGATTGCCCTGGCCGTCGCCGTTCATGCCCACAGCAAATACTGGGTCGAATTCTACACCCAACGCTGCAGGGACCTGGGCTGGGGTGAGCAGCAACTGGCGGAACTGGTCGCCATTTCGACGACAAACTACATGTACAACACGTTTTTCAAGTTCCGTAAGATCTCCGGCACCGATCGCTTCGATGGCATGCCGGTCGGACTGCGGGCCCACACTTTCTCTTCCACGAGTCTGGAAGTCCCGCTGATTGAACTGGTTAACATTGCGATCAGTGATCTGAATGCCTGCGAACCGTGCGTGCAGGGCCACATCTCCAAAGCGAATGAGGTTGGCGTATCGCACGAAATGATGCTCGAAGCCGTTCAGTGTGCCTCGACTGTCTACGCCGGTTGTCAGTTCACCAGCGCAGTGGCGTAGCAGCTTTCCGGTGACGGACGAGGCTACTTCAGTTTCAGATCCCGGGTCCTTGGCAGATCCTGCAGGCTGCTCAAGCCGAACAGCGTCAGAAATCGGTCCGTCGTCCGGTATTCCACGTCTCCATCCTCCCGGCGGCTCGTTTCAACGAGCTCCCGGCGGATGAGCTGCCTCAACGAGGACATCGTTCCGGAGCGGTCGAGCTGTTCCAGGTCGCTTTTGGTCACCGGCTGCTGAAAGGCGACGAACGACAGGACTTCCAGAACGTCCTGGGACAATCGAACTTCGCGGGGACCAAGTCCGAAGACGGAGTTCCGTTGCCGCTGATACTCGGCATTGAGCGTCATCTGGTAGCCCTCCTCGCCGAGAATGATCTCGTAGGGCCGCAGCTGATCCCGATACTTCTGATTGATGGTCTCCACGTACTCGCGGATCGTTTCATCCTGGCATTGATGCCCAATGAAACCGGCGAGCTTGCGAGCCGTCAGTTTTTCGCCACCGACGAACAGCAGGGCTTCAATAATCTGCTCGGGCGTATGTCGGGGCCGTTTGAAGGTGAGAACATCCTCGTCTGGAACCTCGGCGACAGGTGCGGGGGGTTCGGAATCTTGCGGAGTGGCGTGCTCGACCTGTTCCCAGTCGGCCGGTTCCAGCTCGACCTGAGGCGGAACCATCCCCGCTTCTTCGGAGGCGCGAAGAGCCAGTATGTACGCTTCTTCGATTGCGGATTCGCTGAAAACGTCAGGATCCTCGGCTGAGGGGCTGAGCTCAGATTCCGACATCGGATTCCTTTTCCGGGTGGACTACAGAACGAAAACCGGGGAATCGTGCCGAAAACCGGGGAAGGCGTCAATATCTTTACGGACACCTGACTCGTGCTTAGCGAGGTTTGGCCGGGAGGCCCTGCAGAAGGCGGCGGAGCTGGGCGAGGCGAAAGTCGAGTTCGGGGTTCTCGATGATCTTTCGCTGCACGGCCTGGCAGGCATGCATCACCGTGCTGTGACTGCGGTTGCCGTAATAACGGCCGATCTCGGCGTAGTTGGCCTGAATCAGGTCGCGTGACAGCCACATCGCCGTTTGTCGGGGGATCAACAGGCTTCGCTCTCGAGTGGCGGAGCGGATCGCTTTGAGGGTGACGCCGAACTCGCGGGCAACGGCTTTGGCAATCTCCGCCAGCGAGGGCTTCTGCCCATCGTGCTGCAGTTCGAGAAAGTTGCGGATCACGTCCGGCGTCAATTCCTGATTCTCGATCTGAGCGACGGCTTCGAGCTGGGCAATCACGCCGTACAACTCGCGCGGGGAAACTGGCAACCGGTCCGCCAGAATTTCACAGCTCTGTGTCGGAAGATAGAGCTCCCGATGCTGGGAGTAGTGATGCAGCAGGCTGATGCGGCTATGTCGTTCCGGATAAGGGATATGAGCTGTAATTCCGGCATGACCGCGACTGATCAACTTGGGAAGCGACTGTTGGAACTCTCCAATCGGAATTTGTGAAGAGAGGATGACGCGGCCGCCGAAGGAAAGAATCTCGTCGATCAGAACAAGCAGTTTTTTCTGAAGCCAGCTTTGCCGTTCGATGTGGTGAAGTTCTTCGCAGACGAGCAGATCGAGATCGCCGAGGTCGTCGAGTTGGGGAATCGGTTTGCCGGTCGAGGCGGCTTCGAGATTCAGCGAGGCGAACTCGTAAATCGGCAGAATGCGGAAGTTGACGTCCTGAAATTGCGTCAGGAACCGGTTCGCAGCATGCATGATGAGATGCGACTTGCCGGTTCCGGAGGGGCCGTGAATCAAAACCAGAGGCGGAGCGAAATCGGGATCGGCGGAGAGCAACCGCTCCAGGGCCGCTCGCGCGAACTCGTTCTCGGGCAGATTTAGCAGTGAATGCTGGAATTCGGCGGACATGGGACCTTGGACCGGATGTGCAGCATGACATTCCATTTGGGAGAGGGCATTAGAGTCCATTAGGGGGCTATCCCGCAAGTTTTCCGAAAACTTCATTGTTTACGGTGTCCCCTAAGTTCCAGAATAAACGCTTGGATAAGCCGTCGACGAAAATTCGATAAATTCAAATAGTAAGTCTTATCCGAAGTTGAGCAGCTGGCGTCGCATCGCTGCCGGCGGGCACTTTGAATTCTCGATCCCGGTGTGGAATCTTGAGAATCCGCTCGTTTAACCACCTAGATGCTTTGCCTTTCTGAGAAGCGGGAATCCTTCCTGCCTCTTTCTCGACTTCGGGCCCACGGAGTTTGCGATGACACCCCGAAAAAACCTGCGGAAATCCCTGCGCGCAGTCAGCGGCACCCAGCCGATTCAGATCGAAACTTGCGAACAACGAATGCTGCTCAGCGGCTCGTCGGTTGAGTACGCCAGCATCGACGGGACAGGAAACAACCTGACCAACGTCGACTGGGGCAGCGTTGGCGAGCAGCTCGAACGACTCTCTGCCGTTGAGTATGGCGACGGCATCTCTTCGATGGGCGGAGAGCTGCGTGCCAGTGCCCGTGAGATCAGTAACGCCGTTGCGAGTCAGTCTGACTCGGTGGCCAACGACCGCTATCTCACCGACTACCTCTGGATGTGGGGACAGTTCCTCGATCACGATATCGATCTGACCGATCCCAATCCCGAGACGGAAGCAGCCGACATCGGGGTTCCAATCGGTGATCCCTGGTTCGATCCGTACGGCACCGGCACTCAGGTGATTTCGCTCTCGCGCTCGGAATACGATCATGAGACCGGCACCGATGTTGATAATCCGCGTCAGCAGGTCAACGTCATCACGGCGTTCATCGATGGCTCTGTAATCTACGGATCGGATGACGTTCGAGCCGCGGCATTGCGGACGTTCTCCAACGGCAGGCTCAAAACCAGTGAGGGAGACCTTCTTCCTTACAATGAGGCGGGATTGCCGAACGCCGGCGGCACGAGCGCCGCCCTGTTCCTGGCCGGGGATATCCGGGCCAACGAGAACCTCGCGCTGACTTCGATGCATACTATCTGGGTACGGGAGCACAATCGACTGGCTGAGCAGATCTGCAATCGCAATCCGAGTCTGACTGACGAGGAGATCTACCAGCAGGCCCGCAGCATCGTTCGAGCCGAACTCCAGCACATCACGTTCAACGAGTTCCTCCCCGCTCTGCTCGGCAACGGAGCGATCGGCGCCTACGAAGGCTACGATTCGAGCGTGAATCCGAACATTGCGAACGAGTTCTCCACAGCCGCCTATCGGTTGGGGCACACGTTCCTTTCGTCGGAACTGCAGCGGTTGAACTCTGACGGCACCGTCGCAGACGAAGGTCACATCTCTTTGCGGGATGCCTTCTTCAACCCGAGTGAAGTCGCGACGACCGGGATCGATTCTCTGCTTCAGGGAGCGGCTTCTCAGCTGGCCCAGGAGTTCGACAACCAGATTATCGATGACGTTCGCAACTTCCTGTTCGGCCCTCCAGGTTCGGGCGGGTTCGACCTGGCCTCGCTGAATATTCAACGCGGCCGCGATCATGGTCTGGCCGATTACAACCAGACTCGCGAAGACATGGGGCTGGCCCGCGTGACTTCGTTCGACCAGATTTCATCGAATCCCGATGTTGTCGCTCGGCTCGAATCGGTTTACGACTCCGTCGATGAGATCGATCTGTGGGTCGGCATGCTGGCGGAAGATCATGTGCAGGGATCGAGCGTGGGCGAACTCGTGCGGGCCGTTTTGGTCGATCAGTTCACCCGTCTCCGCGATGGCGATCGCTTCTGGTACGAAAATGTGCTCGGAGGCGAGGCGCTGTTCAAGGTGAAACAGACTTCCCTGGCCGATGTGATCGAACGCAACTCGAACGTAATCATTCCGCAGGACAATATCTTCTTCGCCGAGTCGGTGATGGAGTACCGGGTCCCCGGGGATCGTCCCGATCAGGTGACCCGCGTGCAGATTCGTGACGGCAACGTCCAGATTGTCGATCAGTTGACCGGCGTTGTGATGATGTCCCGCCCGGTCGGCGAAGTCGATCAGGTTCGGATCATCGGGCGTGACAACGTCAACGATCGGGTGGTGATCGAAGGCGGGATGCATCTCGACGCGATTGAGGGAGGCATTGTCCTCTGGGGCGGTCATGATGGAGATGATGTCGTCCATGTCGCCGGGACGCCGAAGGCGGACAACATCGACATCGAACCCGGCATGGTCTACGTCAACGGTCACCGGGTCGAGAATGGCGGATTCGAAATCATCTCGATCGCCGGTGGCAGCGGGAACGACGATATTCGTGCGACCGGCCAGGATCTTGAAGCGTCCATGGTGGTCTACGGCAACATGGGCGATGACCTGATCGTCGGTTGCATCGGCAATGATCTGCTGATTGGAGGAGCCGGGAACGATGTGATCAACGGCTCTCGCGGGAACGACGTCATCGAAGGGAATGAAGGCAACGATCGTCTGTTCGGTGCCAGCGGCATCGACTTCATTCGTGGCGGCGAAGGTCACGATCAGATCTACGGCGGCGCTGACGACGACTTCCTCTTCGGCGAAGAGGGGAACGATTCGCTGCGTGGAGAACACGGCAATGACATGCTCGTGGGTGGACCGGGCCGAGACAGCCTCATCGGCGGCCCCGGTCAGGATACGATCGTCGATGCCGATCTTCAGGCGGCTCCCGATATGATGACTCAGCGGTCTCGACGCGATGAACCGACGATGATGGATCTGGCACGGCGGGTGCTGAACACGCCGGATGATCAGGATTCGAGCGGATCTCAGCAGTCGAATTCGGACAAGCCGTCTGACTTCGCGAGTCGAGTCCCGGAACCCTCTCCGGAGATCGAAGATCTTGGAGTCGCGGCTCTCGAATCCCTCTTCGAGTTCGGGCGCGATCATCGAGCTTAGACAACCGGAACCGAGATCAAGTGGCGGCTTCTTTTCAGAATTGGAAAGGAGCCGTCTTTTTCATGTCAGCAACTCAACCGCCGTCTGAATCGTCGTCGACTGAATATCGACAATGTCATTCAGATCGGGCGAATAGCCCCCCGACATGGCGATGACGACCGGCAGTTCGCGGCGGGCACATTCGGTCAGCACGAGTTCGTCACGCTGGCGCAGGCCGGGCTTTGTCAGTTTCATCTTGCCGAAGCGATCGTTCATGAACGGATCGGCTCCGGCGAGATAAAAAATGAAATCGGGCCGCGATGCCGTGAAAGCCCGCAACAGTCCTTCGCTGAGATGTTCCAGATAATCCCCGTCGGTTGTTCCGTCCGGCAGGGCGATATCGAGATCGCTTTCTTCTTTGCGAAGGGGGAAGTTCTTGGCCCCATGAATGGAGAAGGTGAAGACATGCGGATCGTCGGCGAAGATGACCGCTGACCCGTTCCCCTGATGCACATCGCAATCGATGATCAGATAGGAACCGTGGCCGAAACGCGACTGCTGATCGCGAATCGCACAGGCGACATCGTTGAAGACGCAGTACCCTTCTCCGCGATCGGCAAACGAGTGATGCGTTCCGCCGGCCAGATTGATGCCGAGCCGTTCCGTGCGAGCCACCTCAGCAGCGGCAATGGTCGCGCCGGTGGAATGTCGCGAACGAACCACAAGCTCCGGCGACCATGGAAAGCCAATCCGTCCCATCTCTTTGGAATCGATCGTCCCCTCGATCAGGCTTTGCAGATAGTCTCGGGAGTGGACCCGAAGGATCTGCTCATCCGTCGCAGCTGGTGAGGCGACGACATCCTCTTCGCGAAGAATGCCTTCGCTGATGATTCTCTCGCGAAGCAGCCGGTACTTGTCGACCGGGAAGCGATGCTTCGATGGCAGAGGCAGTTTGTGGTGGTCGCTGTAGAACGCTCGCATGGTGCGGGATTATAGACTCCGCAACCGGGAAACCACGTCGACAATTCGGTTCACGGCGTCATCAATGTCGTCGAGCGTCAGGAAGCGGTGCACGCTGAATCGGAGAGCCGACTTTGCCTGTTCGCGATCGATTCCCATCGCCAGCAGTACGGGAGAAGGTTCGGCGGAGCCGCTGGCGCAGGCACTGCCGAGCGAACAGCAAATCCCGGCCAGATCGAGAGCGACGAGCAAAGCCTCGGCGTCGAGGCCCGCGAAGGCCACGTTGCTCGTATTCGGCAGACGGGGAGCTTCGTAGCCGTGAATGGTAATTCCTTCGAGCCGAGCCATGAGCCCCTGTTCGAAGCGGTCTCTCAGGTTCAACAATGCGGTATGATACTCTTCGCGGTTCTGCTCGTAATCCTGCAGCAGCCACGCCATCCCGCCGGCCAGTCCCACCGATTCGGTCCCCGGACGCCGGCTCGCTTCCTGAAAGCCGCCGACCGTCAACGGAACGAACGGCACATCTTCCTTCAGCA